>JAKSML010000030.1 GCA_024400665.1 Bacteroidales bacterium
CAGTGGAACGACGGCAGCACCGCCAACCCACGCACCATCACCGTCACCGCCAACGCCACCTACGTCGCCAACTTCGCCGCTAACCAGCCACAAGGCATAGACCAGCTCCGCCACAGCTTCACCATAGCTTCGCTCCCCGGCAACGTCATCAGCATCTCCGGAGTCGAAAATCGAACAGTCGAAATATACGACATCACAGGACGCCTCCTGTCCAGCACCCTTTGCCGCGAGGACCTCTTCAACGCCATGATGCCCTCCTCTGGAGTCTATCTGGTTGTCGTTGACGGCCTCCCTGCACAGAAAGTCGTCACGCTGAGATAAACTGACATCAGCGGAATGACGCCCCCCTAAAGAATGAGGACTGCCCCCTCCCTCGGGGCAGTCCCCTAACCCTCAAAAGCATTGCCCATACCTTTGTCGGCAGCTCTCGCAACAACAAATCTCTATTCTCAACTCTCTATTCTCAACTAATTATCAACACAATAGGTTTATTCACATTTCTTCGTTGATTTTTTTTTAAAAACGGCTCTCTTTGTTCAAATAAAAAAATATAATTTTGCATTTTGAAATATAATATTCATTGCGCAATGAAAACGAACATTTTCAGCAAAAGCCGTATCGTCTTTTTCGGACTTATGGCTCTGTCTCTTTCTTTGAGCGTCCACGCCCAAAACCCTTCCGTGATGCCTCAGAGCGAACATCAGTACAACGACGACATCCACACCTTCATCATCAAGCGCCTTCGCCAAAATGTCCAGCAGACGGAAAAGCAGATGAACAAACAGATCCAACAGATGCTCATCAACCTGCCCAACGCAGAAAAGCTCTATGACGAGACCTTCGTCCGCGTGACGGCTGATGTAAGAGAGGACACCACCGAGGACGGCATTCCCGAAATCAACTATGTCTATAACATCTCCTACAACTGCCACCACTTCGAGGGCACCGAGGACGACTACCCCTCCGGCGCTTACCTTTGGAACACCTCCAACTCCTGCCGCGCCATCTGCAACATCACCAAATCGATGATCGAGAACGACCTCTCCGACATCTTCGCCGCAGGCCGCAAGGCTACCATCACCATCAACTCCACCACCGACGCCGCCGAAATCACACACCTCCCCTACAACGGCGAGTACGGCGACTTCCGCTACATGCCCGCCATCTTCAACGACGAGAATGTCCGCATCTCCGTCGATCAGAAGGAGGGCATCACCACCAACGCGCAGCTGGCTTACCTCCGTGCACAGAGCGCACACCACTATCTCAGCGAGAACATCTCCAACCTCAAACGCATGGAGAACGAATACCTCTACACCACTCAGTGCTTCGACATGAAGGGCCCCCACTACCGTCGCAGCAGCCTGCAGATTGTCGTTCACGGCGCTTTCGACGAAACCGCCAAAAACATGGAGGCAGCCTTGCTGAACGACGAATATGTCGATTTCAACATCCCCTCCATCGAAGAGAACAGCAACAGTAAGACCTATGCCCTCATCATCGCCGACGAGGAATACACCGCCCCCCTCCCCAACTGCGACTACGCCAGCAACGACGGCGACGTGCTACATCAATACTTTGTCCACACCCTCGGCATCCCCACACGCCACGTCAAGGTGCTCCACAACGCCGGCCGTCAGGAAATCTATGACGAAGGCATCCATTGGCTGAAGGACATCATCAAAGCCCAGAGCGGCGATGTGCATATCATTATATATTATGCCGGCCACGGCATCGGCGACGAGAAGTTCAAACCCTACCTCATGCCCAGCGGCATCGATGTAAGCAAGATTCGCGCTTTCCGCAGCAAGACCGGCACACTACCTTCCGGCATCGACCTCAAAGGCGGCGACGCTGAGAAGATCCTCAATCAGTGCATCTCTATCGACACCCTCGCAGGCTGGTTCAAGAAAGATGTGGTCCTCAGCTACACCTTCATCATCGACGCCAGCTTCGACGGCATCCAGCGCAGCGGAAAGGAGTTCTTCAACATCCAGAAAGAGTCCAAGCGCTACCGCGCTCCACGCCTGCGCAACGACGTCGTCGTATTCATGGCTGCCGATGGCGACAAAACCGCCTACTCCTTCATCGACCAGCACCACGGCTTCTTCACCTACTATATCCTCAAAGAACTCAAATACACCCGTGGCGAAATCACTTTCAAAGACCTCTTCGACAACGTCATGAAGAACCAGGCCTACGAGTCCTCGCTGCAAGGCAAACTGCAAGAACCCAGCATGATCATCGGCGGCGAACTCGGCGAAGACTGGGGCAACCGCACCTTTATCAATAACTAATGAATAATGAATATTGAATAATAAATAATGAATAACGGCTCCCACTCAATTCTCAAAATGCCCACACCTGAGTTCATCACACACCTCAAAGAAAACGAGATCTTCGTCTTCGGCAGCAACCTTGCCGGTCACCACGGCGGTGGTGCTGCCCGCATTGCCTACGAACGTTTCGGCGCCATATACGGACAAGGCGTAGGGCTCCAAGGTCAGAGCTACGCCATCCCCACCATGCAAGGCGGCGTCGATACCATCAAGCCCTACGTGGACGACTTTATCCTCTTTGCGCAGCAGCACCCCGAGCTCACATTCCTCGTCACCCGCATAGGCTGCGGCATCGCAGGATTCCGCGACGAAGAGATTGCCCCGCTCTTCGAGAATGCACACCTCGTCCCCAACATCCTCCTGCCGAAAGGTTGGTAATCGACCTCGCACCACGCAATTTTTGGACCAGTCAAAATACTAAATCCAAAACAGCCACGTTATACGATAACAATAAAATATATAGAATATGAGAAAACTTTTCGTCGCAGCCCTCGTTATGCTGCTTTCCGTAAGTGCCTTGAGCGCTCAGAACAATTTCCGCGGTATCGTAAGATATCAGGTTACAAGTAGTGGCAAGGTCGATTTCCAAGTCCCCGCTGAACAAGCCGTTGTTGAAATGAAAGTGTTCGACAACAAGCTCTCCCTTGGCCAGACCCTCCAGACTGACATGAAGGTCGCACAGGCCATCGACTACAGCCCTGCACTCCAGTACCTCGCCATGAATGACATCGAGCTGGAAAGCTACACCGGCGATACCAAATTCCTCATCCGCGGCGAAATAACCAAAGAAGAGGCAGACAGCATCTATCTGGAAGACAAAGAGCCCGGCCACTTCTACTATGAGATGGTTGACGAGACCACAGACATTCTCGGCTACCAAGCCAAAAAACTCATCATGCACCGCTATGACGAGGAAGGTGTTGACAATCCCGCCATCTGCTGGTACACCACCGAGATCGGTCCTGAGTACTGCCTCCTGTTTGGCAACATCAAAGGCTTCCCCCTCGTTCTCTCTCAAGACCTTGGTGAAGGCAAAGCCATCACTTACACCGCCGTCGAAATCATCAAAGGCAAAGTGAAAGAGGTCGATATGATGGTCCCCTACGGCTATAAAGAGACCACTCAAGAGGAGTTCGTAGCATTCATGAAAGAACTTCAGGAAGCTGCCGAATTGCTCGAAGAATAATCTGTGACACGAGAATAGCGAACAGTGATCTGTGAACTGACAAATGACGGACTCCGTCCCTGTTCACAGATCACTGTTCACCATTCACTGCTCACTATTCACCATCCACAAAAATAAGAAAGCACAATGGCCACTACGAAAAAGAAGAAAACAAAGAAGAAAGTCCGCCCCACAGGCCGACTCAAAGAATTTTGGAAGACTGAACGCTGCCGCAAACTTCGTGGCAGCTGCTATATGCTGATAGCCGTCTATCTATTAGTGGCCACCATCTCGTACTTCATCTCAGGATTCAATCACGAGAACTGGATGGGCACACTTGGATACAATCTCTCGGAGAAAATAATCAAAAACACCTTCGGTGTTGCCTCAATAGGACTCTTCTTCCTACTCTTCCTCTACGGCCTCAAGATGTGGAAAGTCACGCCACTCCCCTTGCAAAAGACCTTTTGGTCAACCCTATTTTGGATGGTGTGGATATCCTCTGTACTCGGCTATGTGCTCGTATGGAATATGGGAAACGTTGACATCGGAAACCATGACATCAGAAACGACAAGTTTAGTAACTATGTTGGCACCACAGGCTACTTTGTGGCCAAACATCTCTACAACCTCATCAAATGGGGTGCTCTGGTGTTCTTCCTCTTCGTTGCCGTCGTGGTACTCATCTTTGTCCACAAGGTGAAATTCCGTATGCCTAAAGTAGAACTCCCCGAGGTCAATCTCCCAAAAATCGACATCAAATCGCATCTCCACATCGATGATGATGATGATGATGAC
The DNA here is from genome assembly GCA_024400665.1 of Bacteroidales bacterium. GTDB lineage: Bacteria > Bacteroidota > Bacteroidia > Bacteroidales > P3 > Colimorpha. The sequence continues at coordinate 4,303 of JAKSML010000030.1, forward strand.
GAGGAAGATGAGGATGAAGAGAAAGCGGAGCTGATGCAGACCAACAAAGCCGTCCAAACGCCACTCGCCAAGGCCGACGAAGAGCCAGTCTGCACAACTATTGATGACGAGTTCTCCAGAATAAACCAGCGGGCGCAGCAACAGCAGCCTCAAGAGCCTGTGACCCCCAAATCGAACATCGCCTTCACCATCGCCGACAATCAGATGCTCTCGCCCGAGCCTCCCAAGCCCGCCGAGGAGGAGATACCGCGATACTCCGAATTTGAGAACGTCTATACCGAAGCCGGCACCCCCGCCGAAGAGCTCTACGACCCCCATCTCGACCTCAAGCAGTACGAGATGCCCAGCACCGACCTCCTCACCGACTGGGAGACCAACAATGTGAAAGTCAGCAAAGAGGAACTCATTGCCAACAAAGACCACATCGTTGAGACCCTCCGTAACTACGGCATCGAAGTTGTCGAAATCATGGCATCCCCAGGCCCCACCGTCACGCTCTACGAGATTAAGCCCGCACCAGGCGTCCGCATCTCTAAGATCAAGAGCCTCGAGGATGATATCGCCCTCAGCCTCTCGGCTTTAGGCATCCGCATCATCGCCCCCATCCCTGGCAAGGGCACCGTAGGCATCGAAGTGCCTAACACCAAGCCACAGGTGGTCTCGATGAAGAATATGCTCGAATGCGACGCTTTCCGCAACAGCGGCAAGATGGAGCTGCCCATCGCCTTCGGCAAGACCATCAGCAACGACCCCTACGTCACCGACCTCGCCAAGATGCCCCACCTGCTGATGGCAGGCGCCACCGGAACGGGTAAGTCGGTCGGCCTCAACGCCGTCATCGCCTCGCTCCTCTTCAAGAAGCACCCCTCCGAGCTCAAGTTCGTGATGGTCGATCCCAAGAAGGTCGAGCTCTCGCTCTACAACAAGATTGAGCGCCACTACCTGGCAAAGCTCCCCGACAGCGAGGATGCCATCATCACCGACGTGAAGAAGGTGGTGCGCACCCTCAACTCGCTCTGCATCGAGATGGACCAGCGCTACGACCTCCTCCGCCTTGCCGGCGTGCGCAAGATTACCGAATACAACGACAAATTCATCCACCGTCACCTCAACCCCGAAAACGGCCACCGCTACCTGCCCTACATCGTTCTCGTCATTGATGAGTTCGCCGACCTCATCATGACCGCGGGCAAGGAGGTTGAGCAGCCCATCTGCCGTCTGGCTCAGCTCGCCCGCGCCGTGGGCATCCACCTCATCATTGCAACGCAGCGCCCCACCACCAACATCATCACAGGCACCATCAAAGCCAACTTCCCCGCCCGTGCAGCCTTCAAGGTCACCAGTGGCATAGACTCCCGCACCATCCTCGACTGCAGCGGTGCCCAGCGTCTCATCGGTCGTGGCGACATGCTCATCTCGCTCTCCGGCTCCGACATCGTGCGTCTGCAATGTGCACTTATCGAGACCAAAGAGATTGAAGAACTCGCCGACTTCATCGGCACTCAACGCGGCTATCCCGACGGTTTCCTCCTGCCCGAATATTTAGACGAGAACGAAGAGCCCAACAAGGATTTCGACCCCAAGCAGAAAGACGAATTCTTCAACGACGCCGCCCATCTCGTCGTCGCCAGCCAGTTCGGCTCCACATCGCTACTGCAACGCAAATTGCAGCTCGGCTACAACCGCGCCGGCCGCATCATCGACCAGCTCGAAGCCGCAGGCATCGTCGGCCCCTACAACGGTTCCAAAGCCCGTGAAGTACTCGTCCACGACGAGGCCCAGTTGGAAGAGATACTCCGGAATCTATAGTATGATACAGATTGGGAGGTTTGATGATTAAGAGATTAGAAGATTAGAAGGGACAGCAATCTTAACTAAACTCGACACCACCTCAATTCTCAATAAAGAAACATGGACGATCAGCTCTATCACTACTGCGAGGAACACACTGCGGCACCCGACGAAGCCCTCAACAGCATCTTCCGCAGCATCGCCCTTCACACCGCCAACCCCAACATGGCCTCTTCGCCCTACCAGGGGCAGTTGCTACAGCTCCTATCGCAGCTGGCAGCCCCGCAAATAGCCGTTGAGATTGGCAGTTATGCCGGCTATGGTGCCGTCTGCATTGCCCGCGGACTGCCAGATGACGCCACGCTCCATGTCATCGAAGTGGAAGAGGAATACGAAGAGCTCATCCTACAGCACGCTCGCATGGCCTCTGTCGCGGAGAAGATACGCATCCACATAGGAGCGGCGATAGACCTGATACCTCAGATGCCCGACGGCATAGGCCTCGCCTTCGTCGATGCCGACAAGCTCAACTACGAAGCCTACTACGACCTCCTCCTCCCAAAGATGAAACCTGGCGGACTGCTTCTCTTCGACAACATGCTGTGGTACGGCCGCGTGCTCGACGAGCCCGAGAGCCAGCTCCGCACAGACCGCTCCACGAGGGTCATCCAGCAGCTCAACAGCCGCATCACACACGACCCTCGCGTTGACAACATTCTCCTTCCCTTGCGCGACGGACTCATGATATGCCGCGTGAAATAGTACGCTCTCCGCCTTTCGACAACCTGATAACCAATAGAAAATCAGCAACATAATTTTTATATATAAAAAAAATTATTATATGTCTGATTTTTTTTGTAATTTTGCAAATCGAAATATTCAACACAATTATGAAAAAATATCTGTTCCTCATAGGTGCCGCCTTGCTCGTGCTCTGCACCTCTTGCGCCAAAGAAAAGAACTGCCGTTGTTCTGTGCTCCACAAGAACACGGTGCGCATCATCACCATTAAGAAAGGCAACTGCAAAGACCTCAACTATGCCAGCTACCACGATGCTCTGGACACGCTTCACGTCGATTCTATCCTCTGCACCGATTATCCCTTTGACCTCGACTCCCTTCTCACCACCATCTGATCTTAGCGAAACAACAAGTAATTCGTGCCCCTGCCTTTACGCTTGACCCGCCGAAAGCCGCCGCACATCAAAAAAAATAGAACGAGAAAATGAAAAAGACCATCTTCCTCATAGCCCTTGCAGCCACGACGCTCCTCGCCGCCAGCTGCTCCAAATCAGTCCAGTGCAAATGCACCACCATCGAAGGCGCACCCGAGGTGACCTACGTCAATGCCAACAACGGCTTCTCTTGCAGCAAGATCACCAAGCTCGGTTTTGAGCGCCAGGTCGAAGGCAAATACGTCCGCGAGCTCAAAGACGTCACCTGCGAGAACTACAAAGAGAGCGACTTCTAATATTCTCCCCTCAAGAGAAATTCATCTATAGCAACTTCGAGAGAGAATTGGGCGCAGTCCCCGATTTCTCCCTCGGAGTTTGTCACAGATATAAAACGTCACACAATGAAAACATTTGAAAACAAATTCCTCAGCATCCTTGCCTCGATAGTCCGTGTGCTTCTGGGATGCTTCTTCATCATTTCCGCATGGGCCAAGCTCCGCGGCATGGACAACTTCGAGATCTACGTCTTCTCCTACAACATCCTGTCGCTCAAACTCTCCTTCCTCGCCGCCCGCCTCGTCATCGTCGTCGAACTCCTCATCGGTGTCGGCCTCATCTCCCATGTATGGAAGAAGTTTGTCGATATCGCCACCCTGCTGGCGCTGGTCTTCTTCACCTGCTTCTTGGGCTATGCAGCCATCATCGGCCGCACCGACAGCTGCCAGTGCATGGGGCAGCTCATCGAGATGAACCCCTTGCAGTCCATCCTCAAAAATGCCGTCCTCCTGCTGGTCCTTCTCTTTGCCATGAAGGCACATGAGTGGTCCTGGCGTCCCAAATGGTTCATCTGGATACCCGTCATCATCGCACCCTTCGTGTATGTCTTTGTCCGTTCGGCTCCCGACAACTGGCTGTACCCCGCCGGCGAAGAGCTCTACGACCACGAATACTTCGAAAAAGCCATGTCTCCCGAAGGCGACCTCGCAGGCCTCAACCTACAGGACGGACGCCACCTCGTGGCCTTCCTCTCCCCCACATGCCACCTCTGCCAAATGGCCAACGACAAGATGACACACATCTACCGCCGCAACGACCTCGACTCCACCCGCTTCCTCTACATCACCTACGCGCAAGACACCAACATCGCGCCCCTCACCCCCGACGACACCTCCTTCTCGCGCCTCAGCTATATGGTGTCGCCCAAGACCTTTGCCTACATCACCTACGGCCAGCGCCCCATGGTCTTCCTCATCGAGGACAGCAAGGTCATCTACACCTTCAACTACCGCAACATTGATGAGAGCACGATAGTCAAATTCTTCAAGCAGGAAGGAAAGTTCGACGTGCCTGCCAGTAACGAAACCGAGAGCAAGCAATGAAGAAACACGCAGCCACTATCCTCCTCATGCTCGCCATGCTGAGCCTTGCAAGCTGCAACAAACGATGTGCCTGCACCAAGTTCGACGGCATCACCGTTGACTACTACACCCCAGACGAAGTCAAGGCGCAAGGCAAGACCTGCTACGAGATGCGCTACTTCAGCAACCTCATGGTACCCTACTACTCTTACTGCGAGTGGGACTACTAACCCTCTCCTGACAACAACACCGCCTCGCAACGAGGTCCCTATAAGCAAGGGTGAAAGGCAGCCGCACAACGAAGGCCCTTTCACCCTTATCTGTTGCCGTGACGAGACCTATTCATGACACCGAAATCATCACGTCGGTTCCTGCACAACTGCAAGCCCAGCACCAGCCACACAAGAAAAAAGTGAACGGACAATACAATAACTGCGTCAGCCTAATTTTCAATTCTCAATTATTCTAATCACTTCAAGATGTGCAGCTTCTTCAGCACGGATTTGAAGAGGGCTCGCTCGTTGTAGGCCACCACAGCCACATAGACGAGAACCAGCAAGGTGTTGAGCACCAGTTCCCAGCCAAGGGCAGCGGGCTTTAACCACACGCTCACGGCATAGAGGCCGAGGGCAAGGGCGAAATAGCCGAGGAGCACGGGGACGTTGTAGGGAACGGGACTCTTCTTCCGTCCCACGAAATAAGAGAGCAGCATGCAGACGCCATAGCCCGCGAAGCCGCCCCAAGCGCAAGCCATATAGCCATAGCGGGGCACAAAGAGGATATTGACGGCGAGGAGCACGGCACAGCCTATGGCAGAGAAGACGGCACCCCACCAGGTCTGCTCGATGAGCTTATACCAGAACGAGAGGTTGAAATAGATGCTCATAAAAATCTCGGCCATCATGACGATGGGCACCACGCGGAGCCCCTCCCAATAGGCGGAATCAATCACATACTTGAAGATGTCGAGGTAGGCCATCACGGCGAGGAACGCCAAGAGGGCGCAGATGACAAAGTACTTCATCACTTGTGCCTGGCTCTCCTTGCTGTCGCGGCCCTTGCCGCCGCCGAAAACGAAAGGCTCGTAAGCGTAGCGGAAAGCCTGTGTGATCATGGCCATAATCATGGCAATCTTCACGCAGGCGCCATAGATGCCCAGCTGCACCCTCCCCTCCTCGCCTGGCACGAGGTGGGTGAAGCATATCTTGTCGGCCACCTGGTTGAGGATGCCGGCGATGCCGAAGAGCAGCAGCGGCCAAGTGTAGCGCAGCATCTCCTTGAGGAGGCTGGTGCTGAGGCCAAAGCGCAGCTTACGCAGCTCGGGCAGAAAGCCGAAAGTGATGCAGCCCGTGCAGATAAGGTTGACGAGGAAGATGTAGCCCACTTGATAGTCAGCATCATACCACGACATGAGGGCGGGATGCGACTGCGCCAAGGAGGGCGCCACCAGGAAGATGAAGAGGTTGAGGCCTATATTGAAGACGATGAAGAGCAGCTTGAGGGCGGCAAACTTCCAAGCCCTGCCTTGGAAACGCAGCAGGGCGAAGAGGATGGCCTGGAAGGCGTCGATAGCCACCACGGCACCCATCATGACGAGGAACTCAGGATGCGCCTCGTAGCCCAGTACGCCCGAGATGGGCCTAATGAAGCCCACGAGGAGGAGGAAGAAGAGCGCGGCCACGCTGCCCACGGAGATGAGAGCCGTGGAGAAGACACGGTCGGAGCGGTCCTTGTACTTGTTGGCAAAGTAGAAGAAGGTCGTCTCCATGCCGAAGGTGAGGATGACGAGCATGAGAGCCGTGTAGGCATATACCTGTGTAACAATGCCGTAGCCACCCGACGAGGCAGCAATCTTATAGGTGTAGAGTGGCACCAAGAGGTAGTTGAGGAAGCGTCCGATGATGCTGCTCATGCCATAGATCATGGTGTCTGAGAAGAGTTTTTTTAACGAGTTCTGTGCCATCTTTTTGCAAATTGTGATATAGAAATCTACGTCAATATTGATTAAAGGTAACGGCAAAAAGCAAAAGATATTATATCGGACAATGAAAAATTGTGAACTGTGAATCGCGAATTGACAAGAGGCAAACCAAGGCAGCCAATTCTCAATTTTTCATCCCCGATTCTCCAAGTCTATAGCTTCGCTGCACATTGCTACTGCATTGCTTCTGCATTGCTACTGCATTGCTATGACATAGCATACCAGTAGCAATGCAGAAGCAATGCAGTACGAATGTACGGCGGAGGTAGGCATAATCTAAGGCGGTGGGTGGCGGGCGACTTTTTTGCGGCTTTTTTTGCGTAAATAGCCGTTATGTCGGAAAAAAGTTGTAATTTTGCAGCCGCAAAAACACAGATAACGCAGGTATGATTTCATGGACCTTCCTCATCGGACCCGCCGTGGGCGGCGTGATTGGCGGCCTGACCAACAAGGTGGCCATCAAGATGCTCTTCCGGCCCTATAAGCCGAAGTATATCGGCAAGATACATATCCCCCTCACCCCCGGCATCATCCCCAAGGAGAAGGAGCGCATAGCCACAGCCATCGGCGGCGTGGTGAGCGAGAACCTCCTCAGCAGCGAGGTACTCGGCCGCAACCTCCTCAGCAGCGATATGACGGAAAAGATAGGACGCGGGCTGGACGGCTTCTTCGCCCGTATGCAGCAAGAGCCGCGGAGCCTCCGCGAGTTTGCCCTGCAATATCTCAGTCCCGAAGAGCTGCAAAGGCTGGCACAGCACGCCGAGCAGGACATCACCCATACGCTGTGCGCCAAGCTGACCGACAAGGCCATCGGCGACAAGGTGGCGGAGATGGTGATAGAGCAGGTGATGGAACGACTGGAACAGAGCGTCCTCGGACGGCTGGGGGCAGCGGTGTTCGAGCTGATGCGTGATGCTGCCAAGGCCAAGCTTGCCGAGAACATCAACGAGATGCTCCATAATAATGCCGACGAGATGATGGGCGGCATGATACACAGCGAGTTGAACAGTCTGTTAGACAAACCCATCTCGCAGCTCACAGCGGGCAAGGAGGCACTATTGGAGCAGGCCAAAGGCTCTATCATGAAGGCCTATAGCACCCTCGTCTCGGACAGCCTGCCCAAGATTCTTGCCACCGTTAACATCCAGCACGTCATCGAAGAGCGCATCAAGGAGATGGACATGAAAGAGACCGAGGCCGTCATCATCTCGGTGATGGACAAGGAGCTGAAGGCTCTGGTGTGGTTTGGCGTGCTGCTTGGCTTCATTATGGGGTTTGTGACTTCCTTTATGAATGCTTGATGAGAGAGGATAGTAGATGATGGTAGATAGGCGGTGATAGGGGCGAGTGCCACCATTCCTGTATCCCTCTATTTATAAATATTCTTAACAACGGCGTGGAAATGCTTGTATGTACGGAAAAATTCGTATCTTTGCAATTTAATTTATAGAAGCATCCGAACATGAAACGCCACCTAAAGATTTGGAGATTTGGAGATTGGAAGATTGGGAGATTGGAAACTCTTCTGATAATCTTGCTGGCTCTGCTCACAGCCTCGTGCGGCAAGACGGTGCAAGTGTCCGAATACTCCATCATCCCAGAGCCTGTCTATCTGGTGCAGAAAGGACGCACTTTCACAATTTCGCCACACACCAAGCTGCGGCTCGAAAACCTCGGGCAGAACAGGCCAACGGCCAAATACATGGCCAACAAACTGCGTCAGATGCACGTGCGTCCCGCCTTTATCGGCAAGCCTCGGAAAGACTGCATCACCATCACCCTCAACGACACCGTCAACAGCGCCATCGGCGACGAGGGCTACCTCATCCAGGTGACGCCCGACGGCATCAGTCTCAGCGCCAACACCGAGGCAGGTCTCTTCTACGCCTTCCAGACCTTCGTGCAGATGCTGCCCGAGGACATCTCAAGCACCTCTTACCGCCGCATCGTGCTGCCCGAATGCACCATCCTCGACTACCCGCGCTTCGAATGGCGCGGCAGCCACCTCGACGTGTGCCGCCATTTCTTCACCGTCAAGCAGATAGAGAAGCACCTCGACCTCATGGCCGCCTACAAGCTGAACAAGTTTCACTGGCACCTCAACGACGACCAAGGCTGGCGCATAGAGATTGACAAATACCCAGAGCTCAACGACATAGGCTCCTGGCGCGTGGACCGCTCCGCCTCCCGCTGGGGCAAGGAAGAGCCGCCCAAGGCCGGCGAAGAGCCCACCTACGGGGGCTACTACAGCAAGCACGAGATTGCCGAAATCGTGGAATATGCCGCACAGCGCAACATCGAGGTGATTCCCGAGATAGACCTCCCCGGACATTGCAGCGCGGTGCTGGCCGCCTACCCCGAGTTCGCCTGCGCCCTGCCGGGCAAAGAGGGCTACAGCGTAGCCATAGGCCCCTGCCCGCCGTCGGCAGTGCTCTGCGTGGGCAGCGACGAGGTGCTGCAGTTCCTCTACGACGTGATGGACGAGGTGGTGGAGCTCTTCCCCTCCGAATACATCCACATCGGCGGCGAGGACATCATCGCCGACAACTGGCAGTCGTGCTACAAATGCCAGACCCGTATGCGTCAGAACGGCCTACACAACGAGGCAGAGCTCCACGGCTGGCTTATCGCCCAGATGCAGGAATACCTCTCACGCAAAGGACGCCGCGTGATATGCTGGGACGACATTCTGAAAGGCGGACACACCACGACGGATGCCGTCGTGATGGCATGGGGCGGCGACAGCTGTGCTCACTCCGCAGCCATACGCAGCCACGACGTGGTGGTGGCAGACCCACAGTTCTGCAACCTCGGCTTCTACCAGGGCGACACCTGCCATCATCCCCTCGCCTTCCCGCAATACCTGCCGCTCAGCACCTGCTATCTCTTCGACCCCCTCCCCCAAGGGCTCACCGACGAGGACAAGATGCACATCCTGGGCGGCGAATGCCTGCTTTGGACCGACTACGTCCAGAGCTACGACCAGGCTGAATACCAGTTGCTGCCGCGACTCTGCGCCTTGGCGGAATGCCTGTGGTCGCAGACCGACAAGAAAAGCTGGCCGCTCTTCCAACAGAAGATTGAGCACCACAAGAACCGCCTCACACAGATGGGCTACAACTGCTGCAAGGGCTCGTTCAAGCCCATCATCCACGCCGTGCTCGAAAACGGCAGCTACTCCGTCACCCTCTCCACCGAGGTGGCAGACTGCTACATCTACTACACCACCGACGGCAGCAAGCCCACACCCGAATCGCCCATATACCAAGGCCCTATCACCCTTCCGCGCGGCACACACCTCCGCACCCTCACCCTCTATCGCGGCGAGGTTCAGGAAGGCATCTACGATTTTCATTTCTGAAGATGAGAAGATTGGGAGATTTGAAGATTAGGAGATTTGAAGGTTGAAGCTGCCTTAATTATCAATTTTCAATTATCCATTATCAATTAAAAAAATAGCATCATGCAGAATATCGTCGATTATATAGCCTCCGCGCGCGACCTCTCGCTCGAACAGCTCATGAAACTGATGACCGCCGACGACATCGAAGGTGTGAAATATCTCTTTCAGAAAGCTCACGAGACGGCCCAGCGCGTCTATGGCAACAAAATCTTCATGCGCGGCCTCATCGAGATCAGCAACCACTGCAAGAACGACTGCCTCTACTGCGGCATCCGCCGCAGCCAGCAGGGCATCAGCCGCTACCGCCTCACCAAAGAGGAAATCCTCGAATGCTGCCAGCAGGGCTACGGCCTCGGCTTCCGCACCTTCGTGCTGCAAGGCGGCGAAGACGGCTGGTTTGACGATGACCGCATGTGCGACATCGTAGCGACCATCCATCAGCAGTATCCCGACTGCGCCATCACGCTCTCCTTGGGCGAACGCTCACGCGAGAGCTACCAGCGTCTCTACGATGCCGGCGCCAGCCGCTATCTACTGCGCCACGAGACCGCCGACGCAAAGCACTACGCCAAGCTCCACCCCGCCGAAATGTCCTACAGCAACCGCCAACGTTGTCTGCACGACCTCAAGGAGATAGGCTATCAGGTAGGCTGCGGCTTCATGGTGGGCTCGCCCTTCCAGACGCTCGACACCCTCTATCAGGACCTGCAGCTCATCCGCCGCCTCAAACCCGAGATGGTGGGCATCGGTCCCTTCATCCCCGCCACGGGGACGCCCTTCGCCGACCGTCCTGCCGGCACCGTGGATGCCACCCTTCGTCTCCTCGCCATCATCCGCCTCCTCCACCCCTCGGTGCTGCTGCCCGCCACCACAGCCCTCGGCACCCTGTACCCCCAAGGCCGCGAACTCGGCATACTGGCAGGCGCCAACGTGGTGATGCCCAACCTCTCGCCCAAGTCACACCGCAAAGAATACAGCATCTACGACAACAAACTCGCCACCGGCAGCGAAGCCGCCGAGAGTGCCGCCGAGATACGCACCTCGCTGCACGAGATGGGTGCCGAAGCCCCCGCCGACCGCGGCGACTACCGAATGGAGGAAAATTGAGAATTGAGAATTAAGCTGACGCAGTTGTTTGTATTGTCAATTCACTATTCACAATTCACCAATCACTATAAAAGACTCACACAACTAAGAATTAGAGATGAACAAAAATAGTCGCAGTTCCAAACTGGTTGTATATCTGCTGCTGGCTTTTGCCGCCATCGTGTGGGGCATCAGCTTCATCATCACCAAAGAGCTCTTCGCCAGCGAGGAGCACATCACCGTGCTGATCATCCTCACTTTCCGTCTGCTGTTAGCCTCGGTCGTCACGATACCGACGCTGCTGCTCTTCAAGAAGTTAGAACCCATACGCAAAGGCGACCTCAAATGGTTTCTGCTGCTGGCCCTATGCGAACCTTTCATCTACAGCATCTGCGAGACCAGCGGCGTGCAGCTCGTGAGCGGCAGCATGGCCTCCATCGTCGTGGCCACCATACCGCTCTTTGTGCCTTTCGGCATGGCCGTGGCATATAAGGAGAAGATACGCGGCATCACCCTCGTGGGCATCGCGCTGTCGCTTGTCGGCCTCTCCGTCATGCTGCTTTTCGGCGGTGGCGACGGCAGCAACTTAGACGCCAACCCCGCAGGACTCGCATGGCTGGGCGGCGCGGTAGCCATCGCCGTGGTCTTCACCATCGTGCTCGTCAAGCTCGTCGATAGCTACAAGCCCTTCACCATCACCGCCTACCAGAACCTCTTCGGCTGCATCTACTTCATCCCGCTGATGCTCTGCCTCGACGGCGGCAACCTGCCGTTGCTGAGCTATTCGGGCAAGATGATCATCCTGCTGCTGGTGCTAGGCGTTTTCTGCAGCACCATCGCATACGTCTTCTACAACATCGGCGTGGCACGTCTCGGCGCAAGCGCGGCATGCATCTTCACCAACGTCATCCCCGTCTTCTCGCTCATCGCCGCCCTCATCATCGGACAAGAGCAGTTCTCATGGTCCAAGCCCATCGGCATAGCCATCGTAGTGACAGGCGTCGTGCTCGCCCAGCTGAAAAGCCAATCGGAGTGATGAGTGAATTGTGAATAGTGAATAGTGAATTGACAAATGAATCTTGTATCGTCAGTTCACCAATCACAGACCACAGTTCACAGTTCACTGACCACAGATCACAGTTCACAGTTCACCAATCACAGTTCACAGTTCACAGACCACAGCTCACACCTTGGGGAAGTCGAGTATCTCTAAGTCCTTGGGCTGTCCATCCTCAATCACAAAGCGGACAAGCGTGGCGACCTTGTGGAAGCCCTGCCGTCCTGCCGCGCCGGGGTTGATGTGCAGGAGGTTGAGCTCCTTGTCGTACATCACCTTGAGGATATGGCTGTGGCCGCACACGAAGATATCGGGCTTGTCAGACAGGAGCACTTTGAGAATCTCCTTGGGATAGTGGCCGGGCCAGCCGCCGATGTGAGTCATCATGACCTTGAGTCCTTCGCAACTGAAAAGCGCCGTGCCTGGCACCTGGTAGCGCAAGTCATAGTCGTCCATGTTGCCATACACGCCGCGCACAGGCTTGAACTGGCAGAGCGTCTCATAGACGCCGCGTCCCATGTCGCCCGCATGCCATATCTCGTCGCAGTCTTTGAAGAAGGAATATACCTGCTGCGGCACAGTGCCGTGCGTATCAGAAAGGATGCCTATTCGTTTCATTTTAATCGAGAATTAAGAATATTAATTTCAGTCAGACACTTCACATACTCTTCACACTATCATAAAGATAGATAGATAGCGTCATCAAAATGTCATATATTTTTTCGATACAAAGATACTAAAAAAAACAATACCGCGTTACTAAAGAATATGAAAATCACGAACAACATACTCCGTCTTGCATTAGCCGTGGTGCTTACATCACTGACATTCTGTTCTTGCAAGAAATTCCAAGGCGACGTAACCGTCCCCGCATATCTTCATTTGGACCGCATCATTGTGACTCCGCAGGAAAACCACGCCCCCTCGTTGGAGCCTGGCTTCTACAACTCCGACATCGATGCCGTCGAAATCGTCTGCTACTTCGAGGGCGACGAGTCCGAGACCTCTCTCGGCACCTACCAGCTGCCCTGCACGCTGCCCATCCTCCACAACGGCCCCGTCAAGTATATCACGCTGAACCCCATCGTCCGGCAAAACGGTCAGTACGGCACCCGCATCTACTACACCTACTATCAGCCCATCAAGCTGACCGACGTGAGCGTGAGCACAAACGACACCACCTGTCTCGGCACCCTCGACCCCGCCACCGGCCAATGGACGCTCGAAACCCACTACTACACCACCGAGCTCATCACCATCCTCTCGGAGGACTTCTTCGAGCCCACAAGCTTCGCCACCCATTTCGACAGCATAGTGACCTGGGTCACCAACGACCCCGCGAATGCCTGCACCGGACAAGGCTACGGCCTCGTACACCTCGCCGACAGCGATGCCACCAAGACCTTCGCCATCAAAGACGAGTTCAGCCCCCTCCCCTCCAACCTCTTCTACCTCGAAATGAACTACAAGACAGACTTCGAGCTCTATGTCAACATGATTGGCTACATCTCCCACGGCAGCAATGCCTCCTCAAAGTCCATCCTGGCGCTCCGACCCACCACAGAGTGGAAAAAAATCTACATCAACCTCGGCCGCACCTGGAGCCAGTTCTACCACAACGTCCCCCTCGCCATCGTCTTCCAAGCCGCCAACCCCGAAGGCAAAGAAGGCAACATCTATTTAGACAACGTCAAAATAATCACACGATAAAATATTGAACTGTGAATTGTGAAATGGTGAATAGTGAATAGTGAATTGACAATACAAACGCCGGCTCCCGCCCTAATTCTCAATTCTCAATTAAAACACGTCGGCTCCCGCCCAATTCTCAATTCTCAATTCTCAATTAAAAAATTTCTCATGAAGACCAAACGACTCACCATCCGATACATCATCTTCGACATCCTCAGCGCCATGCTTGCATGGGCGCTGCTGTTCCTATTCCGCAAGGTAGGCTTCGAAGGATGCCGCATCGATGACATCTCCCAGATGCTCTCCGACACCAACTTCTGGATGGGCATCATCCTCGTGCCCCTCGGCTGGCTCGCGCTCTACACCATCCAGGGAACCTACAAGAACGTCCTCCGCAAATCGCGCCTCAAAGAGTTCCAGCAGACCGCCGTGGCAACCCTCATCGGCGTGGTCGTCATCTTCTTCACACTCCTCATCGACGACACTATCGGCCGCTACTCCAACTACTACCTCACGTTCCTCTTCCTCCTTGTCGTCCACTTCACCCTCACCTACCTCTGCCGCCTCATCCAGACCACCCGCACCGTCAACCAAGTCCACAACCGCCAGATAGGCTTCCCCACACTCCTCATCGGCAGCCACAGCAAAGCCTATCAGACCTACCTCGACCTCGAAAACCAAGAAACCTATTCCGGCAACATCTTCGTCGGCTACCTCTCCGTAGGCTCCGCCCAGCCCTCCGACGCCGAGACCCGTCTCACCGCCGTCATGCCCTGCCTCGGCACCACCGAGGATGTCAAAAAACTCATCCAGCACCACCGCATCGAAGAAGTCATCATCGCCGTAGAAGACAACGAGCAGCAGCAGATACAGCAGATCCTCCGCACCCTCGACGGCTGCGGACAAGTAATCATCAAGATCACCCCCGACGCCCGCGACATCATCCTCGGCATGGTCCGCATCGACAGCATCTTCCACTCACCCCTCATCACCATCAACACCAGACTCATGGAAGAATGGCAGTACAGCGTCAAACGCCTCTGCGACATTCTCCTCTCCCTCCTCGCCCTCATACTCCTCTCACCCCTCTTCCTCATCACCGCCATCATCGTCAAAACAACCAGCAAAGGCCCCGTCTTCTACGCCCAAGAACGCATAGGCTACAAAGGAAAACCCTTCAAGATGCACAAATTCCGCACCATGTACCTCGACGCCGAAGCCGCCGGCCCCGCGCTCTCCCGCGACGACGACCCGCGCATCACACCCTTCGGCCGCTTCATGCGCAAAGTGCGCCTCGACGAGATACCGCAGTTCTACAACGTCCTCAAAGGCACCATGTCCATCGTCGGCTACCGCCCCGAACGCCAATACTACATCGACCAGATCGTCAAACGCTGCCCCGAATACCTCCTCCTCCAGCGCATCAAGCCCGGCATCACCTCCTGGGGCGAAGTCAAATACGGCTACGCCAGCAGCGTCGATGAAATGTGCGAACGCCTCCGCTACGACCTCCTCTACCTCGAAAACATGTCCATCACCACCGACATCAAGATACTTATCTACACCGTCGGCATCATCTTCCAAGGCCGCGGAAAGTGAAGAAAGTGAACTGTGAACTGTGAACTGAGGCTGGCGCAGTCATTTGTCAGATCACAGATCACAAAAAAACGGCAACCGCCCTCAGATCACAGAACAACAATTTTCAATTCTCAATTAATCAACCGCCCACTCATTATTTATTATTAATTATTCATTACTCAAAAAAAAATGAAAAACTCAAAACCCAACCCTCCATCGGTCCCCGCCCAATTCTCAATTCTCAATTCTCAATTCTCAATTAAAACCAGGGCACTCCTAATCGGCTCCAGGTCCCACCTGGTCCTCGCCGCCCTCCTTCTCACCCTCACAGCCTGCGGCAGCCACTCCGAAAAGAAAGACCTCAGCACCGAACAAGACACCCTCAGCTGGGCCATGGGCATGAGCCTCGCCCAGACCGTCCAGAACGGCTTCTACGACTTCGATGTCGATGTCGTCCGCGAAGCCTTCGAAAGCACCATCAAAGGCAACTCACAGCCCCTCGACGACGAGACCTACCAAGCCGCCCTCCAGTACATCGGCTTCCTCGCACAGCAAGTCCAACAGCAGAAGGCGCAGCAAGCCAGCCAGAACAGCGACGCCCAGCAGCAGCAATACTTCCAGAAGCTCGAAGCTGAGAACAAGAACATCGTCAAGACCGAAGAGGGTTACTACTACGAGGTGCTGCAACAAGGCCACGGGCCCAACGCCAAGTACGGACAGCGCGTCTCCTTCGACTTCAAAGGCACCAACATGCTCACCGGCGAAGTCATCGAGCAGACCTACGGCAACCGCGAACCCATCATCCACGTCATCGGCAAACCCATGTTCCAAGGCATCCTCCTCGGCATGCAGCGCATGAACGCAGGCAGCAAATACCGCTTCTACTTCCCTCACCAGCTCGTCCAAGGCGCCAGCGGCATCCCCCCCTACACCCCAGTCATCTACGAAATCGAACTCCACGAGATCTTCAACGACTGACTGTGAACTGTGAACTGTGAACTGTGGGCTGTGAGCCGTGAGCTGACAAATGACGGTTTCCGCCCACTCGTTATTCATTACTCATTCCATTCATTCTACTGTTCGACTCATTCTACTCATTCTACTGTTCTACTCATTCCACTCATTCCACTCATTCTACTCATTCTACTGTTCGACTCATTCTATCACGATGGATGGAAGCTATGATAGCCAGGGGCAAAATCCAAAAGGATTTTGCCCCTGGCTGTTTGTTTGTCGCCCTCTCTCTGGATAGGAACCGGCGCCTTAGGATAGGTGTTGCGTATCCTCTTTGGGGTTATCTTTTGACCAGTTTGAGGTGGTGCTTGTCGGTGGCGGTCTGGATGGAGAGGATGTAGGAGCCTTGGGGCAGGTGGGAGATGTCGAGGGTGGTGGTGCGGCGGAAGGTGGCGGCGGTGCGGCCGG
>JAKSML010000031.1 GCA_024400665.1 Bacteroidales bacterium
TCCCTAATGAGAATTATCGAAGACTGAAAAACAACTAGTTATGTAGATTAGAGCCAATTCACAGCTCCCCAAAAACTTCGCTCATGTTCCGCTTTGGGAGCGGAGGTTGAGCGAAGCTAAGGCGGAGGTAAGGCGGAGCTTCAAAAAGGTGTGAGAGGTCGATTTTTGAGGGTAGGGGAGAGGTGAAATGTTAAAAAATTTGCCGGTCTTGCGCGAGCTTGTGGCTTCTTGCTTTATGTGATTGTTGAAAAGTGAAAAAATGTTTGTAATTTTTGATTTTGGAGAAATGAAATCTTAGATTTGTTCTCTTTGATGTTGAAAAGAAGTCTCTTTCTCTTTTTCCTTCGTCATGATGCGTAAACAGCCGTTTTTGTAATATTTCCAAGGGTTGCAGGCATATATACCGAAAGCCAAAAATGCCTTATTATTCTTATAAATACCTAATATTTATTATATAGTTCTTTTTTATCGCAAATATTTCGTATCTTTGCAAATTTGAACGGGTAATCCGTTTTTGCAATAATCAATTGAATATTAGGCCGTGAAAGGTCGTGAAAAAATAACCTTCAACACAAATATGGATACAGAATTTTTAAAACAGGAAATCCTCCGCCTAAAACGTGAAAAGAACGCCGTTATCCTCGGCCACTACTATCAGCGCGACGAAATACAGGCTCTCTCCGACTATGTTGGCGACAGCCTCGCCCTTGCTCAGAAGGCTCAACAGTGCGAGAACGACATTATCGTCTTCTGCGGCGTCCACTTCATGGCCGAGACCGCCAAGATCCTCAACCCCTCGCGCAAAGTGCTGTTGCCTGATGTGACAGCCACCTGCTCTTTGGCCGAGTGCTGCCCAGGCGAGGATTTTGCCCGCTTCAAGGCTCAGTATCCCGACTATATGGTGATTTCGTATGTGAACTGCTCGGCCGAGATCAAGGCTATGTCCGACCTCATCTGCACTTCGGGCAATGCTGAGAAACTGGTGCGTGCACTTCCTGAAGATCAGAAAATTATATTTGCTCCAGACCGCAATCTCGGCGGATATATCAACCGCGTGACTGGCCGCGAAATGGTTTTGTGGGACGGCTGCTGCACGGTTCATGACGCCCTGCGTGCAGAGTCTGTGCTGAAGCTCAAGGCAGAATATCCTGGCGTGCCCGTGGTGGCACATCCCGAATGTCGCAAGGAGCTCTTGGACGTGGCAGACTTTGTGGGCAGCACCAAGGCAATGCTCACCTATATCCAAAATTCGCCAAGCGACACCATCATCGTTGGCACTGAGCGCGGCATCCTCTACGAGATGCAGCAGGCCAACCCCGGCAAACGCTTCATCCCTGTGAGCTCGCCTGATGGCCGTCCTTGCGAATGCGGCTACATGAAGCAGAACACGCTGGAGAACCTCTATGCTTGTCTGCGCGACGAAACTCCCGAAATCATCATGTCGGACGAGATTATAGAAAAGGCCAAGAAGCCCATCATCCGTATGCTCGAAATGTCTAAGCAGTTAGGCATCATCAAATAACTGCCCAGTTTAGTGCTGGAATACTAAGGTCAAATGAGGCGAAAGCCGTTTTGAATAGAACTATAGAAATGAGAGGACAACAGCAAGTATATGACTATCTGTCGAAGCTGGGCATCAGCTTCGACTACTATGAGCATCCCGAGGCTCCGACCATCGAGATTGCCGCACAGTATTATCGTGGTGAGGGGACGGTGCTCTGCAAGAACCTCTTCTTCCGCAACCATAAGGGCAACCGCCATTATTTGGTGATTATGGACTCGCGCCACAATATGGATATCCACGACATAGAGCACAAGCTGCATCAGGGCAAGCTCTCATTTGCCTCGCCTGAGAGGATGATGAAATACTTGGGCGTGCGCCCTGGCTCGGTGTCGCTCTTCACGCTGGTCAATGATGCAAACCACGAGGTTACGCTCTTCGTTGACAACAAGTTGCGTGAAGCTGAGAAGGTGAGTTTTCACCCCAACGACAACACGGCTTCGCTCGTTATCAGCAATGCCGACATGATGAAGTTTATTGAAAATATCGGCAACAGCTACGAATTTCTCGACCTTTACGAAACTGCCGAAGAGGGTGGGGGAGAGGTGTGAAGAGCCTGTTGATAACGTGGTGTGAAATTGTTAATAACGTAAAAAAATAATGTTTCACGTGAAACAATGAAACAGATTGAATATAAAGTAGAAAAATCGTGTGAGCTGCTCCAGTTTTTGCAGGAGCAGATGCCCGATAGCAGTCGCTCGAAAGTGAAAGAAATGCTGTCGCACAGCGTCTGTGTCGAAGGACGCCGTGTGAGCCAGTACAACTTCCCCCTGCAGCCTGGCCAGATTGTGAGCATCGAGAAGGCAGGCTGGAAAGAGCGTCTCAAACCGCGCGACCTCGACATCGTGTATGAGGACGACCACCTCTTTGTGATTAACAAGCACGAAGGACTCCTCTCTTATAGCAAGAAACCCAACGAGACTACGGTCATCACGGTTCTTAACCGATATCTGAGTCTGACGCATCAGCGCTGCCATGCCCATATTGTGCATCGTCTCGACCGCGACACTTCGGGCTTGATGGTGGTGTCGAAATCGAAAGAGGTGTCGCAACGCTTTGAGGCTGATTGGAAAGGCCTTGTGTCGGACCGCGCATACGTGGCTGTGGCCTGGGGCAAACTCGAACCTGCTGTTGGCACCATCAAGTCATGGCTCACCGACGGCGAGTACTGTGTGCTTTCCTCGCCGACCGACAATGGCGGCAAGCTGGCTGTCACCCACTATAAGGTTGTCCGCACAAGTCGTCGCTATTCGCTCGTGGAGCTGCGCCTTGACACGGGGCGTCGCAACCAGATTCGTGTACACCTTCGCGAAGAGCAGCATCCCGTGGTGCATGACCCCATGTATGGCTATAAGGACGATGTCTCGCCCATCAACCGCTTGGCACTCCATGCTTTCCGCTTAGGATTCACCCATCCTGTCACAGGCAAGAAACTCAAGTTTGAGACTCCTTATCCGACCTCGTTCGAAAAATTAATGGAGCTATAGACAATAAATATAGTTCGCGTGCGTTTATAAGAATAATATTATAAAAATATGAAGAAGTTGAAATATATCATAGTAGCTGTACTGATGCTGGGTTCGCTCTCTGTGCGGGCTCAGTGGCATCCCTATTATAAGGCTCAGCTCGACACTGCGGCCGATTTCGACACTATCGCCTTCCCACGCTGGGAGCCGCATCTGTCGGTGGGCACGGGTTTCTTCGGCACCTCTTTCGGCGACAACCGCATCTTCACTTCCGTAGCACCTTCGCTGTCCTATCGCCCCAACAGCCGTCTCACGGTGAACGGAGGCTTCAACATCGTCTCCGATTTCGGAGCCGACAAGGTCTTCTCCTCGCCGGCACCTGTGCGCAGCTATGCTCCCTATCGCAACGAGGGAGGCACGGGCTTGGTGGGCGTGCATGTCGGAGCCGAATACCAGGTGAACGATAATGTGTGGATTGCTGCTTCGCTCTATCATCTGGGCGGCAGCTATGCACCGATATATGCTTTGTCCAATGGTCCGGTCGATGTTTCCGTGACTGCGCTCACTGCCGAGGCTGCCTTCCGCTTCAAGGACAACAACTTCTTGCATCTCTCCGTTACGATAGCCAACGATCGCAATGGCTCGCTGCCCTATATGTGGTACGACGCATTCATGACAGGCCACGGCTGGGGCATGTATGGCTCACGCTGCGGCTGGGGTATGGCCTCGCCCTATTGCTGGTATTGATAACGGCCAAACATAATAGTGATAATAATCTTTTGAACAATGCAATATAACACCCAACGAGAACAATTAAAGATTAACGACTACGGGCGCAACATCAACAACTTGATTAAATATGTGAAGAGCATCCCTGACCGTGACCTTCGCACCCGTATGGCTGGCACCATAGTGGATACTATGGCTCGCATAGCCGGCGAGGAGAAGGCTTCGGAAGATTACAAGCGCAAGTATTGGGTACACTTGATGATTATGGCGGACTGGGATCTCGACGTGGATGTCCCTTACGAGATTACGCGCGAAGAGCATGTCGATTTCAAGCCCCATCCGCTGAAATACAACCAGGGCAAAGTCCATTATCGTCACTATGGCTCTGTGATGGAGCGCATGGTGAAGCGTGCTGCCGAATATCCCGAAGGCGAAGAACGTGACGAGGCGGTGAGCCTTATCGCCCATGCCATGAAGCGCGACTATCTGCTTTGGAACAGCGACACCGTGGAGGATGACCTTATCACACGCCAGCTTGAGATTATCTCGGACAACAAGCTGACCCTTCCCGAGGGTTTCGAATATCTCGATTTCCGCGACTATCTCCGTGGCACCTCAGACGAACGTCGTGCCAACGGGACTCATAAGAAGAAGAAAAAGAAGAAGAAGGTAACGAAGTAGTACTGTCTTGTGCAGGATTTCGCAAAACGGCTTTTTTTGAAATAATAAATAGGGAAAGATATGTCATCATTCGAAATAATAGGCGGTCATCGTCTGTCAGGAGAGATCGAGCCTCAAGGTGCGAAGAACGAAGCCTTGCAGGTGCTCTGTGCTGTGCTTCTGACGAGCGACAAAGTGGTCATCGAAAATGTGCCCGACATCCGCGACGTCAATAAGCTGATAGCCCTTCTGCAGCTGTTGGGCGTGAAGGTGCGCCTTGTGGCTGAAGAGGGCGACAAAGACCTCGTCAGCGGTCGCACGTTTGAGTTTCAGGCCGATGCTGTGAACCTCGACGTCCTCGAAAGCGAGGAGTTTGCTCAGCAGGCCGCTGCGCTCCGTGGCTCCATCATGGTGGTGGGTCCGCTGCTCTCGCGCTATGGTCGTGCCGTTGTGCCGCAGCCGGGAGGCGACAAGATTGGGCGCCGCCGCCTCGACACCCATTTCCTCGGCATGGAGAAACTCGGTGCAGAGGTGACATATCGCTACGGAGGCTATCATGTCCGCGCCAACAGACTGCTGGGCTGCTATATACTGCTCGACGAGGCTTCTGTCACCGGCACGGCCAACATCATCATGGCTTCAGTCCTTGCCATGGGCACCACCACGATTATGAATGCCGCCTGCGAGCCTTATATCTACCAGCTCTGCAACATGCTCAACAATATGGGTGCCAAGATTAGCGGCATAGGTTCCAACCTTCTCACCATTGAGGGCGTGGGCGAGCTGCATGGCTGCAACCATCGTCTGCTTCCCGATATGATTGAGGTAGGCTCCTTCATCGGCATGGCTGCCATGACGCGCAGCGACCTCACCATCCGCAATGTCGGCATCCAGCATCTTGGCCTCATCCCGCAGGTCTTCCGCCGTCTTGGTGTCGAAGTGTGGCAGAAAGGCGACGACCTCTACATTCCCGCTCGTGATCATTACGAGATTGAGCGCTTCATGGATGGCTCCATCATGACTGTGGCAGACGCTCCGTGGCCAGGCTTCACCCCCGACCTTATCAGCATCGCCCTCGTGGTTGCCACCCAGGCCAAGGGCAGCGTGCTCATTCATCAGAAGATGTTCGAGAGCCGTCTCTTCTTTGTCGATAAGCTCATCGACATGGGAGCCCAGATTATCCTGTGCGACCCTCACCGTGCCACGGTCATTGGTCTGGACCATCAGCACAACCTGCGAGGTGTGCGGATGTCCTCGCCCGATATTCGTGCCGGCGTGGCGCTGCTGATTGCCGCGCTCTCTGCCGAAGGCAAGAGCCGCATAGACAATATCGAACAGATAGACCGCGGATATCAGCATATCGACAAACGCCTCAAACTGTTAGGCGCCGAAATCAAACGAATTGAAGAATAGAGAGAGCATATTACCGAAGAATTACGACATCACAATAAAAGAAGGATAATGTTTAAATTTTTACATAAGAAGAACGCGCGCCCAATATTTGAAGCATTAGGCACGGACATCCATTGCCATCTCGTGCCCTGTGTTGATGATGGCTCCACCTCGATAGAAGAGACAATGCTATGCCTCAGCACCCTCAGCGAGGTAGGCTTTTCAAAGGTTGTCATCACACCCCATTTCCAGTATCCGCGATACAACAATAAGGAGGACCTTATCCTCCAGCAGTTCGAGAAGCTGAAGCGCTATGTTGCCGACCATGCCGATCCGAGTTTGAATATCGAGCTTGTCAATGTGGCTGGCGAGTACCGCATCGACGCTATCATCCAGCAGCGCATAGAGGAGAATCGTTTTCTCCATATTGCCGATGACTATCTCCTCACCGAGCTGTCGCTTCGTCAGGAGACGTTAGGTTTGGAGCAGACCTTTTTCGACTTGCAGATGAAGGGCCACAACGTCATCCTGGCACATCCTGAGCGTTATCCCTATTACAACCCCGTTTCGTCACAGTTGGAGCGTTTTAAGGAGATGGGCGTTAACTTCCAGGTCAACATCCTTTCCCTTTTGGGCTTCTATGGCGAAAGCTGCCGCAGCAAGGGCTATGAACTGATAGAACGCGGATGGGTGGAATTTCTGGGCACGGACCTGCATAACGACATATATGCCCGTGCGCTTCGTGATGCTTCTCACGACCGCAGAATTGAGAAGCTCCTTGCCACCCATACCTTCCAGAACAGCCAGATTGCCTCGGGAGGCATAAAATATAGTAAATTATAATATCAACAATATCAAACCTCACAGTCATGAACAGTCTCAATGCTATCTCTCCTATCGACGGACGCTATCGTTCCAAAGTTGACGCCCTTGCAGCCTATTTTTCCGAAGGTGCCCTTATCCGCTATCGTGTCCGCGTGGAAATAGAATATTTCATCGCATTAGGAAAACTCCCCCAGCTTCCTCTTCAGGCCGTTTTTGCTCAGCGTCCCGAGCTTGCCGAGCAGCTGCGCCAAATATATCGCGACTTCAGCGAAGCCGACGCTCTTGAAATCAAAGATATCGAAAAGACCACGAACCACGATGTGAAGGCTGTCGAGTATTTCATCAAACGGCGTTTCGATGGTCTCGGCCTCGAAGCCTGCAAAGAGTTCATCCATTTCGGCCTCACCTCGCAGGATATCAACAACACCTCGGTGCCTCTTTCGATGATGGAGTGCCACCGTGATGTGCTGATGCCCCAGTATGAGAGGCTCCTCGCCGTCCTTGAGCAGCGTGCTCAGGAATGGAAGGACATCCCCATGCTGGCACACACTCACGGCCAGCCTGCTTCGCCTACCACGCTGGGCAAGGAAATCATGGTCTTTGCCTATCGTCTTCGTTGTCAGCTGGACTATTTTGCCCAGATTCCTTTCTCGGCTAAGTTCGGTGGTGCCACGGGCAACTTCAATGCGCATCTTGCAGCCTATCCTGCCGTTGACTGGCACACTTTCGGCAATCGTTTCGTTGCCGAGCATCTGGGTCTGGAGCGTCTCCAATATACCACTCAGATTGAGAACTACGATAACATGGCGGCCTATTTCGACAACTGCAAGCGCATCAACGTTATCCTCATCGACCTCTGCCGCGACATCTGGACATACGTCTCTATGGAGTACTTCAAGCAGAAGATCAAGGCTGGCGAGGTGGGCTCTTCCGCTATGCCCCACAAGGTCAATCCTATCGACTTTGAGAATGCCGAAGGCAACCTCGGCATGGCCAATGCCATCTTTGAGCATCTGAGCCACAAGCTCCCCATCTCCCGTATGCAGCGCGACCTGACAGACTCTACTGTGAGCCGCAACATCGGTGTGCCTATCGCCCACACGCTCATCTCCTTGGCTTCGCTCTTCAAGGGCATGGACAAGCTGCTGCTCAACGAGCAGGCCATCTATGACGACCTCGACAATAACTGGGCTGTCGTGGCTGAAGCTATTCAGACCATCCTGCGTTCTGTCGGCTACCCCAACCCCTACGAGGCCCTCAAGCAGCTCACCCGCACCAATCAGAAGGTGACGGCACAGACCATCGCAGACTTCGTCGATACGCTCGACGTTGCTCCCGAGGTCAAAGAGCGCATCCGCACCCTCACGCCTCACAACTACTTAGGCTATAAGGTGAATTGAATAATGAGTGATGAGGGACGGAAGCCGTCGTGCGGCAGCCTATAACAGACGTGGCGCGTTTCTACATCCTTTATTCGATAATTCATTCAATATTGTTAATTCACAAAAAACAGAACCTGCCTTGTCGAAGTTCACAATAAACTATATGCGTCCGTATGCTGCCCGAATGGTGGCATACGGCGTTTTTGTAGTTTTGTCTGTGCTGTTCACAATGGCTACGGCGCTCTCTGTGGCCGACTTCCTCAAGCTGCTCTTTCCGCCCGACAATGCCGAGGCGGCGATGCCTTCGGCCGATGCCAGCCTTCTCTCGCAGGGGTTGCAGATGCTCTATGAGTGGCTGATATCCTTTGGCCCGGAGAAGGCGCTGATATATTTCTCGCTTGTGCTTTTTGGGCTGTATGCTTTCAAGAACATCTTCAGCTACCTCTCATTGGTCCAGATGTCGGTAGTCCGCAGTCGAGTGGTGCGCGACATCCGGGCAGACCTCTTCCACAAGGTGCTGCGTCTGCCGCTATCCTATTTCACTAACAATCGCAAAGGCGACCTTCTTGCCCGCTTCGGCGGCGATATCAAAGAATATGACGAGAGCATCATGGGCTCTGTGCAGCAGCTGGTCACGGCCATCGTCAGCATGATTCTCTATCTCGTCATGCTGTTCTATATCAGCACACGCCTCACCCTCTTCGTCCTCTGCATGCTGCCCATCATCGTCTTGGTCATCTCGGGCATCACCCACCGGCTGCGTCGCAGCTCGCGGAGACTTCAGGAGATGGGGTCGTTCCTCACCTCGCTCATGGAGGAGACCATCATGGGCCTCAAAGTTGTCAAGGCCTACACAGCCATCGAGTTCTCCAACCGTCGTTTCCAGCAGGCCGACAGCCAGTATGCCCGCCTTCGCACCCGCGTCCTGCGCCGCATCGACCTCTCTTCGCCAGTGAGCGACTTCTTGGGCAACTGTGTCGTTATAGGCATCCTGCTCTTCGGCTCCAGTATGGTGCTGCGGGGCGAGGGGCAGCTCACCTCCGAACTTTTTGTGTCGTACATCATGATGTTCGTGCTCATGATCCCTCCGTCGAAAGAGCTCACCACTGCCATCTCGCAGATCAAGAAAGGCCGTGCCTGCATCGATCGTCTCCAAGCCGTTCTCGACGATGAGCTCTGCCCGCCCGACCCCACCTTGCAGTCGGCCGAGAAGAGCCTTGCTTTCGAAGGGCTCAAAGAGGGCATCGAGTTTCGGAATGTCTGCTTCAGCTACACTCCCGATATCGAGGTGCTGCACGATGTCAGCTTTTCTGTTCCCCGAGGCTCCATGGTGGCCCTTGTTGGCAGCTCGGGGTCTGGCAAGAGCACCTTGGCCGACCTCCTCATGCGTTTCTACGACTGCAGCAGCGGCCAGATCCTCATCGACGGCCAGCCGCTCTCGGCCTATTCGCTCTCTTCGCTGCGCCATCATGTCGGAGTTGTCTCGCAGCAGACCGACCTCTTCAACGACACCATCCGCAACAATATCGCCTTCGGAATGCCCGAGGCCACGATGGAGCAGATAGTCCGTGCTGCGCAGATAGCCCAAGCCCACGACTTCATCATGCAGCAGCCCCAGGGCTACGATACTGAGATTGGCGACTGCGGCTCCCTCCTCAGCGGCGGACAGCGGCAGCGCCTCTCTATTGCCCGCGCCGTCCTCTCCAACCCCAGCCTCCTCATCTTCGACGAGGCCACCAGCGCTCTCGATACCGAAAGTGAACGCCTTGTGCAGCAAGCACTCGAAACCCTCCTCTCTGGCCGCACGGCTCTTGTCGTGGCCCATCGCCTCTCCACCATCCGTCATGCCGACCTTATCATTGTCCTTGAGCAGGGCCGTATTGTCGAGCGGGGCACCCACGAGCAGCTCATGGTCCGTCAAGGCCGCTATTATCAGTTGGTACAGATGCAGTCGATAAAAAATATTGAATAATGAATAATGAATATAAAATACAGAATACTGAATACAGAATAATGAACGCTGACGGCCACCGCTCTGCTCATTATTCATTACTCATTATTCATTACTCATTATCTATTCTCTTGATGCTCTGTTTCGTGACAACCGCTCAGGCGCAGAGCTCCTTCCGCATCCATACCGCTTCGGTTGTCGCTCCCCATGTCAGCCTTCTTGGGTGGGACGAAATCTCTGATGCAGCATACTACAGTCTCTGTCGGCAATATCCGGGCGATGCGTATCATGAGGTCATTCGACTTTCGACTCCGACTTTTCTCGACACCCTCCGCCGAACCATTTGTGCCGACACCGTCAACTATTATGTCGCAGCCGTTATGCCCGACAGCAGCGTGCTGCGTTCCGACACCGTTGGCCTCTATCATCAGGACAACCTCCCCACTGCGCCCTGTGCCCTGCGTCTCTGTTCGGTCGATACCCTGGCGCGGAGCATCCTTCTCAGCTGGGAGCCCAGCCCCGACACTGATGTGATGGGCTACTATATCTGCACGGGCAGCCCCTGTCGCGACTACGACACTGTCTGGGGTCGCCTCAGCACCACCTATCTCTGTCCGCAGGATGTCAGCGATGCCGCCGTCGAGCACAGCTTCCGCATCCTCGCTTTCGACAGCTGCTATCAGGCCAGCCCCCTCACGCCCTACTACCACAACCCCGTCCTCACCCTTCATGCCGACAGCTGCTCGCGGCTGCTCCGTGCCAGTTGGAACCGCTACATCAACATGCCCGACAGCGTGGGTCGCTATCGCCTCTGCCTCCGCATCGGCGATAGCCTCCATCGTTTCGACTTCGGATCCGAAGGTCCCTACTTCATGGACACCCTGCTCGCCGACCCCTTCATCGCCGAGGCCGACGGCTGGCTCGAAGTCAGCAACACCTCCGACACCCTCTGCGCCCTCTCGCTGCCTGTCCGCTTTCGCTTCACACACGGCGACACCGCCCAGCGCCTCAGCATCACCCAGCTCAGCTATGATGCTTCCGACCCCTCCATCACCCTCTCCTTCGACATTGACCCCGCCTTCCTCTCCGACACCCTCATCCTCTATCGCAGCCAGGCGGACGGCGAGATGGAGGAATACGACCGTTTCACCATGGGCGGCAGCCCCGATTTCCGCTACACCGACCGCGAGGTGAGCCGTGCTGCCATATCCTACAGCTATCGCATCGGCATCTACGACCGTTGCGGCCAGTGGGTCAAACTCTCCGACACCCTCCTGCTCACCCTCCCCGAGCTGGCAGACCCCGCGGCATACATCCCCAACGTCATCATCTATGGCCATGAACGCTGCGGCAGATTCTGCCCCCATTTTCTCGCCCTCATCCCCGACGGCTACAGCCTCGACATCTACAACCGCCGCGGCGAGCATATCCTCCACACCTCCGACCCCTCCGCCTGCTGGGACGGAACCCGCCAGGGCATCCCCCAGCCACAAGGCACATACACATACTCCATCACCTGCCGCCACACCGACGGCTCCCTCCGAAACTACCTCGGCACCATAACACTCATCAGATAATGTGAACTGTGAACTGACAATACAAACGACGGCAACCGCCCTAATTATCAATTATCAATTATCAATTATCAATTATCAATTAAAACAATGCTCAATTCTCAATTAAAAATAGCGCTCTACGTCAGGTACCTCACAGATCAATACTGCCACGGCGACTCGCCGCAGCTCCAGGCCCTTGCCGACCTGCTCCACAAGAGCGGCATCGAGACCGAGGAGGTTACAGACCACCTCTCCGACCGTCACTACGACTTCCTCTTCTCCATCGGTGGCGACGGCACCCTCCTCAGCTCCGTCCACCTCATCGGCTCTCGCAACATCCCCGTGCTCGGCATCAACTTCGGCCACCTCGGCTTCCTCACCACCGCAGGCCGCGACGACCTCGGCACCCTCGTCTCCGACCTCCTCTCCGGCCGCTACACCGTCGAGCCCCGTACCCTCCTCCACATCGAAACTGTGAACTGTGAGACTGTGAACTGTGAAAAAGTGAACAGTGAACTGACAATACAAACTGGCGGCAACCGCCCTAATTCTCAATTAAAAAACACCGGCAACCGCCCTCAGGTCACAGGTCACAGATCACAGATCACAAACACCAGCAACCGCCCTCAGGTCATAGATCACAGATCACAGATCACAGATCACAGATTAAAAGACACCGCCCTCAACGAAGTCACCCTCCACCGTCTCGACGACGGCACCCTTCTGCACACAGACCTCTATGTCGATGACGACTTCGTCGCCACCTACTCCGGCGACGGCCTCATCGTCGCCACCCCAACAGGCTCCACCGCCTACTCCCTCAGCTGCGGCGGCCCCATACTCACCCCAAACAGCGGCTGCTTCGTCATCACACCCATCGGGGCGCACAACCTTACCCTCCGTCCCATCATCGTCCCCGACAGCGCCAAGCTCCGCCTCGTCACCCATCAGGAACGTGCCAGCGAGCCAACGCACTTCAACCTCAGCATGGACTCCCGCCGGCTCCACCTGCCCTGTGGCACCCAGATCAACCTCTCCCGCGAAACCTTCACCGTCAGCCTTGTCCGCCTCCACGGCCAGAGCTTCTTCAGCGCCATCCACCAGAAACTCGGCTGGAACTTCCAATAAAAAGTCGAAGAACCCCATTCGATTCATTCCACTGGCTCGATAGCTAAACAGCTCGATAAGAATCAGGTGCATCCACCAACCTTCCGTCCTCTTCTATATAACCACCCCTAAACAAGGATGTTTTGTGAAAATACAACTAAATGATATGTAGAATGTTGTGATGCAGCATCCTCCCCTTTCGGAAAGGGGTGCCACGAAGTGGCGGGGTATGTTTCGAAACAATCAAAAAAGTCCTTATAGAAAATAGCGAATAGTGCAAAGGTTATTATCGTTCCCAGGCAGGCCGCCCTGCTGATGACTTTTTGAAAAATGCTTTTAATGAGAGATGTTTTGTAGCGGGTGTGTGTGTGGATATTTTCGATAGCAGATTTTAGGAGTTGGTGAATTGGAAAATTTTTCGTAACTTTGCACCCTCGTTCATGTTGCGGCTATGAGGCGTAACTGTGGGGCTGGGCTCTGTGCAAGTGGCTGTTCGTGAATGGGAAGAAGCTATTTTAAGAAACACACTAATTGAATATTGTTATGCAAGTAGAACTTTTCCTTCTTGTTATCTCGGTGCTCTTTTTTGCGAGCATCATTGTGAGCAAGGCCAGCAGCAAGCTGGGTGTGCCCGTGCTGCTGCTCTTTCTGGTGGTGGGTATGTTCTTTGGTGTAGATGGGCTGGGCATCCAGTTCGACAGCATCCGCGTGGCGCAAGCCATCGGCACGGTGGCGCTGTGCATCATTCTTTTTTCGGGCGGCATGGATACGAAGATTTGCGATATCAAGCCTGTGCTCGGCCCTGGCATCACGCTGGCCACGCTGGGTGTGCTCATCACCGCCTTTGCCACGGGTTTCGGCATCTGGCTGATTGTGGATAAGACCGCGCTGGGCGGCACGATAGGCTTCCTGGCCTCGCTGCTGCTGGCCAGCACGATGTCCTCGACCGATTCGGCTTCGGTCTTCTCTATTCTGCGCTCGAAGGGGCTGAACCTCAAGCACGGCCTCAAGCCCGCCCTGGAGTTGGAGAGCGGCAGCAACGACCCCATGGCATACGTGCTGACTATCACGCTCATCTCCCTTGCCACGGCTCAGGGGGAGCCGAACTATGCGGCGGCCATCGCGATGGTCTTTGTGCAGATTATCGTGGGTGCCGTGGTGGGATGGCTCTTGGGCAAGGGACTAGTGTGGTTCATCAACAGGCTGAAGATCGACAATCCTTCGCTCTATCCCATCCTGGTGCTTTCGTCGTGCATCTTCATCTTCGGTGCAAGCTATTATCTGAAGGGCAACAGCTATCTGGCTGTCTATATCGGCGGACTGGTGTTTGGCAACAGCCGCTTTGTCCATAAGCGTTCTACGCGGAACTTCTTCGAGGGTGTGTCGTGGCTTGGTCAGCTCACGATGTTCCTCACGCTGGGTCTCTTGGTGAATCCCAGCGAGCTGACGTGGCGCGGGGTGATTCTGCCCAGCATCCTCATCAGCCTGATGATGATTTTCGTGACGCGGCCGCTGAGCGTCTTCCTCTCGCTGATACCGTTTAGAAAATACGATTTCCGCGACAAGCTCTTTGTCTCGTGGTGCGGACTGCGGGGCGCGGTGCCCATCATCTTTGCCATCTTGTGCCGTGCCGAGGCGGTGCCCCATGCCGACGAGATTTTCAACATCGTGTTTGTCTGCACGCTGATTTCGTTGGTGCTGCAGGGCAGCACGCTCTCTATGGTGGGCAGATGGCTCAAGGTGGCTGACGAGCCTGAGCCCGAGCATCTGATCAGCAATTTCGATATTGAGTTTCAGGAGGAGATTAAGTCGGCGACGTGTGAGGTGACTATCACCGAGGAGGTGCTGCGCCACGGCTGTCGCCTGATGGACTATTCCATCCCAGAGAGCACGTTGGTGATCATGGTGCGCAGGGGCGACAGCTATTTCGTCCCCACGGGCAAGACGCATCTGCTGCTTGGCGATAAGCTGATGGTGATAAGCGACAACGATGCCGCTCTGCAGGCTTCGCTCCAGAGCATAGGTGCCATACGTTCTTAAGTTAGGTTTGAAGATTAGAAGATAATCCTCCAAATCTCCAAATCTGAGAAGGATGGTTCGTTTTCATGGCTGGGAGGTTGAATGGGACGAGGTGGGCGTCTGCTCGCTGCGCCCTGCCACGGATGGCGGGGAGTGCTGCGGTGAGGCGGCTGATACCTATAGGGTGCGGGAATGGCTGGAGGTCTATCTCGCGGGCAGGGAGCCTGCGTTCACGCCGCCGCTGCATCTGCAAGGCACCCCTTTCCAGCTGAGGGTGTGGCAGCTCTTGCTGCAGGTGCCATACGGGACGACGACCACCTACGGCCAGCTTGCCCGCCTCTTGGATGGGCGGATGTCCCCTCAAGCTGTGGGGCAGGCTGTGGGACGCAACCCCGTGGCGCTCATCGTGCCGTGCCACCGCGTGGTGGGGGCAGGGGGGAGACTCACGGGCTATGCCTACGGCCTTGAGCTGAAACGGCGGCTGCTGTTGCTGGAGCAGGGGAGATTGAAGGCACTCACAGATTACAATTCACAGATGATATGAAGAAGATTTTTTACATGATTGCAGCGGTGCTGCTCGCGGCCTCGTGCTGCGGCACGAAGAAAGGGGCTGCCAGCCTCATCCCCGGGCATTACGCTTACCAGCACGGCTGGGAGTATGAGACGAAGGATGGCTATGTGTCTGTTCACGAAACGGGTACGATGGATTACTGCAAGGACGGCACGGCCTTGGATTCGGCTTGCCAGGTCTATACGGTGACACGTCCCGACAGGAGCGTCTATACCATCACCTTCAACTACGTCAGTCCCAGTCGCTGGCGTGCCGAGGGCGAGGATTTCTATTTCGCGGGTATTGCCGACAGTTTCCGCATGGAGGTGCTCGACATCCAGGGTCCCGATAAGGCTTGGGGCGACAAGTTTGCCCACCGCATGATGAAGAACGTGGGCAGCACGATTGACCGCGAGACGAAGTTCCACATTGCCAGCCTCACTCGCCGCGAGTTCGTCTGGAGCTACACCTATCCCGACGGCCACACCGACACGTGGGAGTTCCGCCGCCAGGTAGGACCTGGAGCCGAATAGTGGCGAGTTTGTGGTTCCTCTATCGACCCTATTCGATTCATTCGACTCATTCCGATAAAAAAAGGATGCCCCGCGGCGGAGCATCCTTTTTGTGTGAGCGATAGTTTTCATTTTCCTTTCGTGGGAGGGTTGTTGCCTCTGCCGCCACCTGAGCTCTTGCCTGTTTTTGTCGAGGGCATATTGCCGCCCACTTTGATGAAAGGGTTACCTGGTTTCATGGTTGTTTTTCCCATAGTTGTTTGATTTTTAAAGGTTGTTTTTGAAATATAGTTGTGATATTTTTAGTCGAGTTCGTCAAATCTGAAGGTGAGGCCGAGGGAGATGTGGTAGGGTAGTGTGTTTTTGAATGTGTTGTTGGTGAGGCTGCTGCCGAGCTTCAGGTTGTCGCTGATGGGCATGAGGGAAGTCTCGACGTAAACACCGAGAAGATCGTAGTTGATGCCGAAGCGGAGGTTGCAGTTGAAGATATTGTGGATAAGGTTTGTGTTCATCGTATTGTGCTGAGAGACGTTGCCTTCGGTGGCATTATACTCCTGGACGAATTCGCTTATGATACAGAAGGAGGGGATGAGGTCCAACTTCAGATTGAAACCATGGTCGCGGGCATTCGGGAAGTATTGGAAATGGATGGGGACGATGATAGCGCCATTTTGAAGAGAAGTCTTCCAATTGTTGCTTGTGCCGAGGGGGGCGTCCATTGCTTCGAGGGTGTAGCTGTCACCAGTCTGTGCAGCAACAACGTAAGGGTCGTTAAATATGTATTTCACAGCTTTGAATCCTAAGCCTAATCCAGCAGCAAAATGATGGTCTTTGTAGATGGAATAGCCGATACACACATCAACATCTCCGTACTCGAATTTTGTCACATCAGAGGTGGCGCCGCGGCTGATGAAGCCTTTGCCCGCATTGGCGAAGTTGGTCCAGCCATAGTGGAAGTCCCAGTAGAATCGCTTGCCGAATCCATAGCTTTCCAGGCCGGTCCAATTCCTGTCGGGTTCGTTCTTTTTGCCATCAATGAGCAGTTCTCCGAGTTCGTTTGAGTAGGTCTTGCCTTTATGGATGACGATACCGTCATTCACAATAGTGAAACTGCAGGAATCGGCTGTAGTGCCCACGATGATGGTCTTGTCCTTGGCGGTCTCGGTGGTGATGAGCTTGGTGCCCGTTATCTCCACGAGGTTGCGGACGATGGCTTCGGCTGCTGGTCCAGAGAGGTCGCTGAGGTAGGCCACATAGTTGCAGGTGTCCTTCTCTATGCGGACGATGGTGTTGTTCTTTACGATGATTGTGCCAATTTCTTGGTCGATGCGCTGTTTCAGCATTGTCTGGGCCGAGGCCGTGAGCATGGATGCTGTTGTGAGGATGATAAAGAGAATTTTCTTCATGGTATTATTTTTTATTGATAATTGTTGTTTTGTGAATTGTGAATTGACAAATGACGGCTGCCGCCCTTCACTATTCACCATCTTATATGACCTCGTCTTTTATTTTTTGCATAAAGCTGGCAAGCAGCTTGTTTGGAAGGTTTGGGATGTCCATGATTGTGTGAGCAATGTTCGAAACCAGCTCGCGGCCTGGCTCCGTGCTGATGACCTCAGCCAGGAAGTCCACCTCCACCACGTCGGCCTCTGCGGGCAGCACCTGAGCCAAGAGGTTGGTCTCGATGATGATGAGCTCGCCATCATGGTGGCTCATCGCGGCTTCCGCCAGCTCTTTGACGGGCTGGGCAGCTATCTCCGCCATCATCTCCTCCGTGGCGGCATCAGCCACGAGGGCGGGCTCCGAGGCGGCAGCCAGAGGTGCCTTCGTAGGCATGGCTGAGGCCTGGAAGTGCTTCGCTGCCTTGTGGCGCTTGATGCTTTGCGGCGGGACGGCTTCCGCCATCTCTATGATGGGCTCCTGCCCGACAGCGGCAACAGCCTCTGTGGCCTTCGGCAATGTGCTGGGCTCTGGGGCGAGGAAGAAGACCGACGAGCCTACGGCCAGTAGGGCGCAGGCTGCTGCTGCCCAGCGCCATGCGGGCTTGGCGAATTTGCGGGCTCCCGCTGTATTCGGAATCGTGCAGGGCACCTTGAAATCGGGGTCGTAATAGAGCTCGTCCTCCTCACGGATGTCGGGGTGCTCGTCGAGGAAGCGCTCCACCTCTTCACGCTTCTGGGCGTCGAGCTCGCCCTCGTGGTAGAGGAAAAGATAACTCTCGAAATTATTGATGTCAATCATATCAGTCTAATTTTGGTGGTTCCTATATATTTATTGTTTATGGTCTGCTCGTTGAGGGCGAGGTAGGCTTTTTTCAAATTGATGCGGCTGCGGTAGAGGATGCCCGTCACCTGGCTTTCTTGGAGCTCGGTAATCTCGGCTATCTCTTTGTACTTGTATCCTTCCACGTCGCAGAGGAGGATGATGGCGCGCTCCCTCTCGCTGAGCTGGTCAAGAGCCTGCTGCATGGCGTCCTGGAGCTCGTACTGCTCAAACTGGTTATACACCTCGTCGGGCACAAGACTTTGCAGCCTCTCGTCATGTCGCAGCTCGCGGCGATGCTCGTCAACAAGGTGGCGGTACAGCGTGCGTATCAGCCAGCCTTTGGCTTCCTTGCGTCCCACCTCGGAGTGGTGCATCCAGAGGGCGATGAGCACTTCCTGTACCGCATCCTCGGCCTGGTCTCCGTCGTGCGTGTAGCGCACCGCGTAGAGGTATAGCTCTTTGCGATGCTTCGTACAGTCCTTGATATATTCCTTCTCGTTCATTCTGTGCAATTGTGGAAAGACTTTCAGATTTTTAGATTTTTAGATTGTCTGTATATCTGAACATCTATACATCTGAATATCTTTCTTGTTCTTTACCCAATAAACGTTTAAGAGGCCCAAAATATTCGCGAAGATGCAAAATTTTTTTCAAGAAAAACAATAAGTCAGTGTAAAACAATGAAATAAAAAAACGAAACCAGATGGAACCTGGAGCCAGGTCATAGAAAATGAAAAAAAGGGGGCTTAAGCGACTTCTTAAAAAGCCCCCTTTTTTTCATTTTTCTATAACCTAATTTTAATTCGTTCATTTCATCCATCATATATGCTCCGCCTTGAATATGCCTTACCTCCGCTGTACATTGCTACTGCATTGCTACTGCATAGCTACTGGTATGCTATGCCATAGCAATGCAGTAGCAATGTGGAAGCAATGCAGTAGCAATGCAGAGCGAAGGTAGGCCGTGGGACGGGCGGGGGGCTTGGTGTCGCAGGGCAAACGCATAAAGCGGTGTGGAAATTTCAGGTTATTAACAGCGGTGGGC
>JAKSML010000032.1 GCA_024400665.1 Bacteroidales bacterium
GCCCACCGCTGTTAATAACCTGAAATTTCCACACCGCTTTATGCGTTTGCCCTGACGATTCTACTATTATTCTTTTGTTATTCACAAAAGTACCATTCGTTGAATTAAGATCCTTCAATGTTCCACGTTCACCAGATTCATCAACAACTAAAACTGCATGGATGCCAGACACAGTATTGTTGGCAAAGATACAATCGTTTGTTTGGGAACGTCCAATTCTTATTGTTCTCATCTTAAATGCTATTTATCTTCTGACCAAAATCTCTTTACAGTGAATACGATAAGTTGTAATCCATCACCATCATTGAACAGGATTCTCACCTTATTCTCACCCATATCAAAACTATAAAGGTATTTGTTTCCGACATCAGATACAACGTTCATCACAAGAACATTCTCTTCCTCGTCATACTCACTGCTTGACACATAATAGGAAGATGACATACTTGGCGTGGTGTGGTCAATCATTGTCCATTGTGAATTAATCTTGTACAAAGAATTTTCATCATACCCATTCAGGTATTCAAACTCCTCCGTTGCCTCATTGTACTCGTAGTAGTCCCGATGGGTACAACTCACATAGATTTGAGCTTGAACCGCATTGGCAAACAGAAATACGGCGAAAAAGGAAACGACACATTTGGCGATACCTTTCATCTTAAAAGGTAAAAAGAAACCTTGCTGCTTCATCATGTACATTTTAGTCTTTTTTGTGCCTTCCTGAGTTCTCATCGGTCAGCAATTTTTACCACATAAAAAAAGCATAAAACTCGCGTTGTCAGTTTCACAACCTTAAGGCATCGCCAAACGCCGTTCCAAGTAAAACTAACTTTGAACCTTATCCTATGCTCCAATATGCAGTGGTACGAGACCAAAACATAAAGTAAAAGCAAAAGGCATCAGTATCGCAGTCCTTGGATAAAATTTTGGCGAATTTCTAAGGTTGGACCTATACAAATGCTTCTTCGCATCGCACGACTACTCGCGTCGATTTCAAAATGCAAATATACGCATTTTTTTGATACTAACGCCTTTTTTTGACAAGGTTCTTAAAAGAATATTAATAATCAGCAGAATACATTGAAAAATTTATTACTTATACCTATACATATATTGAAAAAGCAACAGAAAAAAGAGATAATTTAAGAAAAAATAGTTACCAATTATACGATGTATTGTTCCTAAATTCTACTGATGGATGCAATTTTAGTTGTATTAGAAATGGAAAGAGGGAAGCCAAACTACCTAGCATAAGGAAAATTTAGCATTCGTGACAGTAGGATGTTTTAATGGGTTAGTTCTAATGAGCAGTTAATCTATTGAGGTGGGCATCTACTCTCCAAGCGCTATCTCTATGGTGATGGGGCCTGGGGTGGTTGTTGGGATTTGGGGGGCGGCGGGGTGGCCGTTGAGGCGGCAGGATTTTATCTTGGAGCCGTGGCCGCGGAGGGTGATGGTGAGGGTGGCGCCGCGGTAGGGGATGCCGGTGAGGGTGGCTTGGGAGCCGTCGGGCATGCCGTGGGGGTGCAGTTCGAGGCCCTGCGGGGTGAGGGTGATGCCGAAGATATGGTCGAGGATAAGGCGGAGGTAGCCTGTGGCACACCATGTCTGGTGCTCCTTCTTGTCCCACAGTCCGCCACACTGCCAGCCGCCGCTGGGCTCGCCATCGATGGTGTAGATCTCGTAGAAGTCGCCGTGGCCGCGGTTGACGGCAAGGTCGGCAAGGCTCTCTAATTCAAAGAAGAAAGGCTCCCAGAGCCCTTGACGGGCGCAGCCCGAGGCATAGAGCATGTTGACGTGCGGCCATATCATGACGTTGTGGCGGCCGGGGCGCTCGTAGCTGTTGCGCGGGAAGGAGGGATAGACGCAGGGGATGCCGTGGTCGGTACGATAAACCTGTGAGACCATGGCGGCAGCCTCGTGCTGAGGCAGGAGGTCGAAGAGGAGCATGAAGGCAAGGCCGAGACCCTCCTGATAGTCGTGCGGACGGCCGAGGTGGTCGATGAGGTAGTAGGGGCGGTGCAGGTCGGAGCGGTAGAGGTGGAGGAGTATCTGGTTCTGAAGGAAGGCAGCGCGGCGGAGGTAGTCAGCGGAGCTGCTGCGCGGCTCTTGCAAGAGCGACGCCATGTCGTAGAGGCAGCGATAGGCCTGATAATATACTGCGTTGGTGCTGAGGCACTTGATAGTGGCAGAATTGGGGTGATGAAGCACGTAGGAGTCGTCCCACTTGGCGGGGTCATAGACAGGCTCGTCATAGCCCGCTATGCCGTCCTGAAAGACGGCGGGGCCCATGAAGAGGCCGTAGGCGGAGTCGAAGCACTGCGTCTCAAGCTCACGCATGGTGCGGGCAGCACAGCTGTAGGCCTTGCGGAGGAAGAGGGTGTCGCCCGTGACGAGGAAATGATGATGCGCGGCGAGGGTCCAGATAATCTTGTCCCAATACTGATGGCCTATGCGGAGGCTGTCGTCGGTGACGCTCCAGAGCGACTTCTCAGCCACCTCGGGACGGAGGAGGCTGACGGCGTTCCAACTATTGATGGCACAGTCGCGCGTCCACTCTCCCCCATAGCCGCCTCCGGCATGGATGAGACCGTTGTGGGTGTTGTGGTCGATGGTCCATACGGCAAGGCGGAAGGCACTGTCGATGAGCGGGTTGCTGGTCTTCAGCTCCTGAGCCTCGGAGCGAGGAGCGACAAGGATGATGGCAAACAGCAAGGCAGCACAAGAGCGGAGACGGAGAGAAATCATGGCGAGAGGGTTTAGCATTTGGGCATATAACGCGAAAAGAGAGCCTTTAGTATGGCTGCCTGCGATTTTTTCGCACAGATAATCCGAGAACTGCCTATAAATATATAGTAATACAATAAAATATATGATTATCCGCAATCACCACTAATAAATGGAAGATATGTGATGCGGCAGCCTTCTCCCCTTTCGGAAAGGGGCTGGGGGTATGTTTCGATAAAATAATTCCCTATAGAAAAACATTTGGGGTTTAATAAGGTATGATTGTTCGAAACATACCCCGCCACTTCGTGGCACCCCTTTCCGAAAGGGGAGGCTGCCGCGTCATTCCGGCACAGATTGTACTTTTTGTGGCAATTGCGGATAATCATATAAAATATATTCTATTTATTAAATTAATTAATGACAATAAGTTTTTTTATACGATACTTGTTCTCCGCTTCGCTATCGAAAGATTCACTGAATCTTTCTTCATGTCTATTCAGAATATTGAATTATCACGAATAATTAGAAGTCTCCTTTACAGAACCCACCTAAATATAGACGACCTACAAACCTCTTGGGGCAAGTTCGGCGAGGGATAGGCTATCGGGCGAGGCGGTTTTGTGCTGGAAGGAAGGGGCGGGACTGACAAAATGTCAGTCCCGATTTTAGCGTCGGAGGCGGCTCGGAGAAGCTCCGCTTTAGCTCCGCCTTAGCTCCGCCCTAGCTCCGCTCGCTGGAGCGGAGAAAAAGTGGGTGGAAAGTGGCCCTTCGAGGGCTCTTGAGCGAGGGAAAAGCGACCCGACACTGACAAAATGGCAGACTGTGGAATTGTCATCGGAGATTTTTTGGGGCGACGATGGGCGGGAGGCAGGGGGAATGCGGGACGGGGCAGCGAGATGAGAGCCGCTGCCGGCCTTTCCTCACGGCATGATGCCTCGCCAGGCGCGAAGGCTCTCGCACGACTCAAAAACGCGAAAGACCCCATTCGACTCATTCGATTCATTCGACTGATGTATGCAACTACTGTATTTTCAACGATATGCCAGTCGAACGAGGCAGTCGAAAGCGGATTTTGGCAGTCGAATGGGTCCAGCATGACCAGATGGGGCGAGAGGAATGAAAAGGGGCATGGGGAAGGCCTTTTTCGGGGGGATGGAAAAAACTTTTCAACAAAAAAAGTGAAGAAATTAACAAAGAGATTTTGTCAATTGAAAAAATATTCGTAATTTTGCAACCTCTAAGCATAGTGGACAGCAGCCCTGTTATTTACCCGTTCAGACTTGCTATCCAATATGTTAAGAGACAAATAGTGTGCCACGAAATCGGGCGAAAAAAGCCTTTTTTAGGGTATCCGTCACCCAAAAAGAGGAAAAAAATCCGACAGAGAGGCCGCAAAAAAGGAATAAAATAGTAACAAACATCATCGTTAAAAATAAAAAATGGATCAATTAAGTTACAAAACCATCTCCGCTAACAAGCAGACCGTCCAGAAGGAATGGGTGCTCGTTGATGCCGAGAATCAGACCGTAGGACGTCTGGCCACCCGCGTTGCCAACATCCTCCGTGGCAAGACCAAGCCTTGCTTCACCCCGCACGTTGACTGCGGCGACAACGTTATCATCATCAATGCCGAGAAGATCGTCTTCACCGGCAAAAAGATGACCGATAAGATCTACCAGCGCTATACCGGCTATCCCGGCGGCCAGCGCGAGACCACCCCTGCAAAGGTTCTCGCCAGCCATCCCGAGCGCGTCCTCGAACACGCCATCCGCGGCATGCTTCCTAAGAACCGTCTTGGCGACGCCCTGTACCGCAACCTCCATGTGTATGCCGGTCCCGAGCATCCCCACCAGGGTCAGAACCCCAAAGTCATCAATATTAACGACGTTAGATAAGAATAGAAATGGAAGTAATCAACACTATCGGTAGAAGAAAATGCTCCGTTGCCCGTATCTATATGACCCCCGGCACCGGCAAGATTGTTGTCAACAATAGAGACTACAAAGAATATTTCCCCACTGGCCCGCTGCAGTACATCGTCAACCAGGCTCTCCAGGTTGCCGGCGCTGAAGGCAAATGGGACATCAAGGCCAACCTCGACGGCGGTGGAATCACCGGTCAGGCTCAGGCTCTCCGCATGGCTATCGCCCGCGCACTCTGCGAGAACAACATCGAGGATCGCCCCGCCCTCAAGAAGGAAGGCTTCCTGATGCGTGACCCCCGTATGGTTGAGCGTAAGAAACCCGGTCAGCCCAAGGCTCGTAAACGCTTCCAGTTCAGCAAACGTTAATGGCTGCGTAAGATATTCAGACTCTTTAACGACTGGAACGAAAGAAATAAAGTTTAGAATCCAAATTGGCGAGAGACTCTGCCGCGTTGCCAGTTCTGCTGCCTAAGGCAAGAGCAGAAAAACCCGGCCCTAATAGAAAGACTACTCGGCAATTGGGAAAAAGGAAAGTAAACAAAAAAGAAAGAACAATGAACGAACTTAAATTCGAAGAATTACT
The DNA here is from genome assembly GCA_024400665.1 of Bacteroidales bacterium. Classification (GTDB taxonomy): domain Bacteria; phylum Bacteroidota; class Bacteroidia; order Bacteroidales; family P3; genus Colimorpha. Next base: position 5,238 of record JAKSML010000032.1, read on the forward strand.
TGAAGCTGGTTGTCATTTTGGCCACCTTAAGAGAAAATGGAATCCCAAAATGGCTCCCTATATTTTCAAAGAGCATAACGGCATCCACGTCATCGACCTGCAGAAGACCATCGTCAAAGCCGACGAGGCAGCAGCAGCCCTGAGACAGATTGCCAAGAGCGGCAAGAAGGTCCTCTTCGTCGCTACCAAGAAACAGGCTAAGGACGTCGTCGCCGAAATGGCCAAGAGCGTTGACATGCCCTTCGTGACCGAGCGTTGGCCCGGCGGTATGCTCACCAACTTCACCACCATCCGCAAGGCCGTGAAGAAGATGAACAGCCTCGACCAGCTGATGCACGACAAGGATTTCAACAACATCAGCAAGCGTGAGCGCCTCCAGGTGCAGCGCGAGCGCGCTAAGCTCGACAAGAACCTCGGTTCTATCGCCGACCTTACCCGCCTCCCCAGCGCCCTGTTCGTCATCGACATCAACAAGGAGCACATTGCCGTTGCTGAGGCCCGCCGCCTGAACATCCCCACCTTCGCACTGGTTGACACCAACTGCAACCCCGACCTTATCGACTTCCCCATCCCCGCTAACGATGATGCTTCCAAGTCCATTGCCGCCATCCTCAAACACATGACCGAGGCAATCCAGGAAGGTCTGAACGAGCGCATGCTCGACAAAGACGCCCAAAATGAGGAAGAGGAAGTGAAGGCCGAAGAGGCTCCCGTCGAGAAGCGCACCCGCCCTCGCAGAGCTAAGAAGGTCGAAACCGAAGAGCCCAAGGCTGAATAATTCAATTGACAATTACCACAATTGAAGATTGAAATTTAAACATTAACATTTAGAAACACACATTATGGCAAATATCACTGCAAAACAGGTTAACGAGCTTCGTCAGCTGACCGGCGTCGGCATGATGGACTGCAAAAAGGCCCTCGTAGAGTGCGACGGCGACTTCGAAAAAGCTATCGACTACCTCCGCCAGAAAGGCCAGAAAATGGCTGCCAAGCGCGCTGACCGCGATGCTAACGAAGGCTGCGTCCTCGCTAAGAGCAACGGCAACTACGGCGCCATCATCATGGTGAGCTGCGAGACCGACTTCGTCGCTACCAACGCTGGTTTCGTCGAATTCACCACCTCCATCATCGACAACGCCATGGCTAAGCACCTCACCGCTAAGGAGCAGGTTCTCGACATGGAAATCGAAGGCCGCAAGGTTTCCGACCTCATCACCGACCAGATTGCTAAGATCGGTGAGAAGATCGAGCTCGCCCACTTCGAGACCATCGAGGCTCCCGCAGTCTATTCCTACGTACACCCCGGCAACCGCATGGGTGCCATCATCTCCCTCTCCAAGGCTGGCTTCGACGAGGTCGGTCACAACCTCGCCATGCAGGTTGTCGCCATGCGCCCCGTCGCCCTCGACGCCAACAGCGTGCCCCAGGAGGTGAAGGACAAGGAACTCGCCGTCGCTGCTGAGAAGACTCGCGAAGAGCTCATCGGCAAGGCCGTTGACGCCGCCCTCAAGAAGGCTGGCATCAACCCCGCCCACGTTGACAGCGAAGACCACATGGCCTCCAACTGCGCCAAGGGCTGGATCACCGAGGAGCAGGTCGAAATGGCTAAGAAAATCAAAGCCGAAGTGGCAGAGCAGAAAGCCGCTACCCTCAACGAGGCTCAGATTCAGCAGATCGCTAACGGCCGTCTCAACAAATTCTTCAAAGAGTGCACCCTCGTCGAACAGGAGTACATCATGGAGAGCAAGATGACCGTCCGCCAGTTCATCGAGAGCACCGACAAGGAGCTCACCTGCACCGGCTTCAAACGCCTCGAACTCGGCGCCTAATGAAATTTTATTTCCCAAGTTGATAATTGACTAAAAATAGATTTCATTCTTTCCTAAGCGGCTGTAACCCTTACAGCCGCTTTATTTTTTTCGCATCCCACAACAATAAAACAGGCACTCGCTCGTTATAATCTACATGGCTCGCAAGAAGCAGAAATATTATGTCGTGTGGCAAGGCAACCAGCCCGGCATCTACGAAAGCTGGGAGGAATGCCAGAAGCAGGTGATAGGCGTAACCCAAGCCCAGTACAAATCGTTCGAAGACAAAGCGGAGGCAGAACGCGCCTTCCAGCGCCCCTACGACGAAGTGAAAGGCAAGAAGACCGTGCAGGGAGGCATGGTCGGCATGGACGAGAACGGCATGACCATCGTCAGAGAAGGCAGCGTGCCAGGCCCCGTGCTCGACAGCCTTGCCGTCGATGCGGCCTGCAGCGGCAACCCCGGCGTGATGGAATACCGGGGCGTCTATGTAGCCAACCGCCAGCAGATGTTCCACTTCAAGAGCCAGCTGGGCACGAACAACATCGGCGAGTTCCTCGCCATCGTGCACGGCCTCGCCTACCTCAAGCAGCACGGCCTCAAGCAAATCCTCTACTCCGACTCCGTGAACGCCATCAACTGGGTGAAGCACAAAGAATGCCGCACCAAGCTGCCCCTCACACCCCAGACGGCAGAGCTGTGGAACTACATACGCCGTGCCGAAGCATGGCTGCAAAGCAACAGCTACACCACCGAGATTCGGAAATGGGACACCGACAACTGGGGCGAGATACCCGCCGACTTCGGACGCAAATAATCACATATACCGACTATGGACAACATTCTGAACATCATATTCACCACACTGCTCATCGCAGCACAGATTGCCACCGTCTATCTCGCCGCCCGCGGCAACCGCTGGACGTGGGTCCTCAGCATCATCACCGGCGTGACGCTCTGCTACAACTTCTTCACCGAGACGCTCTACCTCAGCTTTGCCTTCCAGGTCTATAGCATCCTCGCCTCCATCGGCGGCGTGCTGATATGGAAGAAGAAGGAGTCCGACAACCGCCGCACCATCTGCTGGGGCAATCCCGTGTGGCCGCTCCTCTCCGTGGTGGCACTCACAGCGGCGGTCTATTTCATCGTCTATATCGCGCTCCACCGCTTCGGCGTGCAGCTGCTCGACTCCAAGCAGCCGCTCATCGACTGTGCCATCCCCGCGCTGCAGGCCGTCGCCACCTTCCTCATGGTGCGCAAAGACATCAACGCCTGGATATGCTACCTCATCTGCGATGCCATCTACATCCCCTTAGGCATCATCAGCGTGGCCCACGGCGGCAGCTATAAGTGGTTCTTTATCAGTGCCTGCTTCCTCGCCACGGCAACCTACGGCACCATCAATTTCATCAAAGCATACCGACTTTCGAAGCAGAGCAAAGAGCAATGAACACCACCGATATGCACATCCCCTCCAACAAGGTCCGCGACATCGAGCGCTACTTCCACTCCGAGTTGTCCGGCATGTACCCCGAGGGCGAGATAGGCATGTTCGTCGCAATGCTGTTCGAGGAATACCTCGGCTGGAGCCGGGCGCAGCTCCTCCTCCACCGCGAAGAGACCATCAACCAGTCCGACCTCCTCAAGTTCCACTGGGCTGTCGAAGACCTCAAGAAGCACCGCCCCATACAGCACATCATCGGCCATACCGACTTCTGCGACTGCAAGATAACGGTATCGGAAGATGTGCTCATCCCACGTCCGGAGACGGAGGAGATTGTGCTTTCCATCATCGAAAAAGTGCCACGGCAAGCCCGCATCCTCGACCTCTGCACAGGGAGCGGCTGCATCGCCATAGCGCTGGCCGCCATGAGGCCGCAGGCCGAAGTCTTCGGAGCCGACATCTCCGAAAAGGCCCTGGCTCTCGCCGCAAAGAACGCAAGAGAAAACGGCGCAGCAGTCACCTTCGCCCAGTGCGACCTCCTCAAAGAGGAACCACAACTCCCCTACCCGCTCTTCGACCTCATCATCAGCAATCCCCCCTACGTCAAGGAGAGCGAACGCACGGAGATGGAGCCCAACGTGCTGGACTATGAGCCCGCCATAGCCCTCTTCGTGCCAGACGAAGAGCCGCTGCGCTTCTATCGCGCCATAGCCCGATATGCCGCCACGCATCTGAGCGAGAATGGCCTCCTCGTCTTAGAAATAAACGAAAACCTCGGCAGCGAGACCTGCGCGCTTCTGCACGAGCAAGGTTTCGACACCCAACTCCAAAAGGACTTCCGCGACAAAGACCGAAGCATCGTCGCCACTAAGAAATCATGCTGACAACCACACACATCCTTGGCATCATCCTCACTATTGGAATCCTGCTCGGCGTGAGCATCCTCTCAGGCAGGAAAGTAAAAGACGCAAAAGCCTTCACCACCGGCGGCAAAGCAAGCAGCTGGATGGTGTGCGGCGCCATACTCGGCACCCTCGTAGGCGGCCAATCCACGATAGGCACAGCCCAGCTCGCCTTCAGCTTCGGCATCTCGGCATGGTGGTTCACCATCGGCGCCGCCTTGGGTGCCGCAGCCCTCTCGCTCATCTATGCCGGCCCCATACGCCGCAGCGGCTGCACCACGCTGCTCGAAATCGTCAGCCGCGAATACGGCCGCAAGGCCGAGACCGTGGGCTCTGTGCTCTTCCTCATCGGCATCTTCATCAGCATCATGGCACAGGTGCTCTCCTCGTCGGCCATGATGACGAGCCTCTTTCACCTGCCCGTCGTGGGAGCCGCCATCATCAGCGCCCTGCTCATCATGCTCTTCGTGCTCTTCGGCGGCATACGCAGCGCAGGGGCGGGCGGCATCATCAAGCTGGTGCTGCTCTACATCTCCTCCCTCGCGGCAGGCATCATGGTGTGGAAGATAGGGCATGGGCTTACGGGCATCACGCACGCTATCAACGACATATATTCGAGCCAAACCCTCGCCGACCTCAACGGCCTCAGCGACATCGAAAGCATCCACCACCGCTATGGCAACATGGTGGCTCGCGGCCCGCTCAAAGACCTCGGCGGCTGCCTCTCGCTGATGCTCGGCGTGGTGACGACGCAGACCTACGCCCAAGGCATCTGGTCCGGGGCCACGACCCCCAAGGCCCGCCGCGGCGGGCTCTACTGCGCCTTCCTCATCCCCTTCATCGGAGCGGCATGCACGCTGGTGGGCATGTACATGAGAGGCCACTATGTGACGGCCGACGAGCTCGCAGCCATGCAGCTGGCGGGCGAGAGGCTGCCCGAAGGCGTGGGGGTGATAGGCAGCTCCTTGCAGGCCTTCCCCGACTTCGTCATCCATCACCTCCCCGACTGGCTGGGCGGCATCGCGCTGGGTGCCATGCTGGTGAATATCCTCGGCTGCGGCAGCGGGCTGGTGCTCGGAGCTTCGACCATACTGGTGCGCGACGTCTATCCAAGCCTGCCGCTGATAGCCCGCAGGCTGCATCTCTCGAAGGAATGCAATATGCCCCAAGCTGCTGCAAACCAGCTGCTACAGACGCGCCTCTCCATCGTAGGCATCCTGGCGCTGGCAGCCACGATAGCCCTCTCGGTGAAGGGTGCCTTCATCAATGACCTCGGCTTCCTCTCGCTCGGCCTGAGAGCCGTGGCGCTGCTCTTCCCGCTGAGCTTCGCCCTCTTCCTCCCAGGGCGCTTCAACCCTCGAAAAATCGTCCCCGCTATGATAGCCGGAACTGCCGTCATGCTGGCAGCCAAGATGCTATCGCTGCCTGCCGACCCAGTCTATTACGGACTGGCAGCCAGTGCGATAGTGATACTGTGGCCGCAGCATAAGGAAGGCCCAAAGGCATAAGGAAGGCCTATCACAGGCTTCGCTGTGAAATAGGCTTAGCTCCGCCGCACATTGCTACTGCATTGCTACTGCATTGCTATGGCATAGCATATCAGTAGCAATGTGGAAGCAATGCAGTAGCAATGCAGAGCGAAGCTAAGGGCTGTTTTGGCCGAAGGCACTCGGGGCGGGGCGGGATGCGTGAAAAACGGATGAAAGTGAAAAAGATGGGGCAGATGGCAACATTTTTTTTGCTATGTCAAAAAAAGTTCGTATCTTTGCAGCGATTAATTGTGGGGACGCCAGTCCCCTATTTTATTACTATGATAGACAAATTCAAGGTTTTAGACATAATAAAGGACACGCTGGATGGTACCGACAAGTACCTCGTAAACATGAAAATCACCCCCGACAGCCGCATTTTTGTGGACATCGACGGTGATAACGGCATCAATATCGACGACTGCATCGAGCTGAGCCGCGCCATTGAGAGCAAGCTGAACCGCGAGGAGGAGGATTTCGAGCTGAATGTGAGCTCGGCAGGCGCCGACAGCCCGCTGAAGATGCCCCGCCAGTATCGCCGCCACGTCGGCCGTATGCTGAACGTGGAGCCTTTCGAAGGCGAGGCCGTTGTGGGCACCCTCACCGAGGTGGGCGAGGAGCAGTTCACCATCGTGAAGAAGGCCACCAAGAAGGCCGCACAGGTGGAGATGACGTTTGCCTTCAAGGATGTCAAAACCGCCAAGGTGGAGCTGAAGTTCTGACGCCCAAGGCCCGCTGGGGCCGCAGGCTCTGCAAGGCAAGACCGCACAGAGAGTAATCATCATTCGAGTAAAACGATAAAATAACATATAAGTCAAATGAAGACGCTAGACCTGATAGATTCCTTCTCGGAATTTAAAGAATTCAAGAACATTGACCGCGAGACTTTGATGCACATCCTCGAGGAAGTCTTCCGCGCCGCCCTTTCCAAACGCTACGGCACAGAGGACAACTTCGATATCATCGTGAATATCGACAAGGGCGACTTGGAGATCTACCGCAACCGCATAATTGTGGAAGACGGCGAGGTGAACGATGAGAACCTGGAGATTGCATACAGCGATGCCATCAAGATTGAATCCGACTTTGAGGTAGGCGAAGAACTTTCCGAACCCATTTATATGAACGACTTCGGCCGCCGCGAGATCCTTGCCATCCGCCAGAACCTCGTGAGCAAGATCCAGGACTATGAGAAGTCGCTCATCTTCCAGAAATATAAAGAGAAAGTCGGTGAGATCATCATCGGCGAAGTCTATCAGCCCTGGAACAAGGAGGTGCTCATCCTCGATGAGGAGAAGATAGAGCTCACCCTGCCCAAGAGCGAACAGATTCCTACCGACCGCTTCCGCAAGGGCGACACCGTGCGTGCCGTGGTGCAGAAGGTGGAGATGCGCAACACCAACCCCGTCATCACCCTCTCCCGCACCTCCCCCATCTTCCTGGAGCGCCTGCTCGAATCCGAAGTGCCCGAGATCTATGACGGTCTCATCACCATCCGCCACATCGTCCGCATCCCCGGCGAGCGTGCCAAGGTGGCCGTGGAGTCATACGACGACCGCATCGACCCCGTGGGCTCCTGCGTAGGTATCAAGGGCGCCCGTATCCACGGCATCGTCCGCGAGCTCCGCAACGAGAACATCGACGTCATCAACTACACCCAGCGCCTCGACGTGCTCGTGCAACGCGCCCTGGCTCCCGCCAAGATTGCCAGCCTCAAGGTTGACGAAGAGGCCAAGAAGGTGGATGTGTATATGGACCCCGACCAGGTATCCCTGGCCATCGGCAAGGGCGGCTGCAACATCAAGCTGGCCAGCAAGCTGGTGGGCTACGAGATCGAGGTCTATCGCAACGGCGACGAAGATATCGACGATGTGGATCTGAAGGACTTCTCCGACGAGATTGAGCAGTGGATCATCGACGTGCTCATCCGCATCGGCTGCGACACCGCCAAGAGCGTCCTGGCCCTCAGCCGCGAAGACCTCATCAACCGCACCGACCTCGAAGAGGAGACTATCGACGAGGTTATCCGCATCCTCAAGTCAGAGTTTGAGGATGAGCCCGAAGAAGAGGAGATGGAGGAAGAAGAGGAGGAATACGAGAACGAGGCCGACGAGCCCGCCACCGAGGAGTAAGTGCCTCGCCCGCCCGCCGCTGCGACGAGCCTGATAAGAAAAAACGCTGTGGCACGACCATAGCATTATGATATTAATAATAAAAAAAGGAGTGATTATGGCAGAAGAAAAAAAAGGTATAAGACTGAAGCAAGCTGCAACCGACCTCAACGTCGGCAGAGACACTTTGGTGGAATTTTTGCAGAAGAAGGGGAAGCCTATTGAGAACCCCAACCCCAACACCCGTCTCACAGATGAACAGTACGAGATGGTGGTCGCACAGTTCAAGGGCGAACGTGCCGTGAAAGAAATGGCCGACAAGATCGAGATCACACCCAGCGGCAATAATGTCATCATCGAGGCTCCCGACGAGAAGAAAACCGAGAACACCGAGGTCATCATCAAGAACTACAACACCACCGACAAAGGCACCAAACAGCCCGCCGCACCTGCCAACACTCCCGACGAGCCCACCAATGCCACACCTGACAAGGAGCCGCAAGCCCCTGAAGCAGAAGTCGAAAAGGTGGAAGAGCCTCAGCCCGTGGTCGAAGAGCCCGAGGCACCCAAGGCCGAAGAGGCCGTGGCCGAGCCCAAGCCCGAACCCGAACCCGAGCCTCAGCCCGTGGCCGAAGAGGCCGAGACTAAGGAACCCGCCTTCGTCCCCCAGCAGGTCGGCGACCTTCACATCATCAACAAGATAGATCTCGACAGCATCAACCCCAAGATGCGTCCCGATAAAAAGAAGAAGAGCAAAGGCGAAAAAGCCGCTAAGAGCGAGCAGCCCAAGGCCGCCAAGAAGGCCGACGAGCAGCCCAAAGCCAAAGAGGCCAAACCCGCCGAGAAGCCTGCTCCCGCCCCTGAGTCCAAAGCCGAGCCCGCAGCTAAGGACGAACCCGTAGCCGAGGCCAAGCCTGCGGCTCCCGCCAAGGCCGAGCCCGAATTTATCGAGACTCAGTATAAGAAACTCGAAGGCCCCAAGCTGGTAGGCATGGTCGATCTAAGCCAGTTCGACAAGCCCAAGGCAAGTTCCACCGAGAAGAAGAAACGCAAACGCATCAAGAATAAGAGCGTGAAAGTGGGCGACAGCACTGAGGAGACACCGCAGGCAGCTCCCGCCAAGAACCCCAGCAAGGAGCACAAGGCCGACAAAGCCGATAAGCCCACCGACGCTAAGTCTGAGAAGAATGAGCGCAGCGAGAAAAAGAAAAAGAAGGAGAAGAAGGCTCCCGCCAAAGTGGAGATCGACGACTCCGAAATCGAGAAGCAGATTCGCGACACCCTCGCCCGCCTCAGTCCCATGGGCAAGTCCAAGACTTCCAAGCATAACCGCGAGAAGCGCCAGAAGGTGCACCAGCGTATCGAGGAGGAGCAGCTCAACGAGATGGAGAGCCAGAAGACGTTGCAGGTCACAGAGTTTGTGACCGCCAACGAGCTCGCCACCATGATGCAGATACCCGTCACGCAGATCATCAGCACCTGCATGAGCGTGGGCATCTTCGTCAGCATCAACCAGCGCCTCGATGCTGAGACCATCAAGCTCATCGCCGATGAGTTCGGCTTCGAAATCAATTTCGCAAGTGCCGACGTCGTCAACGAGCTGAACAAGATTGAAGAGGAAGACCGTCCCGAGGATCTCGTGCCCCGCAACCCCATCATCACCGTTATGGGCCACGTTGACCACGGTAAGACCTCCCTCCTCGACTATATCCGCAAAACCAACGTAATCGCCGGCGAGGCAGGCGGCATCACCCAGCACATCGGTGCTTACGAGGTGCAGACCGCCGACGGCCGCAAGATTACCTTCCTCGACACCCCTGGCCACGAGGCTTTCACCGCTATGCGTGCCCGTGGTGCCAAGGTGACAGATATCGCCATCATCGTCATCGCTGCCGATGATAAGATTATGCCCCAGACCGTTGAGGCCATCAACCACGCCCAGGCTGCCGGCGTCCCCATCGTGTTCGCTATCAACAAGATTGATAAACCCGGTGCCGACCCCGACCGCATTAAGACCGAGCTGGCCAACATGAACCTCCTCGTCGAGGAATGGGGCGGCAAATACCAGAGCCAGGACATTGCAGCCAAGAAGGGTATCAATGTCGATGAACTTCTGGAGAAAGTCCTCCTCCAAGCCGATATCATGGAGCTGAAGGGCAACCCCAACAAACGTGCTAAGGGCACCGTGCTGGAGAGCTCGCTCGACAAGGGCCGCGGCTATGTGGCCAAGCTGCTTGTCGAAAACGGCACTATCCGCAAGGGCGACCCCATCGTGGCTGGCGCCATCAGCGGCCGCGTGCGTGCCATGTATAACGAACGTAACCAAGAGGTCATGTCTGCCGGTCCTTCGCAGCCTGTGCTGCTCCTCGGTCTCACTGGTGCCTGCCAGGCAGGCGACACCTTCAACGTCACCGAGAGCGAACGCGAGGCTAAGGAAATCGCCGCCAAGCGTACCCAGCTCCAGCGCGAGCAGGGCCTCCGCACCCAGACCCACCTCACCCTCGACGAAATCGGCCGTCGTATTGCCCTGGGCAACTTCAAGGAGCTCAATATCATCGTCAAAGGCGATGTCGATGGCTCTGTCGAAGCCCTCTCCGACTCCCTGCTGAAGCTTTCCAACGAGGAGGTGCAGGTCAACGTCATCCACAAAGCCGTGGGTCAGATTACCGAGACCGACGTCATGCTGGCCGAATCGTCCGACGCTATCATCATCGGCTTCCAGGTTCGTCCCTCCGTCGGCGCCCGCCGAATGGCCGAGACCGAGCAGATCGATATCCGCCTCTACAGCATCATCTACGATGCCATCAACGAACTGAAGGACGCTATCGAAGGTATGCTCTCGCCCGAGAAGCAAGAGAAGATTGTGGCAAACCTCGAAATCCGCGAGACCTTCAAGATCAGCAAGGTGGGTACCATCGCAGGCTGTATGTGCCTCGACGGCAAAATCACCCGTCAGCACAACGTCCGCATCATCCGCGACGGCATCGTGGTCTATACCGGCAAGCTGGCCAGCCTCAAGCGCTTCAAAGACGACGTCAAAGAAGTCGTCAGCGGACAGGACTGCGGCTTGAACATCGAGAACTTCAACGACATCAAGGTCGGCGATATCGTCGAAGCCTACGAGATTATCGAAGTCAAACGCAAACTGTAAAAAAGATATTCAGATGTGCAGATTAACAGACTGTGAGCATCTAAATATCTGAAAGTCTAACAACGCTCTGATAGTTCAATGGATAGAATAACTCTCTCCTAAAGAGTAGATCCGGGTTCGATTCCCGGTCGGAGTACAAAGCACCCCTTTTGAGGTGCTTTTTTTATTGCTTGAAAATCAACAAAAACACAATGATTTGCAAATAGTTACAGAGAAGAGCAGCCGGAACGCTGTTTCTTGTATTTTGACTATTTTTGAGCGTTTTTTATTGATTTTTTTTCCATAATTTCCCCACATTGTACACCATTTGTACACAGAATTAAAAAAAGTTGTATCAGACGGACACAACAAAGCAAACCGCTTTATATAATTCGCTATAAATAATGTATGACATATTGGCGGATTAGAAAGCATTTCTTTCGACCATTCATGATTACAAATCCGAGCCAACAAGAACATCCCCGAGAACGGGAAGTATCAAAGACGGATTTTATTGCAGTTAGGACAATATAAACAGAGGAATAACGTTTATATTGGCATAATGATTTTGGAATGAAAAATGGATTTGCACATAGCTTACTAATTTTCACACCCACGAGTTGCACAAGCAATCGTCTGGATTATTTCTTCTTTGTTTTTAATTCATTTGCCTGCACCTGCCGTAATTTTTGCGACAAGGCAGGATGGTTTAAAAATAATTCGATACTCCCCCAAAAAACATGTCTGAATTAAACGTTGATTATATCCTGGCACTAAAAAAGGATGACAAAGGAATGCTTTTCACCGAAGTGGTCGAAATAATGCACCCAGAAGACGTATTGAAAAAACTCAATCAATACGAAGAGAGCACTTTATATAACATTTTTGATGTAGTTCGTTATGTGGATAGTTTAAAATACAACAAATTGCAAACATATAGTTATTGTTGGCCTTACGAGTACAATAACTCCTTCATTGGATACGCAACAGTTTGTCCATCTATCTATATGAATAATCGACCTGTTATTATTGAGTCGGATATTTCCAAGTGGCAAAAGTGGGAAAATGATTATGACAAAGATATTGCAGACATTAGAAACCGTATCGAATTGGAGTATGCTTCGAAACGTAACCCTAAAAGATGGATGGAAAAGTTCGAATATTCAGCGTATATAGATAAACTTGAGCGTGAAATGCGAGAAAAAATAGAACAAGAACAAAGGGATCGCAAATATGAAATAAAAAATGAATATATAAACAAGATTCGCAGATACGTGTATGGTATGTGTTATAGGCAAACGCTTAATATCGTGAAACCCACTTCGCTAATGTACTCAAATGAGAATATCGGATGGTACAAACCCAAATATCCCATTACTGGCAATGTTTTAATCTCGATATACACAAACTTTTGCTATGGTCGGTCTGCATATTTTCACGTAAACTTAAATTACAAGGGGATTAACATTCTGCCATCAGGGCAAACGCATCAAATTGTCAGCAGAGAGAACAAATAGTTCGTGTCCCAG
>JAKSML010000033.1 GCA_024400665.1 Bacteroidales bacterium
AGCCTCAAAAAAAATTCTGGGAGCCTCCGACTTCGACGTTTGACCACCGTGCCGCCTCGTGGCGGCGGGGCTTTCCGCCCGAAACTTTTAACAAGATAAATTTTGTGATATGGAAATAAAATTGTATGTTTGCAGTGTCCAAAAATAGACAAAGAAGCTGTCAAGTATCGATATTTTAATTATTTAAATAGTAAGAATAGTATTCAGAATATCATAAAAACCTATTTAGTAACCCAAAATCTTAAAAAAAATGAATAAATGTAAACATTACTGTACTATGAGAAAAATAGTGTTTTTTGCATTGAGCCTGTTTGTGTTCGGAAACGTGTTCGCCAACGAGAATGCGACGGTGAAGTCTCTCGTTTCCAACGATGCGGCCTATGCAGTAAGTACAGCGACGGGGCTTGACACAACGGTCACCATTGAGAGGATGCTTTCATACGAAGAGCTGTCGGCGTATGTCAATTCGATGGATGAGAAAGGGTGGTATTTGAAATGTATGCTGGTCGATGATCTGAATAAAATAATCAAAATCACTTTTACTGATGTTGCTCCCGCTGAAAAAAAATGCTCTGACAAATGTCGCTTCTACGGTATCGTTGTTACAAGGCAAAAGTTTGAATCCCACGATATAATAGAGATCTACAAGGATGGACAACTTCTGCCTGAAGGCTATTTTGATGGCGACAAGTTTTTACAGGGTTAAAACCTTGGTCATTCCGTTCTCGGGGATGTTCTGTTGCCTCGGATTTGCAATCCGAGGCAACTTATTATAAGGATTTGTAATCCGCTGACAATTATTCCATATAAATAATGGATGGTGTATGCGGATTGCAAATCCTAATAGTAGGAGGCATCGGATTGCAAATCCGATGCAACGGCAAATTGTGCAAGATAGCACAATCAGAGATTTTTTTCTTGCTATACACTTTTCTTGGGAGCCTCTAAGCACATGCTTCGACCTCCCAAACGCCTCGTGGCGGCGGGGGGCGGCGGGGGCGGTTTCTTAAAAAAAGTGCGGGCGGAGTGAGAAAAATGTGTTTATTTTAAAAAAAAGTGTATATTTGCAGCCGTTATTTCATTTGAGTATAATAAATAAACGTTTAATAATTAATTAGATTTGAATAGATTATTATGACTTCTTTCGCAGATCTCTCAGCCTGGGGCTGGCTCATTCAGTTCTTTGTCATCGTCATCGCGCTGCTGGTGGCCAACCTCATTCGCTGCAACATCCCGCTCCTGAAACGCAGCCTGCTGCCGTCGGCGCTGCTGGCGGGGCTGATTATCCTTTGCCTGAAGCCTTTCGGGTTCTTCTCGCAGCTGGTGGACAAGTCTTCGATGGAGATTATCACCTACCACGCCCTCGGCCTCGGCTTTGTGGCCATGGCTTTGAAGAACAAGAAGATTAAGAGCTCGACGACTACCATGAAGGTGGTGGAGACGGGCGCCGTGACGGCCAGCACGTACATCATCCAGGGCCTCGTGGGCCTGCTGGTGACCATCCCGCTGTTCCTGCTGTGGAACAAGACGGACTTCTTCTATGCCTCGGGCCTGCTGCTGCCTATGGGCTACGGCCAGGGGCCGGGACAGGCGCTGAACTTCGGCGTCACCTACACGGGCTGGGCCGCCGACCAGGGCATCATGTTCCACGGCTCCGACTTCGGCCTCAGCATCGCCGCCGCGGGCTTCATCGTGGGCAGCGTGGTGGGCGTCATCTACATGAATGTGCTGCGCCGCAAGGGCAGGCTCAACATGAAGTCGGGCGACTACAAGGAGGTCTATACGCTGGAGGACTACGAGTCGGAGAACGAGATTCCGCACGCCGAGTCGATTGACAAGCTGACGGTGCAGATCTCGCTGGTGCTGCTGGTGTATGCGCTGGTGTTCCTGCTTATGTGGGGCATCGAGAGCCTCGACCTCGGCAATTTCGGCACCAAGACCCTCAAACCTATGGTGTGGGGCTTCAACTTCCTGTGGGGCACCCTGCTGGGCGTGCTGGTCAAGTTCCTCATCAACCGCCTCCGCAAGCGCCATCTGATGCACCGCGAGTATATCAACAACTACACCCTCGACCGCATCGCCGGCACCTGCTTCGACTTTATGATTGTGGCCGGCACCGCCGCCATCGACTTCAACAACCTGCGCGGGATATGGATGCCGCTGCTGATTGTGTGCGTGCTGGGCGCCGTGGTCACCTTCGTGTATGTGCTGCGCTGCGCCAAGCATCTCTATCCCGACTACCAGTACGAGGGCTTCTTCTCGATGTTCGGCATGCTCACCGGCACCGCCTCCAACGGCATGATACTGCTGCGCGAGATCGACCCCAAGTTCGAGACCCCCGCCGCCAACAACCTGGTGCTGCAGACCATCCCCGCCATCGCCTTCGGCTTCCCCGTGCTGCTGCTCATGGGCTTCGCCCCGCAGAGCTTCCAAAGCTGCCTCATCACGCTGGGCATCCTCGCCGCAGCGTTCCTCATCTTCGCCGCATTCATCTTCCGCAAGAAGATTTTCTGCAGAAAAAAGAAATAACGCTGTAAGATTTCGCCATGCTTTACGTTATATAAGGTGAATAGTGAATAGAAGGGCGGTTGCCGCCATTTGTCAATTCACAATACATATAATACACGTATTATGGAAAATAAAGGAAAGCAAATCTGCAATTATCTTAAAGAGGTCCGCCGTCGCGTGGCGGAGGAGAACGACATTCGGCTGGAACAGCACGAATGCACTTTCAAAGGCGAATGCTCCGGCACCTGCCCGCGCTGCGAGGCCGAGGTGCGTCACATCGAGGCCGAGCTGAAGCGCCGTTCGCAGTTGGGCAAGGCAGCCATGGTGGCAGGCCTGGCCGTGGCAACAGCCGCCTTCGTCTCCTGCACGGAGGGCGATGTGGAAGACCCTAACGCACAGCTGATGGGCGCGTATGACTTCCCAACAGATACGGTTGTCGATACTACCGCCACAGTGCCGCAAGATACAATTAACCCGATAGAATAAATTTATACATTATGAAGAAAGTAATACTCTCTATCTTCCTGCTCGCCCTCATGGCCGCAAGCGCCACGGCACAGGATTCGACCAACATCCGCAAGGGCTGGACCTTCGGCGTGCTGCCCAGCTTCGCCTACGATGCCGACCTCGGCCTGCAATTGGGCGCGCTGACCAACGTCTATTATTTCGGCGACGGCAAGATCTATCCCGAGTACTACCACTCGTTCTACGCCGAGGCCGCCTACACCACCAAGCACTACGGCCTCTTCCGCCTGTCGTATGACTCGAAGTACCTCATCCCGGGCCACCGCCTGAGCATCGACCTCACCTACCTGCCCGACCAGATGTGCGACTTCTACGGCTTCAACGGCTACGCCACGCACTACAACCCAGGCTACGCCGACCCCAGCAGCCCCCACTACGTCACCCGCGCCTACTATAAGATGAAGCGCGACATGTTCCGCTTCTCGGCCGACCTGCAGGGCACTATCGCCAAGCCGTGGTACTGGAATGTCGGCGCCGGCTTGCTATACTACAACTACGGCTCGGTGGATGTGGACCGCCTCAACAAGTTCGCCAAGGACGACCCGCTGCCCAATGAACCCACCCTCTTCGACGAGTATGTCCGTCTGGGCTACATCACGCAGCCTGGCATCCACCTCCTCACCGACCTCCCGCCCTTCTCCGCCCAGGGCTATCACCCCTACCTCCACGGCGGCTTGACCTTCGACACCCGCGACCGTCAGCAGAACCCTCGCCGCGGCATCCACGCCGACGCCTTCCTCACCTACTACGCCGGACTGGGCGACATGAGCGACTACAACTGCCTCAAGTTCAACGCCGCCTGGCGCCACTACCTACCCATCATCCAGAACCGCCTCACCTTCGCCTACCGCCTCGGCACACAGCTCAACGTGGCCGGCAACAGCCCCTTCTACCTCAACACCTACCTCAACCAGCTCTACATGCAGCGCGTAATCTATGAGGGACTCGGCGGCGCCAACTCCATCCGCGGCATCATGCGCAACCGCATCCTGGCTGAGGGCGTGGCTTTCGCCAACGTGGAGTTCCGCGTGCAGGTGGCCCATTTCCGCATCGGCAAGGAGAATTTCTACATCGGCCTCAACCCCTTCATGGACGCCGGCATGGTGGTGCAGCCCTACGACAAGAAGGTCAGCGACCCGCATCAAGTTATTCTTGCCGCTACCACCGATGGCATCATTTACGACTATGAAGCCTATTACGACGAGAGCAACCTCTACACGCCCCACCTCTCCGCAGGCTGCGGCCTGAAGGTGGCCATGAACGACAACTTCGTCCTCAGCGTCGATTGGGCCACCGCCCTCGACAAGCAGGACAACGGCAAGTTCAGCAACCTCTACATCAAGATGGGATATATGTTCTGATTTTGTGAACAGTGATCAGTGAACTGTGAACTGAGGCTGACGCGGTTATTAGCTATGTCTCTGTTCACAGTTCACTGTTTTCATTTGTCAGTTCACTGTTCACAGATCACAATTCACTATTTAAGGAAATTCACCGTGTCGTCGCCGAACTTCTTGTTGATTTCGTCGGCGACTTTCATCAGCTTTCTGTGCCGCTCGTCTTCGGGTTCGGTGAAAAGGTTGAGCTGGAGGCCCTCTTCTTCTGATATTTCGCTCAGCACCACGCCGGCCTGCTTGTACTGAAAGCCTCTTCTGTACAGCTCGTTCAGGATGGCGACGGCCGTCTTGGTGAGCGTCGGCGTGTCGGCAGTGGGGGAGGGGAGGCGGCGGCTGGCGCCGTTGCGATACTGGGCCAGGTCCTCGCGGTGGCGGTTGGTGGAGAGGAAGACGCCCACGCTGTTGCAGACGCTGTGCTGCTTGCGTAGTTTCGCCGCGCAGTCGGCCACGAAGGTGCGGATTGCGTGCTCCAGCGTGTCGCAGGAGTCGGTCATGTAGGCAAACGTGCGGCTCTGTGAGATAGACTGCTGGCGGTCGGGGCGGTGAAGGTCGATACAGGGGATGCCCTGCAGCTCCTGCCATGTGCGGAGTCCCGTGGTGGACATCAGCCGGCTCACCACCTTCTCGTCGCATTCCACGAAATCCTGGGCTGTGAGAATGCCGTTGTCGGTCAGCTTCTTTCTGTATTTTCTCCCGATGCCCCACACGTCGGCAATCTCGAGCATCGAGAGGGCTTTCTGCCGGCTCTCGGGCATGAGGACGCAGATGCCCTCGTAGCCCTTGTAGCGCTTGGCGTAGTGGGTGGCCACCTTGGCGAGGGTGTAGCTCTGCGAGCATCCGCAGCTCACGGGGATGCCTGTGGAGTAGGCGATGAGGTCTTTCACCTTCTTGGTGTAGAAACGCATCTCGCCCGGGTCGTCGAGAGGCAGGGTGCCAAAGAACTCATCGACCGAGTACTGGATGAAGTCCTGCACAATCTCCTGCTGCTGCACGGCTTCCATGATCTGGTGCGAGATGCGGCGGTACTTCTTGTGGTCCACCTGACAGACGACCACGTCGTTGAGTTTGAGGAGGCTGCGCACTTGGAACATGGGTATGCCGCGCTTGAGTCCCAGCGCCTTCGCCTCGGGCGTGAGGGCGAGGATGATGCCCCCGCCGTTCTCGTTGTCGTTGGCCACGACCACAGGCTTGCCCGCCAGCCCTTCGCGGGTGGCGACCTCGCACGAGGCGAAGAACGTGTTGCAGTCGATGTGCAGATACATGGTGTCAGGCCGTTAAGTAAAGACGCGGCGCGCCACGTCCCTACATTTTCAGCCCGCAAAATTACGAAAAAAATCCGACATGGCAAATATTTTTTTCCTCCGCCCATGATAAAGGAGCACATACGGCATAATAAAAATAGATAAGAATATAATAAATGATAAAAATATGCGTTATCAGTAAAAAATTGACCCTATGAGAATATTTGCACGACTGACTATCACGCTCTTTCTGATTGCTGCCTGCTCGCTTCAGGCTCAGACTAATATCACCATCAGCGGTGAGATTACCGACGGCGCGGGCAAGAAGGTGTCGCTCTACCGCTATAGCGATATGCTCACCTGCACGGAGGTGCTGCTGGACCAGGCTGAGATTGCTGAGAACGACAACTTCCAGCTTCATGCCTATGCCAACTACCCGACGATGATGATCTTGCAGATTGAGAACTACAGTCAGTCGTTCTTTGTTGAGCCCGGACGCAATTATGAAGTCTATCTGCCTGAGTTCGACTGGGACATCAATGAGAAGAAGAATGTCTATCTCGACCCCGTGGCCTTGCCGCTCCAGTTCCTCGACATGCCGAGCAATGACCTCAACGCCCTTATCTCGAACTTCGAGGCTGTGGTGGCGCAGTATCTCGACAGCCATAGGGTGTGGTTCGACAGCCGTTTCCGTCCCAAGAAACGCTATTTCGACAGCCTCCTCGTGGAGGTCTCAAAGAAAGCCCCTGACACAAAGAACGAATATTTCAACCGTTACAAACGCTACCAGCTGGCAAGTCTGAAATACAGTATGCACTTCGACTCTCGCCGCAACTTGATGAACGAGTACATCAAAGGCCAGCCTATACTTTATTACGACGACAACTACATGGCTTTTTTCACCACGCTGTTTGCCAATAGCGTTTCGAAGGGCACCAAGGTCATTCCCGCATGGCAGCTCGGCCACTGGGTCAACACCCTCAACCTCTCTGTCTTTATCGACTCTTTGGGCACCGACACCCTGCTGCGTCACGAGCAAGTGCGTGAGATTGTGGCTCTGCAAGCGTTGCAAGAGGCTTTCTATCAGCCTCGCTACTACGAAGCCGACAAGGTGGTGAAGATGATTGAGATGATTGGGGCGCAGAGCAAGTTCCCCGACCACAAGATTCTTGCTCAGCACTTGATAGAGTCGCTAAAGATTGCAGAAGAAGGCTCTGCGATGCCGTCGTTCACGTTGCCCAATGTGGATAAAGAACCGGTGAGTCTCGACAGCCTCAAAGGCAAGTGGGTATATATCTCCTTTGTCCGTGTGGGCGACCCCAACTGTGTGGGTGAGATTGAAACTATGGCGCATTTCTATGACACCATCCGTGCGCAATATCCCAACGTCGAGTTCGTCACCGTATGTTGTGACCGAGAGATTCAGAAGATGTACCATTTTTTGAACAACACGAAGAAAGGTCGCAGCTACAATTGGCCGTGGCTCCATTTCGACGGCAATTACGACCTCCTTCAGTATTATGGTGTGGTGGCCTATCCTCATTTCATCCTCCTCAACCCCGAAGGCAACCTTCAGTATTCGGTCACACCCGCACCAGCAAGCGGTTTCTTAATGCGCGGTCCATGGATCCCCAAACAGAACAAGAGCAACGAAAGTGAAGCCTCGTTTCTGCGCTACTAATCTTTTAATCAGTTGAAAGATGGAACAGCCGACAAGTTTTTCCCGCCCCAAAGTATCGTTGGCAACAGATTGTGTGGTGTTCGGTTTTGACGGATACCGCATCAAGGTGCTGCTCATCAAGCGCAAGATTAATCCCTTCTTAGGCATGTGGGCTTTCCCCGGAGGCTTTATGCTGGAGCATGAGACGCTGAATGAGTGTGCTGTTCGCGAACTCCACGAGGAGACTGGTCTGCATCCATATTTCTTAGAGCAGTTCCATGCTTTCAGCGATATAGACCGTGATCCTCGCGGACGTGTGGTTTCTGTGGCCTACTTCTGTCTTATGCCTACGGCTCAGGTGCAGGGCGGCTCAGATGCAGAGGAGGCACAATGGTTCGACATCCACGAGCTTCCTGAGATGGCATTCGATCATAAAGAGATTTTCAACATGGCGCAGAGCAGATTGCGCGAACGAATCTATTTCGAGCCTATCGCCTTTGGCCTGCTGGATAAGAAATTCACCATGTCAGAGCTTCAGCGTGTGTATGAGGTCGTTCTCGATGTTCAGTTCGATCGTCGCAATTTCCAGAAAAAGATGCTTGCCAGCAATATCATTGTCCCACTTGACGAACAACGCCGTTCAGAGAACGGTCCCAGCAGACCCGCCACGCTCTATTCCTTCAAGAAGGAAGATTACCATTCTTTCAAGAACTCCATGGGTTTCAGCCTGGAGTTTTGAGATATTGTTAATTTTTTCTTAAATATTGTTGTAGGATATTGTATATTATACTGTTGCACGATATTTCCCCATGTTTTCTCTTTTAATGTGTAATTTTTACACAAATAACAGCACAGGATTGTGTGTTTTGGATTGTATTTGATCTGCATGAGAAAAATATTAAAAAAATATTTACTTGATATTCAGTTTGATAAAGTAATAAGTGTAAAATTTACGCAAATTTTATTTTGTATTAAGGAAAAATAGTTGTATTTTTGCGTCAAAATTACACAAATAAAAATGTAGGTATTATGAAACAAAAAACTGAAAAAATCAAGGTATATAATCTTATCATTCTTGATAAGAGTGGTTCGATGGGCAGTATCCGTCAGGCAGCTATTGATGGTGTGAACGAAACAATCAATGGCATAAAGAAAGCCCAAGAGAAGTATTCCCAAACGCAGGAGCATTTTCTTACGCTTCACACTTTTTGCAGTTGTGAGCAGCGCGATGTGTATGATAACGTTGCCATCGCTTGCGTAAATCCGATTATGGAGTCCGATTATGACCCTTGTTGCAGCACTCCGCTGTACGATGCCATAGGCTTTTCTCTCACGAAGCTGCAAGAGGATATTTCACATGCAGGTTGTACGACTACGGCTGTAGTGACCATTGTGACTGATGGTTTGGAAAACGCTTCAAAGCATTTTACAGGGTCTCAAATTGCCGAGATGATTGACGGCTTGCGCAAGAAGGGCTGGACTTTTGCCTACATGGGTGCAGACCATGATGTGGAGTCTGTGGCCAGGCAGTTGCGGATTACCAATACGCGACAGTTCGAGCATGATGATTGTGGCACACGAATTTCGTGGGATGCTGAGATGAGATCGCGCAGTCGTCACTACGACCGCATTCAAGCGATGATGGAACGTGGCCCTATGACAGATGAAGATCGCGTGGCTTGCATGTGTTCCATGAATGAACGTTTCTATGAGGAACCGCAGAATTCCATCTTCGTTTTTGGAAGCAACAATCTCGGCCGACATAATGGTGGTGCTGCACGGGCAGCCGTTATTCATCATGGTGCTATCATGGGGCAAGCCGAAGGACTTCAGGGCTCGTCGTATGCCATCCCTACCGTCGGTGTGTCGCTAAAGGAACTGATACAAGCTGTGCAGCGCTTCTGCCAGTTTGTGCAGGAGCACCCTGAGATGCAGTTCAAGCTTACGGCTGTAGGCTGCGGAAATGCGGGCTTTGTGCCTGAGCAGATAGCACCGCTGTTCGACACAATCAAGGATGCCGACAATGTGATTTTTCCTCCCGAGTTCGTTTCCGTGTATAATAATAAATGTAAATAAATCATTATTCCTCAATAATTTAAAACTCAATTATTATGTTAGGCGCTTTAATTGGTGATACCATTGGTTCTGTTTATGAGTTCCACAATATTAAGACAACGGAATTTCCATTATTTTCTACCAAGAGTACGTTCACAGACGATTCTGTGATGACAATGGCCGTGGCGGAGTGGCTGTTGAAAGGCAAAGAGCGTACGATGGACGACCTGGAGGATGCTATGGTCTCCTTGGCACGTCGTTTCCCGAACAGAGGTTATGGCGGAGGCTTCTATCGCTGGCTTTTCTTCCCCAACGAGCTGCGTTCCTACGATGGTCAGCGAAGTGACGGACTGCGTCATCCTTATGGCAGCTTCGGAAATGGTTCGGCCATGAGGGTCAGCGCAGTGGGCTGGTTTTACGATACCTTGGAAGAAACAGAGTTTTGGGCTAAAAAGTCTGCGGAAATCACTCATAACCACCCCGAAGGCATCAAAGGCGCGCTGGCTACGGCAGCAGCCATCTATATGGCACGCACAGGCAGCACAAAAGAGGATATTCGGGAATATATAGTGAGCCGTTATGGGTATGATTTGTCTCGGACTTGTGATGAGATTCGTCCTACCTATAGATTTAATGAGACATGTCAAGGGACTGTTCCGCAAGCCATTGTGGCATTCTTGGAAAGCACCGATTTCGAGAGTTGCATCCGTTTGGGTGTCTCATTAGGTGGCGACACAGATACGCTCTGTGCTATCGCTGGCACTATTGCCGAGGCTTTCTACGGCAGTATTCCCGAACAGATTGTGAAACATGAATGGGAGCTTCTGCCCGAAGTGTTCCACGTCATCCTTCGCCGCTGTGCCGAGATGTCGCACTACCGTTTGCCCAAAGGACTATAGGGCGTCGGACGAAGGCTCTATGTGAATGTATATTTGCGAGCGATTGCCGAAACGCCGTTTCAGCAGTCGCTCTGCTTTTTCTGTCATTTCGTGTGCCACGGCTACGGTGAGGTCGGGATTTACCACGACATGTACATCGATAATCACGCTTTGGCCGTTGCGTCTTGTCTTCAACTCGTGGACATCGTTCAGTCCCTCTACCGAGGTTATGAGTTTGTGGATTTCGTCCTCTTCCTCTCGTGGGAGCGATGCCTCCATCAGCTCGTTGATGGCTTCCACGGCCATTTTAATAGAGACAATAAAGATAATCACGCTGATCACGCAGCCTGCCAAGGGATCGAGAACCGTCCACTTCTCGCCTAAGAAGATGGCTCCAGCGATGCCGGCCAATGCGCCCACTGAGGAGATTGCATCGGTGCGATGATGCCATGCATTGGCCATCACGGCTTGGCTCTCAACTTTGCGACCAACTCTTGCAGTTGCTTGATACAGAATTTCTTTCACAATGATTGATGCGCCTGCCATATATAGGGCTATCATCTTAGGTTGGGGTAGTGCCTCGCCATCGATGAAGCGGATGACGGCATCGATGCCGTTCATGAGGAGTTTCACGCCCACGGCCAGTAGCATGAGGCTGACGATGAGGGTTGCGAGTGTTTCGAACTTGCCGTGACCGTATTTGTGGCCCTCGTCATGCTCTTTGGAAGAGATGCGGACGAAGACTATCACTACAAAGTCACTGATGAGGTCGGACAGCGAATGCACGCCGTCAGCCACCATAGCAGCACTCTTGCCCACGATGCCTGCGGCAATCTTGGCTATTGTAAGCAGGCAGTTTGCCACGGCTCCCACCAAGGTGATGCGCATGATGGAACGTGCTCTGTTTCTTACCATTGCTCTGTTTGGTGGATTACATGTTTTTCATCACGGCGGCCGTCATGCGGTCCCAACCATACTTCTTCTTCTCTTCGCGGACGCCTTCGGTGAAAGCCTCCTCACGAGCTTCGTCGTAGTATCGTACCAAGGCATCGGAGATGGCTTGAGCATCAGGCTCTACCACATATCCAATCTTGCCGTCTGGCACAATCTCAGGCAGGCCGCCCACGTTGGTCACCAACATGGGCTTCTCGAAATGGAATGCCACTTGCGTCACACCGCTCTGCGTGGCTGTCTTATAAGGCTGTGCCACGATGTCGCAGGCGCGGAAATAGAGGTTCACTTTGCTGTCGGGGATATAGTCGTTGTGCAGCACCACGATGTCGTTGATATCGAGCGAACTGATACGGTCGTGGTATGGTTTGGGGTCGCCGTAGAACTCGCCCGCCACGAGGAGCCGTGCCCCAGTGTCTTGCAGCTTTGGGTCGCCGAAAGCGTCGATGAGCAGGTCGAGACCCTTGTAGTCGCGGATGAAGCCGAAGAAGAGCACATATCGGCCATTCTCATCCAGTCCTAATGCCCTGCGGGCTTCGGTTTTGTCAATCAGCTCGCCGTAGTGGTCGTAGATAGGGTGGGGAGCCCAGCTCTTGGGCTTGCCTTTGTGGTCGAACTTCTCGATGTCGGCAATCACTGCTTGCGACAGGGTTGTGAATCCATCCATGGCTTTCACAAAATAGCCGGGGAAGAGCTTGTCGAGCATATTGGGCTCATGTGGGATCATGTTGTGGATGAGACCGATGCACTTGGTATGATGGTTGCGCTTCACCTCGCGGGCTATTGTGCCGAAGCAGGGAGCCATAAACGACATCCAATAGGCAAAGACCACCATGTCAGCATTCTTCTTGCGAATTTCACGACCCACGGAAATCCAGTTCAGTGGGTTGCAGGAGTTGATGCGGCGCTGAATCTTGAGACCTTCGGGTGCGGGGTCGTCTGTGAACTGTGTCTTGCCGGGGAAGAGAAATCCGGGGTATTGCAGTGTGAAGGTGTATATCTCCACATCGTGCCCTTCTTTGCGGAACTGGTCGGCGAGGCGTTCGTTAAAGGCGGCGAGGCCGCCACGGTAGGGATGGGCTGTGCCCACAAATATGATTTTCATTGGTTAAATGTCGATTATTCGTTAGTCCTTCTCATCAAAATATTTTGCAAAGATACAAAAAAATATTAAACAAACAATATTTTTCTCACTTTTTTGTTCTTTCCATTATCGAGGCGCATCTCGATACATCTGATACTAATCACATAAACAATTATATATATGAAGAAACACATCATCCTAATCGCCCTCTTTCTCGGCAGTCTCTTCTCTGCTCAGGCCCAGCAGTATGCCGATTTCAGCAACGTGGCTTCCAAAACAATCGACGGTGTGGTACATATCCGCACCATCCAGACCCGCCTAACACCCCTCTATCAGTCTTTCTTCGGCTTCATCATCAACCAAGGCGTGCAGCGCAAGGAGTACAGCGCCTATGGCTCTGGTGTCATCATCTCCGAAGACGGATATATTGTGACGAACAACCATGTCGTGCAGGATGCCGAGCGTATAAGTGTGACGCTCAACGATAAGCGTGTCATATCGGCCACGCTTGTAGGAAACGACCCTGCAACAGACCTCGCCCTTCTTAAGATTGAGGCTACGGGGCTCAAGCCTATTGCTTTCGGCAATTCCGACAGTTCGCGTGTAGGCCAGCCCGTCCTTGCCATCGGCAATCCGTTCAACCTCACCTCTACGGTCACGGCTGGCATCATTAGTGCCAAGGCGCGCAACATGGGCATGATTGACAATACCCGCGGCATGGAGAGCCCCATCGAGGCTTTCATCCAGACCGATGCAGCCGTCAATCCTGGCAACTCGGGTGGTGCGCTTGTTGATGCAAATGCCAAGCTCATCGGCATTGTGACAGCCATCGCCTCGGGCGACGGCTACTATACGGGCTACAGCTTCGCCATTCCCGCCAACTTGGCGCAAAAGGTTGCTGATGATCTCAAACGCTATGGCTGTGTACAGCGTGCCTATCTTGGTGTGAATGTTCTTGAGATGAATGCCGACATGGCTAAGCAGTTGGGTCTCTCCGAGGTCAAAGGCCTCTATGTGGGGCGTGTGGTTCCTGACTGCGCAGCCGAGAAGGCAGGTCTTCAAAAAGGCGACATACTCCTCAGCGTGGCGGGGGTGCAGGTTAATAGTTTTGCCGAGATGATGGAGGAACTTGGACGCTACAACCCAGGCGACCTCATCAACGTGACCTACTATCGCAACGGCGAGACTCATGCCGTCACCGTGGTGCTTCACAATTCGCAAGGAACGACCGAAATAGTGCGGAAACGCTAATCTATTGAAAAATTGCATTATATATGAAGAGGACACTCCCTCTTGCCGTTTTAGTCCTGTTGCTGCTGGCATCCTGTGGGCGGATTAAACCTCGGGAGGTAGCACCCCCTACCGAAGTCGAAGTGAGACATATTGTGTCTCTGATTCCCGACCATGAGATTTTCCCCAATACCAAGACTGTCTGTACCGAAGCGTATTACAGCCTTTTGCATCACGCGTGGGCTATACCCAGCGATGGCATTGGCGAGATCGGCAGTGATGAGTGGCTGTATTATTTCATCACCGGCAATGGTGGTTGCGATGATACATACGTGAAGAATATCCGTGTCGAGGCCAACGGCGCTCATGCCCATGTCCATTTCCTGGTGGTGGATTGTGGGCAGGTACAAGAACACAGCATGGAACTTGTCAATGAGGAGGGCACTTGGCTGATTGCCGATGTCGATAGCACCAAAGCCGAGTTGGTAAAATACATTGATGCCCAACGTCGCTATTTGTCCTCAGATGAGTGGAGACAGTATGTGGATGAAATAATTGCCGCGAACAACGAATTCAGCCCACTGGCAAAGGATCGTCGGCAGGAGGTAGAAGATTATTTTCGGCAGTACCCTTTGAGTGATGAGTGATAGTGAATTGTGTGTTGAGGCTGTCGTGGACAGCTGTCGTGCCACACATCACATATCACAACTTCACCAACTCGTACATTCTTGTGCCGATGCCGAGTTTCTCGGCATGGTCGAGGCCGGCGGCCCAGTCTGTGTCGGGGTGCACGAGGTGGAAGACATCGTGGTCCTCTTCGTGGTTATGCTCTGCGTTGTGGGCGGCCACGCTGCCAGGCATAATAGGCTGGGAGTTAGCGGCATCCACGCAGGCCTGGTCGAGGGCTACGGGGTCAAACGAGGCGAACATGCCCACGTCGGGAATGACAGGAATGTCGTTGCAGCTGTCGCAGTCACATTCGGGCGACACATCAATCAGCATGTTGATGTGAAAGTTGGGCTTGCCCGCCAGTACGGCCTTCGTGTATTCGGCAATCTTCTTGTTCATCACAGGCTTGGCCTCGTCCCATTTCGTCATGATGGCATCCTTGGGGCAGTAGGCTATGCAGTATCCGCAGCCAAGGCAGTTGGATTCATCGATAACGGCTTTGCCGTCAACGATATGCACACCGTTGTTTGCACAGTTCCGCACGCATGAGCCGCAGCCTATGCAGCGCCGCGAGCTGATGCGGGGCGTGCCGCTGCTGTGCATCTCCATCTTGCCGCTCTTGGAGCCGCAGCCCATGCCGATGTTCTTCAGTGCGCCTCCGAACCCAGCGTTGATATGACCCTTGAAATGCGAGAGCGAGATGATGATATCGGCCTCGGCGATAGCGGCACCAATCTTAGCCTCCTTCACATATTCGCCGCCCTCTACGGGAATGAGGCGCTCGTCCGTGCCGCGGAGACCGTCGGCGATGATGGTGTGGACCCCTGTCGAGAGCGGGCTGTATCCGTTCATGTAAGCGGCGTCGAGGTGGTTGAGGGCGTTGTTGCGATAGCCCACATAGAGCGTGTTGCAGTCGGTGAGGAAGGGCTTGCCGCCGCGAGCCTTGATGTGGTCGCAGAGCACGCGGGCATACTGCTGGCGCAGGAAGGCCATGTTGCCCACCTCGCCGAAATGCAGCTTCACAGCCACAAATTTGTCTTTGAAATTGATTTGGTCTATGCCCGCCTGGGTGATGAGCCGCTCGAACTTGCCGAGGAGGCTGTCGCCCATCTTCACGTGCATGTCGGAAAAATATACTTTGCTCATGGTGATATAAGTTTGCAGATTAGATGGTTTGTGAATTAGTAGATAGAAGGTTGTAGGTTTGTAGGTTATAGGGATGGCTCCCGCCCAATTCTCAATTAATTAGTAGTATTCGATTATGCGGTTGACGTCGTAGTGCCATTCCGAGTTGCTGCCCATCCTCGCATCTTTCTCCTTTACGATGATTTGGGCCTTTATCCAGTTGCCGTATTTGTCGAAATACGTGTAGGTGTAGTTCGTAGAGGTGTTGTACAGCACCATCCCGCTTCCCGAAACACGCTCTATCGAGGATGTCTCTATCGTGTTTCCGTGCTTGTCGTAGCGGTATGTACTCGTCCACCAGTTATTACTGAAATAGTTGCAGCGTTCGACCACGCGGCCCTTCTTGTCATAGCGGAACGTGCTATACACCTCTTTGGAGGTCTCTTCTCTCACCACGCGGCCGCGTTTGTCGTAATAGTATCGGGTGGTGTCATGCTGGTCTCTCGCCAAGACAGGCCTTCCCATAGCGTCATATTCGAAAAAAGTCTGCCTGACCATAGTCCATGTGTCCCCGAACTCAAAATAAGACTCCGTGGATTGTAGGCGGCCCTCGCTGCTGTATCGATATGCCATCACGTTATCGCCCTCCGAGCGGAGGGTGTCCGCCACCAAGCGGCCGAGGCTGTCGTAAACATATTGCTCGGTCTCAGCCTCATAATGGCGCCGAAAACTTTCATTCACACATTTGCCCTCAGTAGAGAATTCTTTCAGTGTTGAATCAGGCAGCCAATAGCATATCGAGCTATCCGAAGAAAAGGTCATCACATAGTTCGTGCTCACCGATTTCACAGGCCCGTGATAGCCCATATCAGACAACGAGACTTCGGGCAGCAGCGGGTTTGTAAGGTCAGTAGTCACGCATCCCGCAAAAGCCAGCAGGGAAGCAACCGCCAAAAACAATAAAGCTTTTTTCATATTCATTATACTTAAAGCGGGCTCAAGCATTTTATTCTCGACCTTCGGAATGGGCTGAGCCCTTTAGCCCCGCCGTCGGCCGTGTCATTTTTCAAGATGCAAAATTACACATTTTTTCTGATATAGTCAGTATTTTAAATGTTAAATCTTTCCAAAAGTAGTATGCTTGTGTGATTTTTGTTGCTCGGCATTCGACTCAATACCTTCTTTGGGTCGGTGATGAGTTTTTTGTCTCGGTCTCGAAAGCTTTTTCTGAAACGACCTCATTCGACTCGTTCGATTGTTCGACTGAGGGGTAGGAGAGGGCTGTTTGGGGACATATTTAGGGCATATATAGGCCCAGCGAAGCTCCGCCTTAGCTTCGCCTTAGCTCCGCTCAACCTCCGCTTCTATGAGCGAAGGCTGGGTGGAGGAGAGAGGGGCTTCTGCGGAGCTGTTTTGGAAGTCGAACGAATCGAATGAGTAGAATGGGGTTTTTCGACACGCTATCCCCTTTAGGCTCCAGCCTCAAGTTGGTCGAATGAGTAGAATGAGGTCTTTCGGCTCTTTGCCCTGCTCGAATGGCACCAGCTCCATGCTGCAGGGCAAACGCATCAAATTGTCAGCAGAGAGAACAAATAGTTCGTGTCCCAGC
>JAKSML010000034.1 GCA_024400665.1 Bacteroidales bacterium
GTTAACGGGTTCTGCCCATTCAGGAGGCTAAAAAATGAATTTATAGAACCCACCTATATAATATGAATACAGACACCTTTTGGGAGAAAGTAGTCCGCCTTTGGTGGGTGTGGCCTGTGGCCACCTTTGCGGCCTTGGTTGTAATGGGCTTTTATCTGCAAAGAGATGAATTTCCCGATGTGCTCTTCTGGCTCCTTGTCGGCCTCCTCTTCATGCAGGCGTTCACCTTTGTCGCTGCCATTGTTGCCAAGAGGTGGAAGCAGCTGATAGGCGTAGCCTTCGGCGGGCTGACCTCGTTCGTGCTTTTTGTGGGGCTGCTCTTCATTTCCGCAGTGTCCGCCATGGCGGGGATGGTTGCCGTTGATGAGGCAGACACCTTCGGGCGTGAGCACCCCATTCCTGACACGCTCCAATGCGAGCTTCCTTTGGTCGATGAGGACCATATATATTATGGCATGAACGACACCGTAGGCACCTTCAAAAAGGCCGTCACGCCCGTCATCGACAGTCTCGACAGCCTCACCTACCTCCAGATTCACGAGGGCTCGCAGCCGGGCATCTACGAGTACGACCTCTATGCCCCCGCCCTCAGCGACGGCTACGTCTTCCTCAAGTGCTACGAGGTCACGGAGGACATCCGCCTCTCGAAGGAGAGCATCACCGAGTGCACGAAGGTCTCCTTCGCGGGTCATGAAGCCTTCGGCCAGATAGTGTCGCGGCAGGAGTTCACCATCTACGAAGGCAGCTGGGACGAGCCCTACGCCGTCCGTGTAGAGGCTTGGCACCACGACAAGGCCCGCCACCAAAGCCGCCTCCTCACCTCCAAGATCTACAAGCTCGAAGGCTGGATGCGGTAGCTTTTTGCGGAAGCACCTCATTCGATTCATTCGACTGGCACAGAAATGTCGTGAAAAACAATTATTTGTCAGTCGAATCGAACAGTCGAATACCTTATTCGACTTTCGATTCCTATCTATTGTATGGAGAAATCAAAGTCCTCAAATGTGATGGCGGGGTGGTAGGGCAATCTCTTCAGTCGAACGAATCGAATGAGTCGAAAGCCCATTGTCTGGGCCGAGGCCAAGGCATATCACGGGTCGGGTGGGGCAGTGAGTAGAATGGGTCGAAAAGGGTTGTCCCACCCGTTTCGAGGCATGTTTTCCGAGACTGCGGGCGAGGTTCTATGCAGCTCCGCTTTTTAACATTTCAAACTTCGCCTCTGCTCCGCCTCTGGAGCGGAGCTAGAGCGGAGCTAAGGCGAAGCTAAGGCGGAGCTTCGCAGGGCTTTCGAGATGTGAAATCCGTGTTAAAATAATCTTAAAATTTAACATTTCGTAGTGTGATGTGAGAAAATTTGTGTAATTTTGCAGGTCGAAATGATGAGCGGATAGGAGGGTCATACACGACCTATCCGAGCGGCTTACAAAGCATAATATATACGTCTATGAAGATAAGGAAAGGCAGGAACAGGTGTGGCGACAGGGCTGACAGGCAGCTTGTGGGCCATGTGTTTGTGAGCGGCAGCAGGCTGCTCTATGGCGCCGAGAGGCGGCGCAGGGATGAGGCGCTGCGGCTTTATCAGGAGGCTTACTGGGAGGATGACCCGCAGCGGCAGGCAGAGATGCTTTCTGAGGCTGCCGTGCTCACGCCCAAGGACGGCGACATCTATATCACCCGCGGCATGGCTTATGCCGCCATGGGCGAGGATGAGAAGGCTTTGTCCGATTATGAGATGGGTGTGCGGCTTTGTCCGAAGAAGCCCGAGGCCTATAACAATCGCGGCTTCTGGCATTATCAGCATGGCGATTTTGAGCGTGCCATCGTCGATTTCGACAGGGCGCTGAGGCTGCGGCCGCTCTTTTCGCGGGCTTTGCTCAACCGTGGCGCGGCTTACGGCATGATGGGGGAGCGGGCGCGTGCCTTGGCCGATTTCGACAAGGCCATAGAGCTGGGCGTGATGGCGGCGCTGGGCTATCTTAACCGCGGCATCTATTACCTCAATCTTGGCGAGAGGGAGCGTGGCGAGGAGGACCTTCGGCACGTCATAGAGCTGGACGAGGATGATTCCTACACCGCTATGGCACGGCAGTATCTTGCTCGCGAGGCATAGTTTGTCCTATTTTTCGGAAATTTTGTCAGTATTTGATGCCTTTGAGATGGCATATAGTGACATTTTGTCATGTTTCCTGTTTTGGCACGGAGTTTGCACTGTATAGGGTGTTGGCCGACAGGAAAGGCTGGCAGGAATAAAAAAATAGTAATTAATAACCAAAAATAGGAGATAAAAATTATGTTACTTGTAAACAGAAACCAAAACTTGATGCCCGCATTATTCAACGAGCTTTTCGACATGAGCAATTGGAACATCCGCGCCGACGAGCAGCGCTACATGCCCAAGATGAACGTCATGGAGAGCGACAAGGAGTATGAGCTGGAGCTGTGCGTCCCCGGCCTCGGCAAGGAGGACCTGAGCCTCACGGTGAACAGCGAGAACAACCTCGTCATCGAGATGCTCCACAAGGAGGAGCAGGAGGAGAAGAGCGAGAAGAACTACCTACGCCGCGAGTTCAAAAGCATGCAGTTCAAGCAGATGCTTAGCCTGCCCGAGAACGTGAAGAAGGAGCAGATCAGCGCCAAGGTGGAGAACGGCATCCTCCGTGTGACGCTCCCCAAGTTCACCGAAGAGGAGAAGCAGGCCCTGGCCCAGCGCATCGAGATAGCATAAGCAGTACTTTTCTAAAACCATATCCAGGTGAGGGCCGCCAGCCGTGGCGGCCTTTTTGAGTCGTGAAAAATATGGCTCTAATATTGTAGGTGGGTTCGATAAATGCTTTTTTGCTTGTAGTTTGCTGTAGCAAACCTACAAGACTGAAAGAAATTATCAGAAATTTTCCAGAAATTTGATAATCATAAAACGCTGTTCAATAATAATTTCTGATTAATTGGTTAAGGAGATAAAATGAGATTGATAACCTTTTTGCCATGAGGTTCACTGAACCTCGCTCTTGTTTTGCTTGAGGTGGGTTCTATAAATTCAACGTATAAGTGGTTATGAAACATAAAATACTTTTCTGTGATTTTGGGCGTTTTTATCTTGCGATGACCTCTTTGCGCCTCAGCAATTCGAGAGTGAACTCTCGATTGCATTCGGCTTGTATCGGTTCGGCATCTTGCTGTTTATCACTCAGTCGAGTAGCCCGCTTGTTCTCCGCTTCGCTATCGAATGTCCACTGGACATTCTTCATGTTCTGCACAGCAATCTGCTCGAAAACCACTCCAAAATCACAAGAAATCAATTTATAGAACCCACCTTGAGAAAATCAGTTATAAATCATATACAGCGGAAAATATCTCTTCAGAGTTGTGGTAAATGAAAAAATATTCGTAACTTTGCACGCTCAAAAAATCTGTCCGTGATGATGAATGACACTGCTATACCCAACCCCAACCAGGTGTTCCCCATTCGAGGCATCGAAAGCCTGACATACGTCAGACCTACGCTCACCCGCCCCAATATCGAGGTTGGCGAGTTCACCTATTTTAGTGATAAAGACTTTGAGCGTCATGTGACGCATCATTATGATTTCAATGGTGATAAGCTCATAATCGGCAAGTTCTGTCAGATAGCCGCGGGAGTGGAATTTGTGATGAATGGTGCCAATCATCAGATGAATGCCGCATCCACCTATCCGTTCTATATCTTTGAAGGATGGGGGCAGTCTGTCCCGCCACAAAGCGAGATACCCCTCAAGGGCGACACTGTGGTTGGCAATGATGTGTGGATTGGGCAAAACGCTGTGATTCTCCCTGGCGTGCATATCGGCGATGGTGCCATCATCGCTCTCAACAGCGTGGTCACCCATGACGTGGAGCCCTACACCATTGTGGGCGGCAATCCCGCCAAGGTTATACGCAGGCGCTTTGACGATGAGTTTATCTCCCTAATGCTGCGACTGCGGTGGTGGGATAAAGACATCGAGGAGATAAAGAGACTGATACCCATTCTGACCTGCAGTGATTTGGCGTGGGTGAAGAAAGAGATAAAAAACCATGTCGGATGAAGAGAAGTCGGATAAAGATAGCGGCGATGGCGGCATGTATGCTGTCGGCATTCTGCGTCGAGGCGCAGAGCCTTCGGTATGATGCCCCTGCACGGTATTTCGAGGAGGCGCTGGTGATAGGCAACGGCACCTTGGGCGGCATCGTCTATGGCGGCACGGAAGTCGATAGCATCAGCCTCAACGATATCACCCTTTGGACGGGCGAGCCGGAGCGCTCCCGCTTCGATTCTGCTACATATTCCCATGCGTTGGAACAGGTGCGCGAGGCGCTGCGGCGCGAGGACTGCCGCGCTGCCGACAGTCTTCAGCACGGCTTGCAAGGTCACTACAGCGAGAATTACCAGCCTTTGGGCACCCTCTATATCGAATACCCTCACAGCCGCCGCAGCTCGTCGTATTATCGCGAGCTCGACCTCAACGACGCTATTGCAGAATGCAGCACCGAACAGCGTATGAGTCGCTATTTCTGCAGCCATCCCGACCAGGTGATGGTGGTGTCGCTCTCAGAGATAGGCTTGTCGTTCTCGCTGAGGCTCGGCTCCCAGCTGCCGCACCGCATCACCATCTCCGGCGATGAGATCATCATGGACGGCTATGCCGCCTACCACTCTTTGCCAGGCTACACCTACGCCCCGCAGAAATTCTGGTACGACGCTGAGCGCGGCATCCATTTCCGCACCATCGTGAAGGTGGTCAAAGACAAGCAATATGCCGTTGACGACAAGCCGCTGAAGTTGCGCCAGAAAGGCGACAGACTGTATGTCTCCGG
Organism: Bacteroidales bacterium; assembly: GCA_024400665.1. Taxonomy (GTDB): domain Bacteria; phylum Bacteroidota; class Bacteroidia; order Bacteroidales; family P3; genus Colimorpha. The sequence goes on from JAKSML010000034.1 coordinate 4,831, forward strand.
CGCAGATATATGCTACCTGCTCATCGCCAATGCTACCTCGTTCAATGGTTTCGACAAAGACCCCGTGAAGGAGGGTATCGACTATAAAGACATCGTCCGCCAGCGTATTGACGCCGCCTCGAAGTACGACGATATAGATTTGTTTGAGCGGCATCTTAGAGACTATCAGCCGCTGTTCGACCGTGTGACGCTCTCTCTCGGCCATACGCCCGACAGCATCATGCGGCTGCCCACCGATGTGCAGCTGCGCCGCTATACCGAGCTCGGCGAGGCCAACCCCGACTTGGAAGAGACCTATTTCCAATATGGCCGCTACCTCCTCATCAGCTGCTCTCGCACCGAGGGCGTCCCCGCCAATCTGCAGGGGCTTTGGAACGAACATCTGCTGCCCCCGTGGAGCAGCAACTACACCACCAATATCAACCTCTCCGAGAACTATTGGGCCGCCGAGGCGGCGGCTCTCCCCGAGATGCACATGCCGCTGCTCACGTTCCTCAAGAATGTGAGCCAGAACGGTCGTGAGGTGGCGCGCAACGTGTATGGGGTAGGAGCGGGCTGGTGCCTGGCGCACAACAGCGACATCTGGGCTATGGCCAACCCCGTGGGCCTCGGCAGCGGCGACCCTGTGTGGGCCTGCTGGAACATGGGCGGTGCCTGGCTCTCCACCCACATCTGGGAGCATTACCTCTATAGTCGCGACACGGCTTTCCTGCGCGAGTATTACCCCGTGTTGAAAGGTGCGGCGCAGTTCTGCCTCGGCTGGCTGGTGCGGCACGACGGCTACAGGATGCCCATGCCCTCCACCTCGCCCGAGAACAGCTATCTCCTGCCCGACGGCCGCCGCGGCGCCACGTTCTATGGCGGCACGGCCGATATAGCCATGATTCGCGAATGTCTCACAGATGTCTGCAAGGCGGCGAGAGTGCTGCGGTGTGATAGGCAATTCGTCTCTCAAGTCGATTCTGTGTTGAGAGAACTGCCGCCCTATAGGATTGGCCGCAGGGGCAACCTCCAAGAGTGGTACCACGACTGGGACGACAGCGAGCCCATGCACCGCCATCAGTCGCACCTCTACGCCCTCTACCCAGGCCACACCATTGACTATAGCAACGTGCGAGACAGCGCCCTGCTGCGTGCCTGCTCCCGCACCCTCGAGCTCCGTGGCGATGAGAGCACGGGGTGGAGCACAGGCTGGCGCATCAACCTCTATGCGCGGCTGCACGATGGCGAGCACGCCTATCAGGCCTACCGTCGGCTGCTGCGGTATATCAGTCCCGACGGCTACGCTGGTCCTGACGCCGTGCGAGGCGGCGGCACCTATCCCAACCTCTTAGACGCCCACAGCCCCTTCCAGATTGACGGCAACTTCGGCGGCTGCGCGGGTCTCTGCGAGATGCTGCTGCAGAGCGATGAGAAGGGCGGCATCGTCCCCCTTCCTGCCTTGCCCGCGGCTTGGAAAGACGGCTGTGTCCGCGGCCTCCGCACTCGCGGCGGCCAAACCGTAGAAATGGAATGGCACAACGGGAGAGTCACTAAAATCAAGGTGATAGACCCATAATACTTCACTCATTTTAGTCCAGTTAGATTAATTGAAACCAAATGAAATATAATCGTCAAAAATTTTAGCCCATGGATAACTTGCAAAACCTACTTAAGGAGATTAACATAGTCCGTGAAAAATGGCAACAAAAAAAAGAAGCAGAAGAACGCTTTAATGTTTTCACCACACTAGTAAAACGTGATAGCGAAGAGGAATTGCATTCTCGTTTTATCTCTTCGTTACTTGATCCGAAAGGTCCACACAAAATGGGAACTTTCCCATTGAAACTGTTCTTGGATGCTATCGGTAGCAACCTATCTTTCGACAAAGGTGTCGAGGTGATTCCTAACAACAGAACATGGTCAGAACACAAGAAAATAGACATCCTAATCCGAGACCCCCAAACCAGATCGGCAATAATCATAGAGAATAAAATAAACGCAGGAGACAGTAATCATAGTGATAGAGGACAATTGGAAGGATATTATCAGACAATTCTTTCAGAAAGGTATTGTAAAGAAAGAATTGAAGTATATTACCTTACTCTCGATAGGCATGAGCCATCGGAGGAAAGTATAGGTACAAACAATAAAACACCAGAAATTAAAGATAAAGTTTGTTGCATTGACTACCCAAGAGAGATAAAGCGTTGGTTGGAGAACTTGGTAAAAGAAACTTATGCGCAACCGTATCTTAGAGAAGCTATAAACCAATATATAAAACTTATAAATAATATGACAGGTGATATTAATATTGAGGAACGTAAAGAGTTGGCAACATTGGTAGGCAAAAACGAGGAAAATCTTCAATCAACGAAAATGCTTATCACGAACTACAAACACATTTGTTGGCATACCATTGATGACTTCAAGAACGAAATGAGTGAAGCACTATGTAATAAGAATATCAATGTTACTAAGAGGTTTATTAATATTGATGATATTGTACACGGTGGACTAAAGAAGCGGAAATCTGCAGAATTTCGTTATTGCATTAAGGAGAAAGATCTTACTTGGACCTTGCAGACAAGTTGCGACGATTTTAACGGATTTTTCTTGGGTGTTAAGAAAAGTACAAACAACAAAATAGATGATAAATTGAAACAAGTCTTGGAAGAATACGCTAAAGATAAAATAAAAGGTAATGATTGGTATTTTTGGGTATATTTGAAAGATAGAACACCCTCTCAATCTTGTTTGTATTTTTGGGATTTCACGAAACCGAATACTAACACATTTGACATAATTAGCAGTGATAAGCGAAAAATCATAATTGAAGAGATGGTAACTGCCATAAAAGAACAGATAGCAGATTTTGCGAATTCAATGGTTAGAGGTGTAATATAGCAAAAAAGCGGAGCCATGAGGCTCCGCTTTTAGATGTTTTCATCAAAGCGGGCAGGAGGTCCGCTTCTGCATTATCCGTTCTGTTCGCCGCGGATGCGGTCTATGATGAGGGCTATGGCGCCGTCGCCGGTCACATTGCCAGCTGTGCCGAAGCTGTCCATGGCTATGTAGATGGCAATCATGAGGCCCTGCATGTTGGCATCGAAGCCGAGCATGGAGGCCAGCAGGCCGAGGGCTGCCATGATGGCGCCGCCAGGCACTCCGGGGGCTGCTACCATGGTGATGCCGAGCATCATGATGAAGCCGATATAGGTGCCGAAGTCGCAGGGCATGCCCATGCTCAGCGAGATGGCGTAGGCCACAGCGGTAATCTTCAGTATGCTGCAAGGCATGTGGATGGTGGCGCACAGCGGCACGGTGAAGCTGGCTGTCTCATTGCGCACGCCATTCTTGAGCGTCTGCTGCAACGTCACGGGGATGGTGGCAGCCGAGGAGGCGGTTCCTAAGGCGGTGACGTAGGCGGGCAGCATGGTGACGAGGGCTTTGAAGGGGTTTTTCTTGCTCACGCCGCCAGCCACGAGGAAGAGGAACACTAGTTCGGTGACATGGAGGAGGAAGATGAAGCCTACAATCTTGAGGAAGGCGCCCAGCACTGCGCCGACGTGTCCTTCGGCGCCCATCTGCAGGAAGATGCCGAAGATATAGAGCGGCAGGCAGGGGATGATGACGCTGGTGATGACCTTGGTGACGATGTCGCGGAAGTCCATCAGCACGCCTTTCATCGTGGTGCCTTCGATGGTGGCGGTGGTGAGGCCGAGCATGAATGCCATGACCAGTGCCGAAGTGACGGAGATGAAGGCGGGCATCTCAATGGTGAAGTAGGGGGTGAGCGTGTTGCTCATGTCAGTGCTGCCGAGGGCGGAGAGGCCGTTGCCGAGGATGTGAGGGTAGGCCAGGTAGCAAGAGGTGTAGGCGAATACGCCTGAGAGCACCGTAGAGCCGTAGGCCAGCACCACGGTGATGAGCAGCAGCTTGCCTGCGCCCTTGCCGAGGTCAGCGATGCCGGGAGCCACGAGGCCGATGATCAGCAGCGGGATGAAGAGTCCGAGGAAGTTGCTGAAGATGGAGTTGAAGGTGAGGAACACTCGCACCAGCCACCCGGGGAAGAAGAACGAGCATCCGATACCGAGGGCTATGGCGATGAGTATTTTAGGCAGTATGCCGAGTTTCTTTTTCTGCATGATGCGGTAGGTATAAAAAAGCCCCCGGGATGCGAGGGCTTTGTATGTGTTGTTTTTTAACAGTTTCCGTGGGGATGGAGTGTCTTATTTGTTGTAACGCTGGCACTCTTTGGGAGTGACGCAGGTGCCGGTGGCACGGCATACGAGCACGCGCTCTTCGAGCACCTCGGCAGCGCTGGCGCTGATTTCGGGGAGGGTGCGGATGACTTTGTAGGCTTCGAACTTCATCTTGCGGGAAGTGTTGCCAACGTGGGTGATTTCGCCGTAAGCCTCGATATAGTCGCCGGCATAGACGGGAGCTTTGAACTCGACCATGTCGTAAGCGCAGAAGAGACCTTCGTCGCCGTCTTGTTTGATGAGGAGTTCGGTAGCGACATCGCCAAAGAGGTGGACCATGTGTGCGCCATCAACGAGATTTCCGCCGTAGTGGGCGTCTTTTGCGCTCATGCGAACGCGGAGCATAGAGGTAATTGCCATATTTTTTAATTGATAATTGATAATTGATAATTAGGGCGGTTGCCCTTTTTTGTGATTAGTGACCTATGACTTGTGCACTAAGGGCGGAATCCCTCATTTGTCAGTTCACAGTTCACTCCTTCACAGTTCACAGTCTTATTTCTTAATCATGTAATCGACGAAGATGCCGGGGGTCTTGACAGCCTCGGGAGCGATTTCGCCAGCCTTGACGATTTCCTGAGGTTCGACGATTACCACGTCGGCTGCGGTAGCCATCATGGGGCAGAAGTTCTGAGAGGTGCCCTTATAGACGAGGTTGCCGCTCTCGTCGGCGATGTTGGCGCCGATGATAGCCACGTCAGCGTGGACAGGTTTTTCGAGGAGGTATTCCTTGCCGTCGATGGTGATTTTCTGCTTGCCGTTCTCCACCACAGTGCCGAGGCCGGTCTGTGTGAGCACGCCGCCGAGGCCTGCGCCAGCTGCGCGAATCTGCTCAGCGAGGGTGCCCTGGGGCTGAAGCGTAACATGGAGCTCGCCAGAGTTCATCTGGTCGATGGTGTTATTGTTGGTGCCGATATGGGTGGCGATGAGGTTCTTCACCTGGTGGTTGGTGATGAGTTTGCCCACGCCCACTTCAGGATAAGCGGTGTCGTTGCAGATGATGGTAAGGTCTTTCACACCTTTCTCAACAAGAGCGTCGATTAATGCGATGGGATTGCCTACGCCGAGGAATCCGCCAACCATTACAGTCATGCCGTCCTGAATCATGTCGGCAGCTTCTTTTACAGTTACGAATTTTTTCATGTTATATAATTTTCAGATTTTTAGATTTCCGAGTGTCTGTTTGAAGATTTGAAGAAAGATTTTCAGATTTTCAGATTTTTAGATTTTCAGATTTCTGAGTGTCTGTTTGTCTGAACATCTGAATATCTGAACGTCTTCCAATCTTCTCATCTTTAATATTTTCCGATACAGATGAGATGCTCTTATCCCATTCATTATCAAATTGCAAATATATGAATTTTTTTTGATACTGAAAAAAAATTTTGTGTATTTTATAAAATCTGTGTACTTTTGCATCAAATTTCGCGTTATATTAACGCACTTTGAAAATACTGAGAAACAATATGAAAAGAACTGCAGCGATATTGGCTTTGGCCATGCTTTTTTGCGGAATTGCCTCTGCACAGGACTATGTTGTCCCCGTTGAGACGTGGGATTATGAGGAAATTAATGGCAGCAACTATCATGGTTATTCCTTCCATGAGAGCTGGGATGTCGATTTCACCATCGAGAACCAGGACGGCCGCTACACTCCCACCGAGGAAGACATTGCTGAGGCCGAGCGCCTCATTCAGAAAAGGCTCGCATACGTGAACCGTCACCACATCAACCAGGAGGGCATGTGCCCCGTCATTGATGAGCACATCCGTAAGTATGAGCGTCAGTATGTCGGTTTCACCGACCTCACGGGATGTCATATCGTGTGGGTCAACTTTGTATGGGACGATAACGCCGCCGAGCGTCTGCGCCAGGACATCGTCCTCACCGAGGGCGGCTGCGGCCACTATTGGCATATCAAGGTCAACCTCTCCACGGGCAAGGTCTATGACCTCGAAGTCAACGGTGACGGCGACATCAAGTATGTGCCCCGCGTCAAGAAGCCCGCACATCGCATCAGCCGTCCCAAGGCTCCTCAGGCCGCTGGCAAGATCCGCAAGACCGGCATTCCCCACGACCCCAACGAGGCCCGCTTCTAAAGCCTATAGTGCTCGCATAGCACCACCAGAGAATTGGCGACCAGAGCCCGCACCCGCGTCAGCCCTTGTCACCAATTCTCAATTCTCCATTTTAGGGCATCGCCCGAACAAAGGGTAGCTTTTGTTAATAAAACTTTAATAGAAGGCCGGCATATATCCGCACTACCAATAATTCGAAACTGGCCTTACCACGATTACCACGGCATAATGAATCTTATCTGGAAATTCATCAAATTCGGCATCGTCGGCTTCTCGGGAATGATAGTCGATTATGGCTTCCTCATACTCTTCGTCGAGGTCTTCCACTGGCCCGACCTTGTGGCCAATGCTTGCAGCTTCACGCTGGCGGCCTCCTCCAACTACCTCTTCAACCGTATCTGGACTTTCCGCAGCCACGAGAAACAGGTGGGCAAAGAGTACCTCAAGTTCTTCCTTGTCTCTCTCGTAGGCCTCGGCATCAGCACCCTCACCATCTACCTCCTCGAACTTGCCCTCCCAGGCTGGAGCGTCGAGGCTGGCCAGGGCTTCCACTTCGTCATCTTCATCAAGTACTTCTATGTGCTCAAGTTTATATCTATTGTTATCACCACCGTCTGGAACTTCTTTGGCAACCTCCTCTTCACCTTCCGCAACAACAACACCCCTGCATAAATTGATATGAAACGCGCTGCTATCCTTCTCGTCCTATTGGTTGGCACCATCTATGCGCAGGCGCAAGTCCTCAAGCCCCGCCCCGACGCATTCCCTCCCGTGTCCGACACTCTTGAGCCCAAGGCCCTCCTTATGGCTTCCTCCCTTGAGGAGATGACTGCTGCATGGGATCGCTATCCCACCTACGAGCTATACCTTGAGATGATGCAGCGCTATGCCGACTTGTATCCCGCCTTCTGCCGTCTCGACACCATAGGCACTTCCGTTGAAGGCCGTCTCATCCTTGCCCTCGCCATCACCGGCGCGGAGCCGGGCGCCGACCCCACAGGCCGTCCTGAGGTATTTCTCACCTCCACCATGCACGGCGACGAGATTGCTGGCTACTACCTCATGCTCCGCCTTGCTGACACCCTCCTCACCTCCTACGGCTCCAATGCCTACATCACGCAGCTGCTCAACAACACCGTTGTCTATATCAACCCCCTCTCCAATCCTGACGGCACCTATCGTGGTGGCAACAGCACCGTGGCCTTGGCTTGGCGCTACAATGCCAACTATGTCGATCTCAACCGTAACTATCCCGACCCTTTCGGCACCGACCCCATCGACCCCATCCAGCAGGAGAATGAGGCGATGATAGCCTACGTTGCCGCGCATCATTTCCGCCTCAGCGCGAACATCCACGGCGGCTCCGAGGTGCTCAACTACCCTTGGGACAGCTTCACCTCCTACGAGCGGCCTCATCCCTATGCCGACTGGTGGAAGCAGGTCTCGCAACGTTATGTCGATACCAGCCGCCACTATAATGCAAGCCTTTTCGCCGATGTCATCCGCAGCGGCTACCTCCAAGGCGGCGACTGGTATGTCATCCCCAACGGCCGACAGGACTATTTCAACTACTGCCACGGCGTATGCGAGATTACTATGGAACTCTCCACTGTCAAGAAGCTTTCTTCGGCTCAGCTGCCCCGCTACTGGCAGTACCAAAGCAGTGCCCTCATCCGCTTCATCGACGAGGTTCACGCCATCCCTGAGACACCCATCGTCGGCATCCGCCAGATTGACCAGCAGCCCTTTGTGGCCTATCCCAACCCTACGTGCGGACCGCTGAGCGTCGAGACCTCTGAAGGCACCCTTCGCTACGACTTATCTGACCGTCCTGCTGGCCTCCATATCCTCAATGTCAAAGGTCATCCCGTCAAAGTCATCAAACTATAAAAAGTAGCTGTGTCATAGGACTTCAGTCTAATATTAGTTACCGATTGTCAATTATCTACAAATACCGCCATCTCTCTGTTGCCGTGCCCATGCTTGCCGAGCTGGACAACCTCCCGTTGTTACTGGAACGCCTCCGCCGTCAGACATGCCAGGACTTCACCCTCTATCTTTGCGTCAATAACGTCGAAGGTGGCTACGGCTTTGAAGAGAACCAGCGCTGTCTGAAGCTTCTCGCTGAGGTGCGCGACCTCCCCTTAGTGGTCATCGATCGCAGCTCTCCTGGGTTGGGCTGGAGCGGCAAACGCCGTGGTGTAGGCTATGCTCGTAAAGAGCTCTTCGACCGCATCCTTCAAGAGTGCGACGACGACGAGATCCTCGTCAGCCTTGATGCCGACACCGACTTCGACCCTCTCTATCTCGAAGCCCTCCTCCATACCTTCAACAGTCATCCCCGTCATCAGGCCTTCAGCGTGCCCTACTATCATCCTCTCAGCGGCTGCGACGACCTCGACCGCGCCATGCTGCGCTACGAGTGCTATATGCGCCACTACCACCTCGGGCTTCTCCGCATCGGCAGCCCATACGCCTTCACCGCTCTCGGCTCTGCTATCGTCTGTCCTGCCTGGGCTTACCGTCGCGTTGGCGGCATCACCCCTCTCATGGGTGGCGAGGATTTCTACCTCATGCAGAAGTTTGCCAAGACCGGACAGATCCTCCAACGCTTCGATGCGCCCTACGACGCTCTCTATGTGAGACCTCAGGGACGCACCTCCGCCCGTGTGCCTTTTGGCACAGGCCCTGCCATAGCCCGCGGCCTCGACGCCATGGATGAGAGCTACCCCTTCTACGCTCCTGAGGGCTTCGATGCCGTCAAGGCCACCATCGACCTCTTCCCAGCCCTCTACGATGCCGATATCGAGACCCCTCTCTCGCCCTTCCTGCGGCAGCAGCTCGCCACCGACCAGCTTTGGGAGCCCCTGCGGCGTAACTTCAAGACGCGCGACCGCTTTGTCCATGCCTGCCACGAGCGCCTCGACGGCCTCCGCATCCTCCAATACCTCAAGAACAGCCCCGCCTGCCACCTGTCTCCTGCCGCCCTGCCCGTTGATTTCCGCCACGACCCCATCACCACCCTCAACGCCTGGCGCGACGCCCTTCTCCGCCAGGAGCGCGACGAATACAAAATAATGAATACAGAATAATGCGTATTGTCGGCTACCGCCCAATCATTATTCAGAATGAATAGTAATTTCCGCTTCGGCGGGCTTAATAGTATATAAAATGAAGAAATTTGTATCTTTTATGGTTTTTGTGGCCCTCGCCGTGACATCGGCCATGGCCTATCAGTTCAGTGCCGTAGCACCCACAGGTCAAACGCTCTATTTTATCATCCTTTCTCCGAATGTCTATGAGTGCGGTGTCTATCCTCCGGGCAACTCAAACTGGGAAGGCTACGAGACCCCTACGGGTGAGCTGGTGATACCTGACTCCGTGCAGTATCAAGGTCATAGCTACGCTGTCTCTCATATCGGTGCCGCTGCCTTCTATGGCTGTGACGGGCTGACAAGTGTGACGATACCCTCCACTGTGACACGCATCAACAACTCGGCTTTCTACAGATGCAGAAGCATGGAGCAGATCTCGGTGCCCAGCACGGTGACGGTTATAGAGGACGAGGCTTTCGGATATTGCATCAATCTGACCGAATTAGTGATACCCAGCTCGGTCGATAGCATCGGATATTCCGCCTTCAATCTTGTCCGCAACCTCATCTATAGCGGCATCGCCGAGGGCAGTCCTTGGGATGCGCTGACTGTGAATGGTTATCGCGAGGGCAGTCTCTACTACAGTGATGCCACGATGACCACGCTCACAGGCTGTATCGGCTCGGCCGAGAGTGCCGCAGTGCCCGAAGGTGTGAGTGCCATTGGTGACTTTGCCTTCATCGAATGTGCCAGTCTCGCCAGCGTGACGCTTCCCAGCACCCTTTCTGACCTCGGCAACTCGGTATTTGGCAACTGCACGAGTCTGACGAGCATAGCGATTCCCTCTTCAGTGTCTATTCTTAAGAATGGTGTCTTCAAAGGCTGCAGCAGTCTGGCGATGGTTGATATGGGTGGCAGTATCACGGAGATTGGCAATCTGGCTTTTGGCGACTGCGTTGGCCTGGCCAAGGTGACCATCCCCGCCTCTGTCACAAAGATAGGCAACTTTTGTTTCAGAGGCTGCACAGGCCTCACGGAGATAACCTCCAAGGCACAGGTGCCTCCCATGGTGGGAACGATGGCATTTGACAATGTGGATAGGACGATACCCGTGTATATACCATCAGGCACCTTGTCGGCCTACCAGACGTCGTGGGGCTATTTCGACCACTTTGTGGAAACTTCTGCCATCAGCGACGTGGCTTCCTTCAACGGCAGCATAGAGGCTTCGCAGGGCGGCATCGTGGTGAAGAATGCCGTGGGAGAGTGTGTCCGCGTGTATGACATCACAGGCCGTCTATGCCATCAGGAACGCATAGATTCCGAGCTGTGGCACTGTCGTGTGAGCGGCCGTGGCTGCTACCTTGTCCAGGTTGGCACAACTCCCGCCCAGAAAGTGGTGGTCTTTGAATAATTGAGAACTGTGAATTGAATTAAGGCAACTTCTATAAATTCAAGAAAATTAATGATAATAAATTTTTTTACACGAAT
>JAKSML010000035.1 GCA_024400665.1 Bacteroidales bacterium
GGCTGACGCATCACATATCTTCCATTTATTAGTGGTGATTGCGGATAATCATAATTTTTTTTATACAAAGAATGCCAGGGACACCCTGGATAAGTCCGCATATCACAATAATTTATGACTAAATTCATGGGCAATTCATGATAATTCATGTTCAAGAAAATACTGCACTTCAACGAACAATTAGCGGCGGACATGGCTCTGGGGGGAGGAGACTGACATTTTGTCAGTATTGGGCCGCTTCACCTCCGCCTGAGGGCCGTTATAGGACCGTTTTTCGTCCGCTTTTTCTCCGCCCGGCGAGCGGAGCTAAGGCGGAGCTAAGGCGGAGCTAAGGCGGAGCTTCTCCGAGCCTCCTCGGCCCTGAGAGCGGGACTGACATTTTGTCAGTCTGCCCCTCTCTCGTCCGTCTCCTGCTGCCCGTTCTCGCGTGGGCGGCGGGCATATTGGCACCATCATGCCCGCCCTCGGGTGGCTGGAAGCCACTACTTATAGTAACCGAGGGCAAGCGTGTCCGCTTGCCCTCGGTCTTTGCATGCCCTCGTCACTGGCTGGAAGCCAGCACCTGATGCGCAATTCTCGCCCCAAGGTGCTGGCTTCCAGACAGACTGACGGGCGATATCTCCTGCCGTGGGCGAAATCTCAGAGAGATTTCGCCCACGGTTACTATAGGCAACCTCTATAAATTCAAAAAAATTAATGATAATAAGTTTTTTTACACGAATTTCCATGAATTATTCATGAATTTTTTTCATGCGAAGAATGCCAGTGGCATCCTGAGTAAGTCCGCATATCATAATAATTTATGATTAAATTTATGGACAATTCATGCTCGAATATTCACTGGATATTCTCGTGTTTATCAAAATATTGAATTAACACGAATAATTAGAAGTCCCCTATAGGTGATGGCTTCCAGCCATATTTCCGCCACCTTGTCCGCTCCTGCGTGGTTGGGGGGGGGCATATTGGCGCTGACTTGTCTGCTCTCGGCGGAGGATGGGGGTGGGGCAGTCGAATGAGTCGAATGGGGTGGGGCGAGTGATGGGGGTGGCGGGGGTATATGTTAAGATATTTAACAAAGCATCATAAATAATCATAAAAAAATAGGGGGTCAGGGTAAAAAAATGGGTACTTTTGACTCTATATATAGTAGAAAACAAAAAGGGCGGGCAGCGGCTTCGCTGTTTGTCTTTTTTGACGGGGATACTGCCTCTTGAAAATTTAATGGGGATACTGCCTTTTGAAAAATTGATGAGAATATTAACAATAAAAAAAATAACAATATGAAGAGATCTTTTACGCTTATCATGCTCCTGGCCTGCTGGCTATGCCTCTCTGGCCTCCCGCTCCGCGCCCAGTCCTTCCAATGGTCTCGCTCGGCGGGGTCAAGTACGGCTTCTTCTTTAGCTCTAAGCTACCCTACCAAGATATTCCGCGACAGCAAGGACAATATCTACTACTGCCTCTCCTTCGCCAACTCCTACTCTGTGAAGATTGAAGGCAGGTCGGTCTATAGACCTCGTTGCAATGTCGAAGAGTGCTGCGCCGTTGTCTGCTACGACTGCGAGGGCAATATGAAGTGGTATAGGACGATATTTTGTCACTCCTACAACACCACCGGCAGCTCGGTTTCTTTCAGAGCTGTAGAAATGATAGAAGATACATTGGTTATGAGCTTCAATGGCATCTTCCAGACATTGTACCTATGCGACAGCACCCATGTGCTGGATACAATGCCCGTAGATGAGAAGACCTATGCCCTTTGGATGAGAACTGACAATGGCAGGGCAATCCGCACAGCCTATCTGGGGGAGCCAATGAGTATGGTTTATTCCGACAACAAGCTGCATTTAGTGGGATTGACTTGCATGAATGACACCCTTCCCGTAGTTCCTGGTACCTGCTACGTCTATCTTAGCACACCTCAAGGTGAAAGATTTCGGCATTTCGCCTTAGACTTCCGTTATAATAAATTCCCTTCTGTTTATTTTGAGTCAGCTGTATATCACAATAAATACTACTTTCTGTATAATAATGACTGGGAGAGTGACAGCCTTTGGTTCGGTGACCAACTACATGTGGATAACTCATCTGGTGGAAACACCAACTCGGTTTTAGCCTGCTTCGACAGCACGGGACAGTGCCTCTGGAGCAGACTGCTAAATGCCAATACCCTACATAATTACTATGGAGCCTCCAACATGGCGATAGACGAATCAACAGGCTTGATCTACGTCATGGCTTACGGACATGGATATGACCCCGCCTACCCAGATGGGATTCACAATATCTTCGATGGCGACACGTTATGGGGAGGGGACATAATTGCGCATCAAGGATTCGACAAACTTGTTCTGGCCTGCTACGACACGCTGGGCAACAAGCAGTGGGTGAAATACAATCGCGGCCCGGGCAACATGTACGGTATCGGCATGAGCCTGCTGCCCGGACGCAAGCTGGCTATCGGCGGAGGCATAAACCGTGGCGATGCAATATTGGAGGGTCTGCACACCAACCTTCGGGATGATGAATGGGCTTCCTACTTCGCCATATATGACTTGGTGAAGGACAGCTTTGTGCTGCTACAGACAGTGCAAATAGATGGTGGCATTGGATCTTACCCCTACACTTTCAACACCGACAAGGACGGCAACCTGCTCTTTGCCGGCCCTATCGATGAGGGATACTACGTCGTCTGCGGCAGCGACACCCTCTACGGCAGCGAGCCCAAGACCCACGTTTACTACGGACGCTACGGCTGGCCCTGCGACTCCGCAGCACACTGGCCCGGCCCGCCACAGCACACGCTCACCCTCAACGTCGGCCAGCCCTCTATGGGCACCGTGTCGGGCGCAGGCACCTACTCCGGCGGCTCACAGGTACCCATCTCCGCCACACCCTACCCAGGCCACGCCTTCGACCACTGGAGCGACGGCTCCTCCGACAACCCCCGCACCATCCTCCTCCTCTCCGACTCCTCCATCACCGCCCACTTCGTCAAACAGCACACCGAGGGCATCTCCCCAGCCGAGCACCCCCAGCCCGCACTCTTCCCCAACCCCGCCACCGGACAGGTGCAGATCCTCGGCCTTGACGGCGAAGCCCCAGACGTCGAAATCTTCGACATGACCGGCCGCACGGTGGCCACCTTCCACCACGCTACCACCCTCGACATCTCACGTCTGCCCCAAGGCTCCTACATCCTCTCCATACAGACCGCCACCGACAAGCACCACCTCAAACTGGTCAAGAGGCAGTGATGAGTCGAATGAGTAAGGGGACTTCTAATTATTCGTGTTAATTCAATATTTTGATAAACATGAAGAAAGTCCAGTGGACTTTCGATAGCGTAGCGGAGAACAAATAGAATATCCAGTGAATATTCGAGCATGAATTGTCCATAAATTTAATCATAAATTATCATAGAATGCTTGGGGGCTGCTCAGCGAGGAGATGCTGCTTGTTCTCGAATTTATAGATACCATAGATAATCTTTAATCATCTAAATACACATAATTATGAAAAGATTCTTTTTCGGACTGATTTTATCGATCTGCCTGTTGCTGCCTTTGGCAACAATGGCACAGACATACGAGTCTGTGCCGTACTTCACCAGTTTTGAAGGGCTGAACTATCTGACGCTTCCGCCGGGCTGGGAGAACTTTGAGACATATACCCATTATAGCGAGCAATACCCTGGCGCCCTCACCGGCATGACGGTGCACAGCGGCGATGCGGTTTTGTATATGCGGAGTTCTGGCGGGACGAACTTGACGGCGACGTGCTTGTTTGACAGCCTGCCGTGGCTGAAGATAGAGTTTTATGCCCGTATAGGCATAGGGCCCGACCTCTTCGAGGTGGGGGTGATGGAGGACAGCACCTTCGTGCCTATAGACACGCTAGAGCTCGTGCCCTCGGTCTATACCCGCTACCGCGTTTATTTCAATGAGTATAGCGGCTTGGGCTCCCGCATAGCCTTCCGCACGCAGGGCACCAGCAACTACGGCGTCCTCATCGACGACGTCTCAGTGGAGGTGGCGCCCACCTGCCGGGCCGAGCCGGGCGTGCCGGAGATAACGCCTGGTGCAACCGACGCCACCTTGGTATGGGCACCCGCAAGCAGCTCGTCGCAGTATGGGGTGTTTCTCAACGACACGGTGTATAGCACTAACGACACGAGCCTCACAATCCCCGACCTCATGCCCAACAGCAACTATAGCGGCTACCTCTTCAACATCTGCCCTGCCGGTGACACAAGCGAGCTGGTGAGCTTCAGCTTCCGCACCGCCTGTGCGCCTTTTACCAGACTGCCTTATCACCAAGACTTTGAGTCGGAGGTTATCCAAGTTTTCACCGACACGAACGCCTTTGTCTTCTGCTGGTACCGCTTCAGCGACGGGACGACGGGAGGGGGGTATCCCAACTACCCGTGGGTTGTTTCCGGGCCGGATGTCAACCACACGCCTGGCGGCACCATGGGGCTACGGTGGTTCAACCCATCCAACGGCAACAGCTCTAGGGGCAGCTACCGCTGCATTGCCCTGCCCCCGATGGATTCCACGATTGACATAAACACCACAAGGCTCACCTTCTGGGCCCGCGCACAAAGCCCGACGGACAGTCCTAAGGTCATCGTGGGCATGATGTCGGTACCGGGCGACATCACCACCTTCGACCCTGTTGACACGGTGGAGGTCAGCGGCACCCGCTGGCGGAGATACGAGGCACTGATGACTGACTACACAGGCAACGGCACCTACGTTGCCATCCGCGCCAACAACTCACCCGACGCATGGGATATGTATCTCGACGATGTCGTCCTCGACTATATACCCACCTGCTCGCATCTCAACAGCATTACGTTTGACCCGACCATCCGCCAAGGGGGGTCATACCTTGCCCTCACATGGGACAGCACCGGAGCCGCCAGCTATGAGGTGCAGTATGGTACTGAGAACTTTGAGCTGGGCACAGGCACCTCTATCACCACCCTCACCAACAGCATCACCCTCTCTGGGCTCGACAGCCTCACCTCATACGATGTGTACGTGCGGCAGGTCTGCGCCGCAGGCGATACGAGCGAATGGATTTGGGGAACCTTCGCCACACTGCTGTGCGACAATACCAACATAGCATACTCCGCCGACACGAGCATTATCTTTCACGGCGACCGTTCCATTGATTTTTACGCCAGCTATAACCTCTGCGAAACCATCATTAGCAGCACAAGTCTGGGCGGCCCGCAAGTCATCTCTGCCGTCGGCTTCTACCAGAACTTCTACCTAGCCTCCACAGCCAAGACTAACTGCACCATTTATCTGCAGCCTTACCGGCCGACCCCCCTCCAGCCCTACCTCAGTTCGTTCATCCCGCTCGACACCAACGCCGTGTGTGTATATACGGGACCGCTCAACGGCGTCCAGGGCTGGAATACCTTTATTTTTGACACCCCCTACAACTACGACGGCAGCAGCGACCTGATGATGATCATAGACGACAACTCCAATGCATACGAACGAATTGGATCATTCGGCTTTTCGTCAACATTCGGACGAGGTAACAACACCGCCTGTGCCGCATCCAACACCTACGATATCGACCCTACCGACCCCAGCGGCTTCACGGGATACGTCCAAGTGTCTTCTATTTGTCCGATCATGCAGCTCATCAGCTGCGGCGGCCAGTTCTGCGTAGTGCCCACCATCACCTCAATCGCCACCTCTACCAACGGAGCCACCATCAATTGGGTGGGCAATAGTGACAGCTACGAGATTGCCTACTGGGCAGAGGGCGACTACGACTTCTGTCCCGCGGTTGTTGTGACAGGCAACTCCTACACCTTCACGGGGCTCTTGCCCGAGACCTACCACGGCTTCCGCGTCCGCCAGCGTTGCTCGGACGACAGCTCGAACTATTCCGATTGGACCGACATCACCTTCTTCACCGACCCATACCCCTGCGACACCCCCACCGACATCTCAGTCTCCAACATCACAAAGACAGATGCCACAATTGGTTGGACCATCAATGGCAGAGAGCACGACTGGGAAGTGCACATCTGGGCCGACAGCCTGAGCGACCAGATCATCGCTAACACAAGCAACAGCATCGCTGTCAACGAGCTCGTTCCCGGCGCCACCTACAATGTGGCAGTGCGAGCCCTCTGCGGACGCTTTCTCCGCGAAGGCGAATGGAGCGACACCGTCACCTTCACCACCCGCTTGTGCCCCGATGTCGAAGGACTTATTGTCAGCAATATCACTGACACCACTGTCGATCTCAGCTGGGACGCCGACCCCTTGGCTGTGTATTGGGAGCTTCTATACGACCTCACAGGCACAAACCAAGAGTACGACACCATCAGACTGACCACCAACAGCTATAGCGCCACCGGACTCGCCCCTGGCCACACATACCATTTCTATGTCCGCGCAGTCTGCAACGCCGACTGGCCCAGCGATAACTGGAAGCACGCTTATGTCACCACGAACAACCACAGCTGCATCCTGACGGCAGAAGATGACGGGGACATTGCAGTCTATCCCAACCCCTGCAGCGACCACATCAACCTCTACAGCTCTACCGAGCAAATCACGAGTATCACCCTTTACGATATGGCTGGCCGCCAAGTGCTCCACAATGGCAATGTCGGCACCCTGAAAAACGGCACCGCCGACCAAGAGCCCTACTACACCCTCGACACCTCCACGCTTCCCCAAGGCAACTATATCCTCTCCGTCCAAACCACCACTACCCACCACCATTTCAAACTCATCAAGAAATAGCGGAAACGGGTGACACCTCTTACTGGGGGCGAAATCTCTGGGAGATTTCGCCCCCAGTTGCTATAGGTGATGGCTTCTATCCATATCGACACCGTCATCCTCGCGAACGCGCCGCGTCTCTACAGAATGATGGCTCCCGCCCTCAGAGCACAGATTACTGGTCACAGATCACCGGTCACAGATCACAAATCACCGGCCACAATTTTTAACAAATTATATGTTGTCCATGTCAGAAAAAATTCGTATTTTTGCATCTTGAAAAACGGCTCCTGCAACCGCATAGAACACCTCACAACAAAAAGAATATCACCTCACTACGCATCTCTTACGCATTATGGACGAAAAGAAAGAAATAGGACAACTGTTCGACCGCATAGCCGGCACCTACGACCGCTTCAACCACCTCCTCTCGCTCAATATCGACAAGCGTTGGCGCCGTCGCGCCGCCGCGTGCCTGAAGCCTTCCGACGAGGTCCTCGACGTGGCCGTTGGCACCGCCGACCTCGCCATCGAGATGCTCCGCCAGGAGCGCTGCCACAGGGTGGTGGGGCTCGACCTCTCGGCGGAGATGATGCGCCTCGGCAAGGAGAAGGCCGACAAGCGCGGCCTCGCCAACAAGATCGACTTCCAGCTCGGCAGCGCCCTCGCGATGCCTTATGATGACGGACGTTTCGATGCCGTGACCTGCGCCTATGGCGTGCGCAACTTCTCCGACCTCGACAAGGGCCTCAGCGAGATGTTCCGCGTAATGAAGGCGGGCGGGCAGCTCGTCATCCTTGAGTTCTCCTACCCCTCCAACCGCCTCATCCGCGGGCTCTACGACTTCTTCTTCTCACGCATCATGCCCCTCGTGGGCCGCCTCATCAGCAAAGACCCTACGGCCTACCTCTATTTCCGCGAGAGCGTCAAGGGCTTCATCTGGGGCGACGAGATGCTCCAGCACCTGCGCCAGGCAGGCTTCCAGGAGGCCGCCTACAAACCCCTCACCTTCGGCATCACCACCCTCTACACCGCAACAAAACCTAAGATCTCCTAGGAAGCCTAGAAAGTCTAGAAAACCTAGGAAGCCCTATAACCCCTACCCCAAAAAAGAACCATGAAAAAAGTACTCCTCTGGCTCCGCATCATCCGCCCGCAGACGCTCTTCGCGTCGCTCGTGCCTGTGCTTGTAGGCCTCCTCGCCTATCGCCACGACGGCCTCTCGGCAGCGGCCTACTGGCCCGTCCTCACCGCCGTGCTCACGGCCCTCTGCGCCCTCAGCCTCCAGATCCTCTCCAACCTCATCAACGACTACTACGACTTTGTGCGCGGCTCCGACAAGGCCGGCCGCGTGGGCTTCAAGCGAGCCTTGGCCGAAGGCGAGGTAAGCAAACGGCAGATGCTCACAGCTTGCGCCATCGCCCTCGCGCTCGCCGTGGCTATGGGGGCATACCTCGTGCTCGTGGGCGGCTGGGTAATCCTCGCCATCGGCTTGACAGCCATTCTCTTCGCCTGGCTCTACACCGCCACGTCGCACTCACTCTCCTACCTCGGCATCGCCGACATCTTCGTCTTCCTCTACTACGGTGTCGTGGCCTCCGCGGGCACCGTCTTTCTCCTCTCCCACACCTTCTCTCTCACCGCCTTCTATGCCGGCGCTGTGTGCGGCCTCATCTCCATGTGCGTGCTGATGATCAACAACCTCCGCGACATCGAGAGCGACCGTCTCGTGGGCAAGCGCACCCTCCCCGTGCGTTTCGGAAAACGTGCCGCCGAAGGCATCATGCTCGCCGAGGTGCTGCTCATGCCCCTCTTCGCCTACCTCGCCTGGGGACTCTCATGGCCCATGCTCATCGGCCTCGCCGCCCTAGCGCTCTTCGCCGCCGTGCTCCGCGCCCAAGGGCCGCAATACAACAAATGCCTCCTCGCCACCGGCCTCACCAACCTCCTCTACCTCATCCTCTGCCTGCTATCCGTTTGAATAATGAATATTTAATAATGAATAATGAGTGGGGCGGGTGTCATTATTCACACCGACACACAATTTTTTACGCAGGGATTCGTTATTGCTACAAACTTCGAATTGATGGAAACCTCTTTGACAGAAATAGCAAACCGCTTCAAGGATTTGGGTATCGACCAGCAGATAGACTACGACAAGTTCTATCTGTACTCAATCATTACGCATTCGACTGCCATCGAGGGCTCCACTATTACCGAGATTGAGAACAGGCTGCTCTTTGACGAAGGCATCAGCGTGCATGGGAAGAGTATGCTGGAGCAACTGATGAATATGGATTTGCGCACAGCCTACACCCAAGCCATCAAAATGGCAAAAGACCACGAGGATTTCTCTGTCGAGATGCTATGCCATCTCTCCGCCTTAGTGATGCAGCATACGGGCGCCGAATACGACACCGCCTTAGGCAACTTTTCGGCAGCAAAAGGAGAGCTAAGACTGCTGAATGTGAGCGCCGGATTTGGCGGTAGATCCTACCTGAATTACAGCAAGGTGCCCAGCTACTTGGAGGAATTTTGCCAAACGATGAACAAGGCTCGCCATGAGATTAATCCACGCGACATCGATGCGGTCTATCGCCTCAGCTTTGATGCGCACTATCATCTGGTCACCATTCATCCTTGGGCCGACGGAAACGGACGCATGGCACGGCTGATAATGAACTATATACAATTTGAGTTCGGGCTTGTGCCCTCAAAGGTTGACAAGGAGTCTAAAGCTGACTATATCCGAGCTTTGGAGTGCTCGCGAGAACAAGAAAGTCTGCAACCGTTCCGCGACTTCATGGCTGCACATCATGCCCAAAACCTCTTGAAGATGATGGATGAATACCAGACATCCTCGGAGCATCTACCCAATCTGACAGAGGGAAAAAGTAACCAAGAAAGTAACCAAAAAAGTAACCAAAAAATCCTTGAAGCTATCCGCAACAATCCGCATATCACGATTAATGAGATGCACGAGGCTATCGGCCTGTCGGAAAGCGGCGTGAAGAAAGTGCTACGCAAGTTGCGCGAAGAGGGAAGATTAGAGAGAGTCGGAGCCAACAAGGACGGCTACTGGAGAATTATAGATTAAGCCATCCTCAAATGAAGCGAGTAACAATAATCTTGGCAATCGCTGCGATTGTTGGGCTGACGGGATGCGCCCGGTTGAGCGCAGGAGCCCATGCAATTGCTACAAGCTGTCCGCCATCAACTTACAGCGTCCTCTCATTCAACACCATCAAAGGCTGCTGGGGTACCGATGCCGAGACAGGGAACAGCATATTCTGCATCACAAGCCCCGACTCTCTGTTTTGGGTCGATGCCTCTCTCTGGTGCTACTACACCATTGAGAACGACACCATCACCATGATGTCGGACGACTGGATTTATTACATAGGCCGCATCTCGTACAAGAACGACACCATCATCTTAAGCAACGATGAGGACTCCTTCTCATACGAGCGCTACCAACAAACACCATAACTCCGCAGCCCGAAAGTGCAGCTCTTTTGTCGGTAACAAAGTAACAGATAAGTCAACCAGCACAGAATACGCGCTGACGCCTTAGTCCTCAGAGGTCTCTGAAATAAAGCGGCGGTATGCCGAGAAGGTGTTGGCGCGGGAGAGGAAGCCGAGGTAGTGTCCGTCGTCATCTACGACAATAAGGTTGTAGCGGTTGCTGAGCTGGAACTTGTTCACCACGTCGCTGAGCGACTCGCTGGAATGGACGATGTCGTCGTCCTTGAAGGTCATCATCAGCTCGTGGACGGTGAGTTTGTCGTACAGCTCGGTCTTGAAAATGGTCTTGCGGATATCATCCATCACGATGAGGCCGAGGAAATGGCCCTCGTCATCCACCACGGGGAAGAGGTTGCGCTTGGACCGTTTGATGGCCTCCACAATGTCGCGGAGCGTGCCGTTCTCCTTCACACACACGAAGTTCGTCTCGATGAGCTTCTGAAGGTCCATAAGATGCCATGCCGAGGCATCCTTGTTGTGGGTCATAAGGTCGCCCTGCTCCGCCAGCTTGCGGGCATAGATGGAATGCTTTTCAAAGGGCTGCACGAAGATGTATGTCACCGTGGCGGTGATGAGCAGCGGTATCATGAGGGCGTAGCCGCCCGTAATCTCAGCGATGAGGAATACGCCCATGAAAGGTGCGTGCATCACACCCGTCATCACAGCTGCCATACCCACGAGGGCGAAGTTGGCCGTCGATTGCGGCGGCAGTCCCAGCTGGTTGCCCAACGTGGCAATAAAGTAGCCGCTCAGGCCACCCACCACGAGCGAAGGGCCGAAGGTGCCGCCCACGCCTCCGCAGCCTATGGTAGTTGCCGTTGCAACGGGCTTGAGCAATATGAGAACCAACAGGATAGCAAGTGCCACCCAGCTATTGTCGCGGAAGGTGTTGAAGACACTGTTGGCGAAGAGCGCATCATCGCTGTGTCCGTTGAGAAGCTCGGTGAGTGCCCAGTAGCCTTCGCCGTAGAGCGGAGGGAAGAGGAAGATCATCACGCCCAGCAGCAGACCGCCTATCACCCATTTCGACACCCAGCTCTTGCGACGGCCAAACCACTGCTCCACCTTGTCGGTGCAGCGGAGGAAATAGACAGACGCGAAGGCGCAGAAGATGCCTAAGACTATCAAAAAAGGTATCTGGCGCAAAGAGAAGTCCTCTGCCACACGGAAGGCGAACTGCACATCCGTGCCCATGAGGAAGTATGCCACTGTGGAGGCCGAGAGCGCCGAGATGAGCAGCGGCACAGCCGTGGTCATGGTCATGTCGAACATCAGCACCTCAACCGTGAACAGCACACCTGCCAAAGGAGCCTTGAAGATGCCGGCGATGGCACCTGCGGCACCGCAGCCCAGCAGCAGCTTCACACCACGCGGACTGACGTGGAAGAAACGGCCCACGTTGGAGCCGATGGCGCTGCCCGTGGAGGCGATAGGAGCCTCAAGTCCCACGCTGCCGCCGAAAGCCACAGTGAGCGTGGAGGCCAGCAGCGAGGTGTACATATTGCGCGGAGGCAGCGCACCTTTCTTGCGCGAGATGGCCAGCAGCACGCTTGGGATGCCGTGGCCGATATGCCCCTTGATGACATATTTTACAAAAAGGATAGTGAAAAGGATGCCGATAAAGGGTGCCACAAAGATGAGCACATTGCCGCTGCCCGTGGCAAAATGTTTGGTGCCAAAAGCCATCACATATTGACCCGAAAGATGCACCACGGTTTTGAGCAGCACAGCCGCCAAACCGCTAAACACACCCACAACTATGCTCAGAAGCAGCAAGTACGACTGCTCCGAAATATGCTGTAAGCGCCAAGTATGCAACGTCTTATGTATATCGGCAAACGTCATTTTGCAAAAAAGTTGAGCAACAAAGATACGAATTTTTTTTTATTTACGTTATAAATAATGATATTTTGCTGAAAAAAGGTGCCGAGCACCCGTCTTTTCGGCCGTCATTTATGTAATAAATCTATTGTAAGCAAATGATAAAAAAAATACTCACCCTCGCCGTCGGCGCACTGACGTGTGCCTCCTGCGTATCTATGCGCGAATACGAATCCCTACAGGCGCAGTACTCGCAGAGCACGAAAGAATGTACCGTGGCGCGTCAAGAGGCACAGGAGCTCCGCGAGGAGAACGCCGAGCTGGTGCGACAGAACCAGAACATGACCATGTCGATGAGCGACCTCTCAACGGCACAGCAGGAATGCGAGGCCACGGTGGCGACCCTCAACCGCTCATACGCCGCCCTCCAGCTGCACTACGACACCACCGTGGAGAACTACATGCAGCAGCTCACCAGCAAGAGCCGCGACCTCACCAAAGTCAACAAACTCCTCGAACAGCGCAATAAGGAGATTGCCGAGAAGGAACGCGCTTTCGCCACCAAGGAGCAGCAGTTCCTTGAACGTCAGCAGGAGCTCGAAGACCAGCAGGCGCTCCTTCTTCAGGACGAAGAGATTCTGCGCCGCAACTACCAATTCGCCCAGCAGGAGATGGAAGCCCTCAGCAGTGCCCTCGGACAAGAGCTGGGCAGCAGCGCAGAGGTAGAGGTGAAGAAAGGCCGCGTTCATGTGGTACTATCCGAGACAGCGCTCTTCGAGAGCGGACGCTGGGAGGTGACCGACAAGGGCATCAGCCTGCTGGCCAAGGTAGCAGCCATCGCCGCCACCCGCAACGACATAGCCCTCACCGTCATGGGCCACACCGACAACACCGCCTATCCCTCTGGCAAAGAGGTCAAGGACAACTGGGACTTCAGCGTCATGCGCGCCTCCGCTGTGGCGAAGCAGCTGCTGAAAGCCTCGCCGAGGCTCAGTGCCAGCCGCGTCTCCGCCGCGGGTCATGGCGAATACGCGCCCAAAGTGCGCAACATCAGTGCCAACAACCGCGCCCTCAACCGCCGCATAGAAATTATCATCGAGCCCGTCATCCCCGACACCCCTCTCGACTAACTTTCTACATCACAAACACACATTTCAGCAACAGACACATCAGCAATAAATAGAAAGGTCGCACATTGTGTGCGGCCTTTCTATTTATATCGACTGACTATTCGCAGTCTTTTGGAATCAAAAAACAAGAAGTCTAGAAACAAGACTCCGCAATTATTTGCGGGCGGCGAGGAGGATTTCCATCATCTTGATGGCGCTCTCGCTGATGACAGAGCCGGGTCCGAAGATGCAGGCTGCACCAGCCTTGAAGAGGAAGTCGTAGTCCTGCGGGGGGATGACGCCACCGACGACGACCATGATATCCTCACGGCCAAGCTTCTTGAGCTCTTCAATAACCTGAGGCACGAGGGTCTTGTGGCCTGCTGCGAGGGAGCTGACACCGAGGATGTGGACATCGTTCTCGACAGCCTGCTTAGCGGCCTCTGCGGGAGTCTGGAAGAGGGGACCCATATCGACATCGAAGCCGAGGTCAGCATAGCCAGTAGCGACAACCTTGGCGCCACGGTCGTGACCGTCCTGGCCCATCTTAGCCACCATGATACGAGGACGACGGCCCTCGAGTTTGGCAAATTCATCGGTCAGCGACTGAGCTTTCTTGAAGCTCTCGCTGTCTTTGGTCTGAGTGCTGTACACGTTGCTGATAAGATTGATTTTTGCTTTATAACGACCATAAACCTTTTCGAGGGCATAGCTGATCTCGCCGAGGGAAGCGCGCTTGCGGGCGGCATCAATGGAGAGTTCGAGGAGGTTGCCCTTGCCGCTCTTGGCGCACTCGGTGAGGGCGTCGAGGGCTGCCTGCACCTCTGCGCTGTTGCGCTCGGCGCGGAGCTTGGCAAGACGCTCAATCTGAGCCTTGCGGACGGCGGTGTTATCGACTTCGAGGGTCTCGATAGGATCCTCGTGGTCGAGGCGGTACTTGTTGATACCTACGATAGTATCGACATTGCTGTCGATGCGGCTCTGCTTGCGGGCGCTGGCCTCTTCGATACGCATCTTAGGCACGCCGCTCTCGATAGCCTTGGCCATGCCGCCGAGGGCTTCGATCTCCTGGATGTGAGCCCAGGCGCGGTTAGCAATCTCGTGGGTGAGGGTCTCGACATAGTAGCTGCCAGCCCAGGGGTCAACCACGCGGCAGATGTTGGTCTCTTCCTGGAGATAGATCTGCGTGTTACGAGCGATACGGGCGCTGAAGTCGGTAGGCAGTGCGATAGCCTCGTCGAGAGCGTTGGTGTGCAAGCTCTGGGTATGGCCGAGGGCGGCACCCATAGCCTCGATGCAGGTACGAGCCACATTGTTGAAAGGATCCTGCTCGGTGAGCGACCAGCCAGAGGTCTGGCAGTGGGTACGCAGCGCGAGGGACTTGGGGTTCTTGGGGTTGAACTGGCTGACGAGCTTAGCCCAGAGCATACGGGCTGCGCGCATCTTGGCAATCTCCATGAAGTGGTTCATGCCCACGCCCCAGAAGAATGACAGACGGGGAGCGAAATCATCGACGCTCATGCCGGCGTTGATACCTGCGCGGAGGTACTCAAGACCGTCGGCGAGGGTGTAGGCAAGCTCGATGTCAGCAGTAGCGCCAGCCTCCTGCATGTGATAGCCGGAGATGGAGATGCTGTTGAACTTGGGCATGTGCTTGGAAGTATATTCGAAGATGTCGGCGATAATCTTCATCGAAGGCAGCGGAGGATAGATGTAGGTGTTGCGCACCATGAACTCCTTGAGGATATCGTTCTGGATGGT
>JAKSML010000036.1 GCA_024400665.1 Bacteroidales bacterium
AAAAAGAAAGTCCTGTGGACTTTCGATAGCGCAGCGGAGAACAAAAAGAAAGTCCAGTGGACTTTCTATAACACAGCGGAGAACAAGCCCCCATCCCCCGTGCCAGCCAATGCCACAATGTCACAATGTTATTCCTATAGTCCGAGGGAAAGCATCAGCCATCGAAAGGCTCAGGACACAGCGGAGAACAAAAGGCGAGCGGAAAACCAACAACCATAAGAATGCCAGTGGCATCCTGAGAAAGTCCTA
Source organism: Bacteroidales bacterium (assembly GCA_024400665.1). GTDB lineage: Bacteria > Bacteroidota > Bacteroidia > Bacteroidales > P3 > Colimorpha. The sequence goes on from JAKSML010000036.1 coordinate 250, forward strand.
TTAATTTATGATATAATTCATGGACAATTCATGATAATTTATGTCTATCAAAATATAAATTAATACGGATAATCAGAGGTCACCTATCCATCTTCTTCTGCCCAGCGGCAATGCGGAAAAATAAAAAGCACTGGTTTCACATTATAACATTGTAACATCTAAGCAAAGACAAGTCATGATACAGAAGAAACTCAAACATTCAAGCATGACATAGAATCACCTCATTGTGTATCTGCATCTTGGATAATTCGAACACCCGTAGAACTGACCATACTGGCCAGTTCTTAGAACCAACTTACCACCACATTGAGGACATCTTCCCTGTTCAAGGTTTGTCTCGTATTGGCAAATCCTCGCCTTTGCACAGTTCTTCTGCTGTTTCCTCGCCTCATCACTAGTCAGATTATTTGATTGGATGTATCTGGCAATTTCGTTTACTTGGGGTACAGTCATTACCCGTTCTGTATATTGGCGAATTGTCTTCCGCAATTCCACATAATAAACCACTTGCGAATAAAAGAGGTATCTGTTTTTCAAATCGCATTTCCCCGAAAATGCAACAATGGGTATGATTGGGATGGCTCGATATGCAGATAGCATCCGTCTCAAAGCCCTCACATGACCGTTATTCTGCAATATCGGATTGTAAAATTTCGACTTATGTCCATAGATAGTCTGTGTCCAATAGGGGTTTGTCTCACTCCCAAATATCCATCCTTTGTAGTTTTTTGTCTCTATCACGAAGATGCCGTATAGAGACACCACAATATGGTCAATCTGCGACATTCCACTACCATTGTCGAGCACAATGTCATTCAGCACAAGGTATTCTTCGGAAGGCAGAGAATGCAATATGGCAGAGACCCTTGCCTCTCCTCTCTTGCCTTTCGCTACAGGGCTATTTACGAAGAGAACGACAACTGCGAAAACAACAATTATGGCTATCAAGCCTATAACATCCATGCTGAACTATTTTAATGAAGCTTTGTTAGAAATTAAAGGATAAGAGATTGGATAATGACAGCGATATCATATATGACCCCAACGGCAGCCCCAATAATAATCCGCATACAAATCAAAAGGCATCCCTCTGACGCTCCAAATTAATGTTTCGACTCTACGAGAAGGGGCGAACCCCCATGCACGAGGCAATATCTTTAAAACATTACATCGAAATAAGCTCGTTCCCAGTTGGATCTCCAAGAATATTTACTCCCATCAATAGTGATGCTATCCACTTCTACCAAAATAGTGTCGGTGTGAGCTGGCACAGTTTCAAAAAAAGAAGAACGTTCTTTAATATCCCATGTGGTAACCATATATCCAGCATAAGGCTCAACATCTTGAGTAATAACAAATTCGTGTATGTTAATGCGAGAGACATTATCCATTCGCTGAATGAGTAAAGGTATATTAGCTGTTTCTCGTTCGATAATACCATCTTTGATTTCATCAATAGATGGACTAAATATACAGCTCATGAATAAAATGCTCATTAGCATCGAAAATAATATAATCCTTTTCATTTTTATTAATTTATTAGATACAAGTCATTTGGGTAATGACTATAATCGTTTTTTTTGCAATATCGTGAATGCAAAGATACGAAGATATTTTGAATTGTGCAATTTTTTTAGCCTAACCTTGATAGGAGTTTTCTGCAATATGGGGTAGGGTGACTTCAAATGTTGGTTTGGCTCTTTGTTTTGGTAGAAAGTCTCACCAGTAGGACGTCCCATTCTTGGGGTATTCTGAAGGGTGTGCCGTTGTGTCAGATTTGAAACAATATAGCGCGCGTGAGGCGAGGAGCAGCCAAATGTTAAAATCGGGGGGCTCCAGACGCCCTCCGCCATAACTGCGGGTCAGAGTCGGCGAAGCTCCGCTCTACACCCGCCTCAGGAGCGGAGCTTGAGCGAAGCTAAGGCGGAGCTAAGGCGGAGCTTCACCAGAGGTAAAAAGACCCTCTGAAGGGCTTTTGAAGACCATTTTTAGTGATTAGAAATTAATAAATGCTTAACATTTGTGTTAAAACAGCATCTTTTTGTGGGGGACAAAAATTGTTATGAATTGGTCGCAAATTTCCTCTTGGACTCCGCCGCGGGCTGGGGTCTTGTAGCTAAGCAACCCTACGTCTGGGTGTGTCACTCTTCCTCACGCTGGCTGGACGTCGGCACATGATACGCAGCTCTCGTCCTAAGGTGCAGGCTTCGAGCCTGAAGGGTGCGGACTTCGGCTGCCGTGGGCGAAATCCTTTCGGATTTTGCCCACGGTTACTATAGGTTATGGCTTCCAGCCATCTTGCTGAAGATATGATAGCGGAGTCGAACGAGGCGAATGGGGCGAATTGGGCGGACGAGGCGGTTGGCCTCGGGGGGTTACTTGCAATATTTGAGCAGCAGGTCGGCGAGGCCGATTTTATAGCCTGTGCTGTGGAAGAGGATTTCGCCGTCCTTATTCACGAAAGCCACCAAGGGATATTCGTACTGGCATATTTTGAGGCTTTGGGCCACGGCGACTTCGAGGGGGTCTTTCTCGTTGGTAGAAAGCGGCGCGATGTCGATGTTGCCCAACTGGAGCAGCTCGGCATTGTTGGGGTCGGTCGTGGCACAATAGGTCATGCCGCCCCAGCGGGAGAACTCAGCCTTGTGCTGGAGCATCTCTTTCACCAGATGCTTGGCAGGCTCGCGATGGCTGCCCATGAAGGCAAGGATGACGCCCGTGCCGCCAGCATAGTCGGCCAAGGAGACGCCGTCCATCACAGCCAGTTTGGGCGAGATCTTGGCGGCCATGCCGTCGGCCTCACGCTCCACCAAGGGACGGATGATAATCTCTTTCGTCACCTGCTGCCCAGCCTCGACCCTGAAGAACTCCATGCGGCTGAGCACCTCGCCGTCCTCGTAGCGGTTGCCCGTGCTGAGGCAGTAATAGCCGGGCTCGAGCTCCAGCTGTGCGGGGAAGGATGCCATGCGGGGGTCGTCCTCGAAGTCGAAGGTGACGAAGTCGCCGTTCTCATACTTCTGCAAGGTGAAGTGGGGATAATAGATTGGCGTGGCGGGCTCCTTGCCCTTGTAGGTCAAGGTGAGCAGGGCTTTGTCCATGGGCTGAGCTGCCGAAGCGGCGAAATCGACCTTCTGCCAAGCCTCATTGTCCCAGACATAGATGATGTTCGTAGCGTTGTCGAGATAGGCGGGGATATCCAAGGAACGGCAGGCAGCGACGAAGAAGATGTCACGGCTGTGGGCATCAGCATGACGCAGCTCATACACGCCCATGGGCGAGATGGGACAATTGTAGTAGTTGCCCGTGTCGTCCACGGCGATGTGCTGCAACGTCCATTCTTTCAAAGCGGTGTAGCTCTTGACATCTTTCAAGGCCTCCTTCAAAGGCTGGCGCCAAGCACGCACCATCTCGTTGCTGATGCGGGCAGGCATGACGCCCTGCTTATAGACGTCGTAGGTGTAATCTGCACCGTAGCAAGTACCTTTCTGGCGGTCGGCCCAGTCGAAACCTGTCATGTGCGCCTCCAGCACCTCGGCGGTGATGTCGCGGAGGTCTTTGTCGGAATAGGACTTGAGGTAGTCGTAGATATGCTCGAACGCCCTTCCCGGAGCGCCCCATACGTCGAAGAATTTTGCTATCTCGGCATAATTGCCTTCCGACTTCTGGACGATCTCCCACACCTGACTGTCGGAGAAGTCGGCGCCCCTCCACCACCAGTCTTTGGGCAGCAGCTGACGATAGTTGTCCTCGGTGGGGAAGGTGGCGGTGTAAGCTCCGCGCAGCGAGTCCTCGTAGGCGATGCGCTTTGCATTTGCTGCCATAGCCTCCTCTGTAGGCGTCACCTTGGCTTCGCCGGGGACGGGAGGCACGATGTTGAGGTTCTCGACATATTCCGTGCTGCCGTCGCGGCTCATGCAGAGGGTGAGGGTGTCGCTCTGACGCACGTCGAGCTTGGCATAGTTGTAATGTGCGCCGTCCGTGGCCCAGACGAGGATGTCGCCCAAGCCTGTGGTGAGACTTGCCTGACCTTGTGCGTCGGACTTATAGGTTGCCAAGGTATAATACTCGGAATAATTGTACATCTTGAATTTCACATCAGCGCCCTCAACGGCCTTACCCTGAGCGTCGCACACGGTGACGGTCACCTTGCGCGTAGGGGCGTAATGGCTGAGGAGGTTCAGCTCGCTATAGAGGGCTGTCTGTTTCACCACCTCCTCATCGCCGTGATAACGGCCGAAGGCCTTGCTGTGGACCATCAGGCAGCGGGTGCTGGGCACGGAGAACCAACCCATGTTCAGCTCAGGGTCAGGCTCGCAGGCACCGAGGAACTTCCATTCCCCATCGACCCACACCTCTACCCAGGCGTGGTTGTCATCACAATGAGCCCAGCGAGGTGTATAGCACTGTCGGGCAGGGATGCCCACGGCCCTGAGGGCTGTGACGGCAAAGGTGCTCTCCTCACCGCAGCGGCCGAGAGAGGTGCGCATCGTGGCCAAAGGGGCGCTTGTGCGGGCATCAGCAGCGCGATAAGCCACATGCTCGTGGCACCAATGATTGACCTCCAAGGCGGCCTCCTCCATGCTCATGTCCTTCACCTTATCCTTCAGCACGTCGAACATATACATGCGGGCGGTGTCGAGGTTCTCGTTATTCACGCGATAGACCAGCACGAAATGGCGGAACACATCCTCTGGGACATCCTTGCCCCACGGCATGGTCTCGCGAGCCATGAAGGCATAGCGCACCTGCTTGAGGAAGAAGTCGCCGCTGTAGTCGGCGAGGTCGCTGTAGGGCATATAGGCATAGAGGAACTCCAAAGCCTCGCGGTCGCGACGGCTGAGGGTGTCCATGCCCGAGAAGAGGGCCTCTGCCCTGCCCTGTGCCAAGTCTTGCCGTGCCACAAAGTCGGCATGAACCTGATTGCGGTAGGCACGGTTGGTGATGAAATGGGGATTGCGGTTGCAACCCACCGTGAGCAGCATTGCTGCCAATGAAAGAAAGAGTACGCTCTTTTTCATGCTGTATATTCCTATTTTTTCTGTTCTATAGTTATTTTGGCTATCCTAGCCATATCATCTTATCGTTGAGACAAAGGCTCTAATCCTGCCTGGCGCAGCAAGTCTCGCACCGCGACGGCATCGGTCTCGATGGTGCCGTCGCTGAGGGTGTGCTTGCACGAGCCATGCACCTCGGTGACGCACGTATAGTCGATAATGTCGCGCACGTTAGCGGGCGTGATGCCGGCGCCTGCCAGAATCTTGATGCGGCCTTGTGCCTGACGCACCAAATCCTTAATCACATCCCTGCCTTCCCAAGCCGAGCAGTGGCAGCCCGAGGTGAGCAGACGATGGCAGCCGCAGCGTATCACCGCCTCCAGCGCCTCTATGGGGTCCTGACTTATCTCATCAAAGGCACGGTGGAAAGTCACCTCCATGCCCTCTGCACGGTGCACCATCTCGCGGGTGAGTTCCTCATCAATCCTGCCATCACGGGTGAGGAAACCCAGCACAACAGCGTCGGCTCCAGACTCTCGGCACACATCAATCTCGCGCCTTATCGTGTCCAATTCCTCGGCATTATAGCAGAAGTCGCCTTCGCGCGGACGCACTAGTACGTGCACACGCAGCCCCAACTCTTTTTTGCAGTAGATAATATCCTTGACGCATGGCGTGAGACCGCCCACCTCCAGATTTCGGCAGAGCTCTATTCTCGTGGCTCCGCCCTCCTGGGCGTTCCGAGCCGAATTTTTCGAATTGCAACAAATCTCTACTTCCATATAGCTTAGAAATTAAACGAGGTATTCTTCATCTTGTCCTGAAAAAGGATATTCTCGCGGACAATGTTCTGTATCGTCTTGTCGAAACTGTAATCGTCGCTTTGGTGGATGCGCACCTCCACGGGGAGGCAGTAGATGGGCAGCTCTGCAAGGATGTCGCCCCCCATCTCGCGCAGACGGGCGGCATCCTTCTCGGTGGTGAGGATAATCTTGCGGTCGCCCTTCATCTGCTCGAAGGTCTTGCGGATATGCTTAATGTCGGAATGCGAGAACTTGTGATGGTCAGCATAGCGCAGCGGGGTCACGGCACAGCTCCTGCCCACATGTTCCAGCATAGGCTCGGGATGGGCTATCCCCGTGACAGCCAGCACGCTGTCGAGCGTGTTGAGAGGCACCGCGTTTCCGCCCATCAGCGGCACGGGGTCCTCATAATGAAGATAGCTGAAGAAGACCTTCTGATAGGCCAGCAGCCCCAACTCGTTCACCATATTATGCTTATCCACAGGGTTGAGCTTCTCGGGCGACTTTGTCACAATGACGATATTGGCGCGGAAACGCCCCGAGCGAGGCTCGCGGAGGTCGCCAAAAGGCAGAATCTTATCTTTGTAGTAAGGATGTCCATATTCGGTGAGCAGAATGTTCACCGTGGGCTTGATGTAGCGATGCTGGAACACATCGTCGAGCACCACCACCTCGGGTGGTTCCTGCTGCTGCAAGAGTTTCTGCACCCCTGCCACGCGTTTCTCACACACAGACACCTTCACCTGCGGGAACTTCCTCGCCACCATGGCAGGCTCGTCACCCAGATTGGCGGCGCTATGGCTGCCGTCGTCCGAGACAAAGCCGTGGGTCTTGCGTCCATAGCCGCGGCTCAACAATGCCGTGCGGTGCTCCTGCGAGAGGAGGCTGAGGAGATACTCCACATGCGGCGTCTTGCCCGCGCCACCTGCACAGAGATTGCCCACGCCTATCGTGGTCACGGGAACAGCGGTCTGTTTCTTCAGCCCTACCGCAAACAGCAAATTGCGAAACCACACGCCGACAGCATACCACATCGTCAGCGGAAAGAGGAGCCAAGATATTGTTTTGCGAAAAGACATTGTTACAAAGTATTATAATAGTTAATCACATCCTATCGTCCCTAACGTTCACAGCCAATTACAGCCGTCGGCATCTGGAGATAATGATTTGCAAAGATACACAAAAAAAATGACATCGCAATAAAAAAATGCAGCCTTTCGTCGGAATTAGCCGCAACATAGTGATTGTCAACTGCTCGAAGCCATGCCTGCATCTTTTCCTTCGCCCTATCCAGTTCCGTCATTTTTCTCCCGCCAAGAGAAGCCTTAGCTCCGCCATAACTCCGCTTTAACTCCGCTTCAGCTCCGCTCCAAAAACGAAAAAAGGGCGGAGCCATGCCCCAGCTTGGGCCCAGCCATTGAGAAAGCAGAGAGGAAGGCAAGCCTATCCGACATATTATGATGCCTCTCGAAGATTTTTTCCTATATGTCGAAAAAAATTCGTATCTTTGCAAAAGTTTTCCACCATAAGGCACCCTCCCAACTCCTTGATACCACCCTTCATACCGACTTATCGCCACCCCGCATATCGTCATTTTCGATAACTACTTTCATAAAAAAAATGTCGTATGTTGAAATATTTGTCGTAATTTTGCAAATCGAAAATAAAAGATACGCACCATGAAGAAACGCACTTTCTCTCTGAAAAACTGGCTTTTAGCTGCCGCGACAGGACTGCTTGGCATCAATGTGGGCTGCCACTCATTCGCTGCCATGTATGGAACACCTTGGGCCGAATTTGAGGTGAAGGGCCGCGTCACCAACCAGCAAGGCGAGCCCATACAGGGCATCAGCGTGAGCGCCTATACCGACACCGTGACGAGCAATGCCGCAGGACGCTACGACTTGACATTTAGCAATGTGCCGTGGGGTGACATACCACTGCATGTGAAAGACGTCGATGGCATCGAGAACGGCAGCTACCAGGACACCGTGGTGAACATACCATTAGACGAGGTCCAATACGAGGACGGCGACAATGACTGGTACATGGGACACGCCACCATCAATCAGGACATCGTGCTGAAGGTACAAGAGTAGCCTTTCGGGGCACTTCTATATTTTTAATTTGGTCGTTTGAGAAAAAAATCGTATCTTTGCAACTGATTAAAAATTGTAATCATTACAAAAATATATTCATAACATTGTGCAACACAACTGAAAGCAGGTACTATGAAGCAAGCCCAAGACTATTTAAACAGTAAAGAAATACACTTTTCGCAGCAGCGGATAGCCATCATGGACTACCTGATGAAGCATCGCACCCACCCTACCGTGGATGAGATATATCTCGCCCTCTCGCCTCAGATGCCTACGCTTTCGCGCACAACGGTGTATAACACCCTCAAGCTCTTTGCCGAGCAAGATGCCATTCTGACCATCAACATCGATGAAAAGAACGCCCGCTTTGATGCCTGCACCTCGCCTCACGCGCACTTTTTCTGCACCCAGTGCGGCACCATCTACGACATCCCCCTCCCCGAAGGCCAGGACTCCTCGTCACTGAGCAACAACCCAGAACTGAAAGATTTTATTGTCAAATCAACTCAACTATACTATAAAGGAATCTGTCCATTATGCAAAACATCAGAAAAATAAACTCAGACCTCATCTATGTCGGCGCCAGCGATAGGAAACTGGCCTTGTTCGAAAACATATATCCCATACCTCGCGGAGTGTCGTACAACAGCTATGTGCTCCTCGATGAGAAGACCGTCCTCCTCGACACCACCGACGCCGCCGTGGCGGGACAGTTCTTTGAAAACGTATCTGCCGCCCTCGCAGGCCGCAAGCTCGACTACCTCGTGGTGAACCACATGGAGCCCGACCACTGCGCCCTTATCGAGGACCTCGTGCTGCGCTATCCTGAAGTGACAGTGGTCACTAACGCCAAGGCCGCTAAGATGATACGCCAGTTCTTCTCCTTCGACCTCGACAGCCGTCTTCTCACCGTGGCTGAGGGCGACACCCTCTGCACAGGCCGCCACACCCTCGCCTTTGTCATGGCCCCCATGGTGCACTGGCCCGAGGCCATGGTCACCTACGACACCCTTGACAAGGTGCTCTTCTCGGCCGACGCCTTCGGCACCTTCGGCACCCTCAATGGCAACATCTATGCCGACGAAGTGAATTTTGAACGCGACTGGCTCGACGACGCACGCCGCTACCTCATCAACATCGTGGGCAAATACGGCGCCCCCGTGCAGACCGTTCTAAAGAAGGCCGCGACCCTCGACATCGCCATGATCTGCCCTCTCCACGGCCCCATCTGGCGCAAGGACCTCGGCTGGTTTATCAACAAATACGACATCTGGAGCCGCTACGAAGCCGAAGAGCGCGGCATCGTCATCATCTATGCCAGCATCTACGGCCACACCGCCGCAGCCGCCGAGAAAATGGCAAGCCTGCTGGCCGAACGCGGCATCACGAATATCGCCATGTACGATGCCTCACATACTCACGATAGCCAGCTCGTGAGTGAATGCTTCCGTTTCAGCCATGCCCTTTTCGCTGCCTCGACCTATAACGGCGGCATCTTCACCCCCATGGAGAGCCTCCTCGCCGACCTCAAGGCCCACAGCTGGCAGAACCGCACCGTGGCCCTCATCGAAAACGGCACCTGGGGTCCTCTGAGCGGCAAACTGATGCGCGCACAGCTCGAACAGATGAAGGACATCACTATCGAAGAGCCCACCATCACGCTGATGTCCTCCTTGAAAGACAGCCAGATGGAAAGCCTTGTCCAGCTGGCTGATGTGCTCGCCACTGACATCAAATCGACCATCTAACCATATCAAAATAAAGTATTATGAACAACATCGATTTAAAAGCAATGACCCGACTAAGCTACGGTCTCTTTGTCCTCTCCGCACGAGAGGGCGACAAGGACAACGGCTGCATAGTCAACGTGGTCAACCAGGTGACGGACAGTCCCCTGCAGATTGTCGTGACGGTGAACAAGAAGAACCTCACACACGACATGATCCTCCACACCGGACGCTTCAACGTCTCCATGCTCACCGAGCATGCGCCCTTGAAGGTGTTTGAAATCTTTGGCTACCAAAGCGGTCGTGACGCTGACAAATTCGCCAACTGCGGAGTTGAAGCACGCACCGCTAACGGCATCCTCCGCCTGCCCAAGTACATCAACGCCTACATCAGCGCTGAGGTGCAGCAGACGGTCGATCTCGGCAGCCACACCATGTTTATCGCCAAGGTGACCGAAGCCGCGCAAGTGAACAGCGACCCTTCGCTCACATACGCCTATTATCAAGCCAACATCAAACCCAAGCCCGCAGCCGCCGAGCCCAACAAGACCAAATGGGTGTGCAAAGTGTGCGGATACGTCCACGAAGGCGAAGAGCTACCCGAGGACTTCGTATGTCCTTGGTGCAAACACGGTGCCTCCGATTTCGAAAAAGTAGAAAAATAACATCACCAATTTCCAAATAAATAATAACCTTAAAACTCAAAGTATTATGTTTAACAAGAAAGTAGCCGATCTGCTTAACGATCAAATCAACAAGGAATTCTATTCCGCTTATCTCTACCTTGACATGAACAACTATTTCGAGGCTCGCGGCCTTGACGGCTTCGCCAACTGGTACAAAATCCAGGCTATGGAAGAGCGCGACCACGCCATGCTGTTCTATCAGTACCTCCAGAACAACGACTGCCCCGTCACCCTCGGCGCTATCGCCAAGCCCGACAAGGAGTTCAAATGCGACATGGATGTCCTGAAAGCAGGCCTCGCCCACGAGGAGTACGTCACCTCTCTCATCCACGACATCTACGCTGCCGCCTACGAAGTCAAAGACTTCCGCACCATGCAGTTCCTCGACTGGTTTGTGAAAGAGCAGGGCGAAGAAGAGACCAACGCTCGCGACATGATCACCAAGATGGAACTCTTCGGCAACGATCCCAAGAGCCTCTACATGCTCAACCAGGAGCTCGCCACCCGCGTCTATACCGCTCCCAGCCTGGTCCTCGACTAATTCTATAGAACAATCATTTACTAACTAAAAATATTATCACATCATGAAGAAAAAATTTATCTGCCCCGTTTGTGGATATACCTGTGAAGCAGAAGAAATGCCTGAGAAGTGCCCCGTTTGCGGCAAACCTATGCAGGAAGTTACTGAAGAGAACCTGACTTGGGCTGCTGAGCACGTTGTCGGAGTTGCCAAAGGCGCTCGCGAAGACATCATCGAAGACCTCCGCGCCAACTTCAACGGCGAATGCTGCGAAGTGGGTATGTACCTCGCCATGGCTCGCGTCGCTCACCGCGAAGGCTATCCTGAGATTGGCCTTTACTGGGAGAAAGCCGCTTACGAAGAGGCAGAACACGCTGCTAAGTTCGCAGAGCTCCTCGGCGAAGTGGTGACCGACAGCACCGCTAAGAACCTCAAGATGCGCATCGAAGCTGAGAACGGCGCCACCATGGGCAAGACCGACCTCGCAAAACGCGCTAAGGAACTCGGCCTCGACGCCATCCACGACACCGTCCACGAGATGGCTCGCGATGAGGCTCGCCACGGCCGCGCCTTCGAAGGTCTCTACAACCGTTACTTCAAGAAATAATCGAAGTACCGCATAAAAAAAGGGTGGCACTGCGTGCCACCCTTTTTTATTTATCCTTGCCCGTTATTTCTTGATATAGGAGAGGAAGTCGAGGTCGATGCTGAGGGCGACGAAGGGTTTGAGGAGCCAGGCCTTTGCCGTAACATCATCGATAGTCTGGGCAGACTTGAGGTGGTCGCCTTCGTGATAGCCGTTCACCAGAACGTCATATTCTGCAATGTTCACACCCATAGAGAGATAGAAGAAATCCACAAAGCGGAACGACGGTCCGACATAGAAATTCTTGAAGAGGTTGCTACCGCCGAAGCCGACATAGATGCCCAAGTCGTAGGCAAAATCCTGGTCGAACTTACGCAGCTCAGGGGTCTTTATGGAGGTCTCGCCTATTGTCTTCGATTCGTGGTTTTTATTGAAGAACTTAGTCAAGTCCCACAGCATGACGGAGGCGCCCGTGACAAAGTCGAATTCGATGTTGCCGGCATTGCGGTTTCGCAGCACCTTGTCGTATGTGCCATCCACTTCGGTAGGTTGGAGACGGATTTCCCAATTCGGGGTGCGGTAGAAGCGCATGGCGATGCCCTGGATGGCACGCACCTTCTTCTTCTTGTTAGTAGCCTCTGCCACTTTGCCCTCAGCATCTTTGGCACGCTGTGCCAGATACTTATTGGCCTCCTCCTTGCGCACATTTTCCAGCTCGCAAGTGCGAACTTGCTCACGCAAAGAATCGACCAGATGGCGGTAATGGTCTCTGTCGGCTTCAATCTTGTTCTGATCGATGCCCGATTTGGTGAAAATCTCTTTATAGAACTGTTCCTTCTCAACCAGCAGTGCCTCGCGCTCCTGCATATTCTTGAGCTGCGAGCTGTCCACCACACGCTTCACCACAGTGTCGGTGCGGGTGACAAAGACCGTATCAGTCCTATAAAGTCGCACTGTGTCTTGACCCCAGGCGGAAAGGCCCAGCATCATGACGAGAACGACAAATATACTTTTTTTCATGCACATATCTCAAACTTATTTTTGCATCTGTTCCAAGAGAGCGTCGAGCGTCAAAGTCGTCTGCTCGCCTGTAGCCATATTCTTGACCGTGAGGGTCTGAGAGGCAATCTCGTTCTCACCAACAAAGACGACGTATGGCACGTTGCTCTTGTTGGCAAATTCCATCTGCTTCTTCATCTTGGCGCTGTCGGGATATACCAAGGTGCTGATGCCCTGAGCACGCAGCTTGGCAGCACAGCGGATGCAGTAAGGCAGGCTCTCTGCACCAAAATTGATGAACAGCACCTGTGCCGACTGACCCAAGTTGGCGGGGAACTTGTTGAGTTCCGTGAGCACATCATAGATGCGGTCTGCACCGAAAGAGATGCCCACACCCGACACATCGGGCATACCGAAAATGCCCGTGAGATTGTCGTAGCGACCACCGCCACAGATACTTCCGATACTGACGTTATGAGCTTTCACCTCAAAGATGGCACCCGTGTAATAGTTCAGTCCGCGGGCCAACGTGAGGTCGAGTTCCACATGGCAGCGAGGCTCCACTTCGGCAATATAGCCGAAGAGTTCCTTCAGTTCTGCCACACCTTTGGTACCCACCTCGTTGCCTTCAAAGAGGACGGCAAGACGTTCGAGTTTCTCATTGGTGCCGCCGTTCAGTTCAAAGACAGGGTCGAGAGCCACAATCTGCTCCTCCGTCAGGCCACGCTCACGCAGTTCGGCGCGGACATTGTCGAGACCAATCTTATCCAGCTTATCGATAGCCACAGTGATATCCACCAACTTGTCGGGAGCACCAATCAAGTCAGCGATGCCTGCCAGAACCTTGCGGTTGTTCACCTTCAGCGTCACCTCGATATCCAGCTTTTGGAACACAGCGTCAATCATCTGCACCAGTTCCAGCTCGTTCAGCAACGAGGTGCTGCCAATCATATCGGCATCGCACTGGTAGAACTCACGATAGCGGCCTTTCTGCGGACGGTCGGCACGCCACACGGGCTGCAGCTGATAGCGGCGGAAGGGGAAGGTGAGCTGGTCGCGATGCTGCACCACAAAGCGGGCAAAAGGCACAGTGAGGTCGTAGCGCAAGCCGCGCTCGCAAATCTTGGGAGCCACCTTGTGATAATCCTGTGCGAAATCCACACCGTCCATAAAGTCGCCCGAGTTGAGCACCTTGAACAGCAGCTTGTCGCCCTCCTCGCCATACTTGCCCATCAAAGTAGATAGGTTCTCCAGCGAGGGAGTCTCAATAGGTTCGAAAGCGAAGGCTTTGAAGACCTCTCTGATTGTGTCAAATATATAGTTGCGACGAGCCATCTCGGCAGGGAGAAAGTCGCGCGTACCTTTAGGAATGCTACACTTCATTTGTCTGATACTATTTTTATGCTAACAATATATAACAACGAAATTATATTTTTATTGTATCCACCCCAAAAAAAAATAATAATGATTATCCGCAATCACCACTTATAAATGGGGAATTTGAGGTGCGACAGCCTCCCCCTTCTATATAACCACCCGCAAAAGCGAGGATATATCAAGTAAGGCGTAACCTTTCCAGAAATTTTTAATCATAGAACACTGTTCAATAATAATTTCTGATTAATTTCTAGCAATTTCAGTCCAATGCTGAGCTCGCTCAGCGAGGAGAAGTTGTTTATTTTCGAATTTATACATACCGATGGTTATTATCGTTCCTAGACCGGAAAACCTGCTGATAACTTTCAGAAAGGTGGTGGGGTATGTTTCAAAACAATCAAAAAAGTCCTTACAGAAAGAATGTCTAGTTTTTATACGGTATGATTATTCGAAACATACCCGCCACCTCTTCTTCCCTTCTTCTTCCCTTCCTCCTCCCTTCTTCCTTCCCTCTTCCTTCGCTATAGCTCCGACACTTTGTCGGACTTACCTCGGAGCGACTGCGGAGTTATCGTGAAGTTACTCCTTGTTTTCGACAGACCTCCCTACTGTTTCTGTGGGAATAAAAAAAGTCATGGCCGCCCGAGTGTGGGCAGCCATGGCTGAGAGTAGCGTTACTGGGGGTTGCACCCCCAGAGGGTAGTACTATTTAATGATCAGCTTCTTGACCATGTTGACGTT
>JAKSML010000037.1 GCA_024400665.1 Bacteroidales bacterium
ATTTCATTTTTTCATTTTTTCATTTTGCTCCCTGTTTTGCTCTCTGCGTGTAGGCTATTTTGCGTGTATGTGGCACAGCGTCAGTGCTTTGCGTCATCCTGTCACCGAACAGGCGGCTGGCACAGGCTCAATTTTGCTGAATCGGGGTTGCGGAGGGCGTTTTTGCGGCGTTTGGGCACTTAAGTTCAAGTAACAAATGCAACAAGTCTTAAGTTCAAGTAACAAATGCAACAAGTGCTGAAAAAGAGGGGCGAAATGTTAAAACGGAGCGGATGGTTCTTTAACATTATGGCTCTTTCGCGTTAATGTGAGTTAAATATCGCAGTTTTATCGAAAAAAGATTTTGCTATTTTCTAAAAAAGTCGTATCTTTGCAAATGAAAATCGATGGAGAAAAATATCTTTTCTATGTTCATCTTTCATCAGCAGTAACTCCGCTATAGCTCCGCCGTAGCTCCGCTTGCGGGAGCGGACCCAGGGGGAGGGTATGGGCAGCAAGGCGGCAGGCATAACGGAGGCACGGCACAGCATACAGGCAGTCGTCACGGCAGAGACTGGGTAAACAGCCGAGAGTTCTTTGACAGATTTCGAGATTTAGGGCCTTTTTTTAATTGATAATTGAAAATTGAGAATTGAGAATTAGGGCGGGGGCCGTCTTTGTAATTGAGAATTAGGGCGGGAGCCGTCTTGGTGTGAGGTTTGTTGGGGGTTGATAATGAGGCGTTTGGCACGGCGGGGATTAAAAAAAACTTTTCGAACTTGCATAGTTTTGAAAAAAATTGTAATTTTGCAAAGTTTTTTAACTATTATCAGAGTTGAATGGTGACGTCGTCGTTGGTGTGTGTGGCAGTGCGGGGCTGCGGGGCCGTGTGCCAATAAAATGTATTGACGAACATAATTTTTTCGGGCTATGGATAAACTGAGACATCTGGTCAGATTGCTGGCACTGCTGCTGCCGTTTGCGGCAGGGGCGCAGGGCTACACGGTTGTGATGACGAACGGCACCACCACGGTGAACGGACTGCTGCATCCCAACGGGATCATCTATGACGACGGCGGCGCCAACGACGATTACAGCAACTCGTTCAACGGCTCGGTGGTGATCACGGCGGCCTTCGGCGACACGATCCATCTGTGGGGGTCGTACAACACGGAGTCGTCGTATGACGTCATCTCCGTCTATGACGGCGGCGGCACGGGGGGGCCTGTTGCCACGCATTCGGGCTCGGGCAGCGTGAATGTCAACGCCTCGTCGGGCAGCCTGACGCTGTCGTTTCATTCCGACGCCTCGCTGCGCCGTTCGGGCTTTGAGCTGCACTACGAGGTTCTCGCCTCGGGCTGCAGCAACGCGGTACGCACGCTGTCGGCGAGCTTTGTCAAGGCCACGGAGCTGGACCTGAGCTGGCAGGCTGCCTCTGCGGGAGGTCCTTTCAGCCTGCGCTATGGCAGCGTAGATACGGTGGTGGTGGGCTCGTCGCACCACATCAGGGACCTCAGCCCGCTGACGACGTATAACTTCGTGGTGTCGTCGGTGGCAGACAGCGCCACGCCTTCGTGCAGCAGAAGTCTGACGGTGATGACCACGTCGTATTCCGCCGAGGTGCTGCGGCTGCGCAGCTTCTGCGGCGATTCCGACACGGTGTGGCTCACGGCGGCCTTGGCCGACCACTACTTCTGGAGCACTGGCGACACTGCACGCACCATCGGGGTGACCGACACGGGCAGCTACTATCTCGTGGCCTACACCGGCGCGGGCAACAGCATTGCCGACACGGAGCATTTCACGATAGACAGCCTGGAGTTTGAGATGGACATGTTCATCCCGTCGGCGCTCTGCCCGGGCGAGACGACACGCATCTATGTGGGCTACAACACGCCGGCGACGGTGCGCGTGCACCAAGGCGAATCCACCCTGTCGGAGGCCGCCCGCGTGTTCCTTCCCGACGGCGTATATTGTCCGCCCCACGGCTGCTCCTACAGGAGCGAGCTGGAGTTCTCGGGCTTTTCGAGCACCGCCCGCATCACCAACGTCAACGACATACGCTATGTGATGCTCAACATGGAACATTCCTTTGCCGGCGACCTCTATATCAACATCACCTGTCCCAACAGCCAGAGCGCCGACATACTGCGCTACGGCGGCACGGGGCATTCGGACTGCAACAGCACCATCCTCGCCTCCAGCCGCGGCTGGAGGGGCGACAACCTGGCCTCGACGGGCACCTATTTCGGCGACGCCTACGATATGAATGACAGCTCCTCGCCCTGCGACTCCACGGAGTCCTACAACGCCCCCGGCACGGGCTGGCGCTACTGCTGGTCGAACTGCCAGGATGCCGGCTACCAATATGCCCCGGGCGACGGCATCATCTACCGCACCTGGAACGTGGGCGGCAGCGGCTTCTACGGCTCCTTCGACTCCTCGAACGTGGCACAGGGCACCCAGTTCTACCACCCCGACGACTCCTTCACCAACCTGATAGGCTGCCCCATGAACGGCACCTGGTATATCGAGGTCATTGACGGCTGGAGCAGCGACAACGGCTACATCTTCGGCTGGGAGCTGGCGCTGAACCCCAACAGGCTGGTGCGCCGCCAGTATCATTTCGACCTGAGCTATGCCGACCTGTACGGTCCCTTTGCCACAAGGGTGAACGACACGGTGTTCGACATCACCGCGCCCCATCTGGCACACGACACTTTGGTGCAGTACCGCCTGGTAATCAGGGACTCGCTGGGCTGCTCGTATGACACCACCTTCGACATCCTCTTCAGGGCTACGGCCTACAAGCATGTGTTCGACACCATCGTGGAGAACCAGGCAGCCTCGTGGAGCTACAACGGCGTCCCCGTGCATCACGACACCACCAACATGCTCTTCACCTTCAGCCGTGCCGAGGGCTGCGACAGCCTGGTCTATTACAACCTCCATGTGTGGCCCAACAGCGACACTACCATTCTGCTGCGCTACTGCGCCGACGAGACCCGCCCCTATGACCACGACACCACGCTGGTGCTGCTCAACCATCACGGCGCCGACAGCATTGTGCACTACCATGTGGTGCTACTGCCTGCCTATCACTACGAGATATACGACACCATCTGCGACAACGCCTTCCGCCTCTTTGGCGGCGACACCCTCGTCCAGCCCGGCACCTACACCCTCAACGGCCTCACGCAGGATCAGTGCGACAGCACATACGTGCTACACCTCGTCGTCAACCCCACCTATAACTTCGAATTTACCGACACCCTCATGTACGGGCATTCTGTCACCTTCGAAGGCTATGAGCTCACGGAGCCGGGCGAGTATGTGTATCGCTACACCTCGTCGCAGGGCTGCGACTCGCTGCGCACGCTGCACCTCCTGCGCCACTCTATCGTGGAACGGCAGGTGAAGGACTCGATATGCGAGGGCGACACGATGTATTTCTATGACCTGGTGATCACCCAGGGGGGCACCTACTACGACACAGCCTTCTCGGACATCCTCAGCAAGCCCGACACGCTGGTGCTGCTCACCTTGGTGGAGGTGCCGCACCCCGCTGTGGCCATCGACTCCGCCTTCATCTGCGGCGACAGCGCCCAGTATATCCTCACTGCTATCACGGAGGTGGAGCACGTCAGTTGGCGCTACCCAGGGGTGCAGGAGCCCGTCACTGACAGCGTGCTGTACCTGCCCAACCCCGGGGATGCCGTCACGGTGACGCTCACCGCCGACTACCGCGAGGAGCCGCTGTGCCCCTCCGTGGCCACGCTGGCGCTGACGCCCATCAAGGTGCTCGACGCCGTCATCGAGGCTCGTCCCACGCTGATCACCGGCGACAACAGGGACCTCAAGGCCTATAACCGCAGCCGAGGACAGGTGGACAACTACTTCTGGAGGGTCTATTATGACGACCTCCTGGCGCTCGACGGCGAGGCTGTCAACCCCGTGCAGGTCACTCCGCCGCTTAACCTCGACTCGGTGGTCTTCTTCCTCTATGTGGAAAACGAGATGTGCCAGGACTCCGACCGCGTGGTCGTGGATGTGCTGGGCTCCGACATCCTCTTCCCCAACGTCATCACCCCCACGCAGGTCACCAACCAGTATTTCAGAGGCTACTCCACCTCGGTGACGGAGTATGAGCTCTGGATCTTCGACCGCCGTGGCGATGTGGTGTTCCACACCACCGACATCAACCAAGGCTGGAACGGCGTGAGCAAGGGTCACGAGAGCGAGCAGGAGGCCTTCGCCTATAAATGCCGCTACCGCACAGAGCTGATCAACGGCTGGCAGACCAAGATTGGCACCGTCACGGTGCTCCGATAGCCACGGGGCGGTGGATAATTAAATCGACGCACACACAGCACACAAATTTTCAGATGCCGAGAATGATGAGAAATTCGATAATATGCCTATTGCTGTTCGTCGCCTTCGCGGGCTGCGGTGTGATGAACCACACACGAAACGAGGCGCCATATATGGTTCCGGAGGAGGAGATAGAGGCTTTCCTCTTGCAGAACGAGGAGCGTCCCATACCGTTCTATGCCTCGCTGGAGGAGGCTGTGGACAGCCTGGCTATGCGCAACAGGGTGTCGGAATTTGGCAACGACGGCTGGGGCGGCATCCCGCCGTCCTACCGCTTTGTCCGCCAGATGGCGCTGGGCTTCTCGCCCGCAGAGCTCGACAGCCTGGCTCGCCGTCATGCTTCGCCGGTTGTGCGTGCCGTGGCAGGGAAGCTGCTGATTGATGCCAAGAGCCCTCTGGCTGTGCCGCTGGTGATGAGCCACTTGGACGACACGGGAAGATTTGAGTCGCAGTCGTTCGATGTGATTTGCACGGACAATATTGCCAACTACTGGGTGAACATGGCTATGGCCAATCATCTCTTCTCTGAGCACGACTCCCTCCGCCTGGTCGATACGCTCATCTACGGCTCGCACAAGGGATATATCGATATGCAGAGGAGGGTCTTGTCATCGCTGGAGCCCCTGCCGCAGTACTACGAGGTGTTCCGCCGCATCTATCTCGAAGAGGGCAGGGCAGAGGCGCTGCCGTGGATGATCCAGTATCACGTCATGGCCGACACCGCGCTGGTGTTGGAGGCGCTGCGCTGCTACAGCGTCAAGACCAACCGCAGCACGCCTGAGGAAGAGCGGCTGTACCAGCGGATGGGCAAGATGGTGAATAACGGATTGAAGGCTGTGGCTCTGTGGCCTCTGCCGATGTTCCAGCCGCTGCTGGACTCGGTGCGCGATGACCTTGTGGCAGGACTGATGGACCGCCAGGGTGCCTACGGCCTCTTCTCCGCCGCCATGGCCTACCGCTCCGAGTGGTCGAAGCAGTTCATTGCGGAGACCTTCGACAAGGTGCGGCAGCACAAGGACAACGAGCCCAAAGACTACTACGGCGGCAAGGGCATGTGGACCTTCTGGTGGGGCGAATGCTTCGAACGCGCCTATAACGATGCCCCCGACGAGTACTATGCCAAGCTGTACAAGAAATACGCCTGCAAGAAAGGCCTATTCTGACGGCGCAAGCAATTGAGCTTGCTGCCACGCGGCCTCTTCTTTCCGCGGAATGTGGCGGAAAAAGAATGCGAGACGGGGCGAAATAATAATCGTGTGTGTGATATGATGTAAATCAATGCGATAGGGTTATTGCACGAGGTGTTTGGGTAGGGGATGCGTACTTTTTTTTCTGTATGTCATAAAAAAAGTGTAATTTTGCAGCACAAAAAGTGTAGCACAAAAAGTGCAGCACAAAAAGTGTAATTCAAATAACTTGCACATTATGAATAATGTAAAGAACCCTTTTTTGCTATATGGCTACGTCAGCCCCGTCTATTTTTGTGACAGAGAGAGCGAAACTGCCGAGATAATCGCGGCTTTGCAAAATGGCCGCCATGTCACATTGATGAGCCCGCGCCGTATGGGTAAGACGGGTCTGATACACAATGTTTTTTATCATATACAGCAGCAGGAGAAGGCGGCAGTGTGCTTCTATCTAGATATTTTCTCGACGCGCAGCCTTCAGGATTTCGTTGCCATGATGGGACGCTGCATAGTGGGTAAGCTCGACGCGCCAGCGCAGCGGGCGGCAGGCTTTGTGTCGCAGTTCTTCAAAAGCACGCGGTTGGTCTTCTCGACCGACGCACTGACCAATCTTCCCCAGGTGTCGCTTGATTTTCGTCCCGAGGATACGGTGAATACGCTCGAAGAGATTTTTACCTATCTCAAGCAG
Source organism: Bacteroidales bacterium (assembly GCA_024400665.1). GTDB lineage: Bacteria > Bacteroidota > Bacteroidia > Bacteroidales > P3 > Colimorpha. The sequence goes on from JAKSML010000037.1 coordinate 6,226, forward strand.
TCGAATCGCGAATGCTATATAGCCATCGACGAGTTCCAGCAGATTTTGGAATATGAAGATGACAGTGTGGAAGCACTCCTGCGGAGCTATATACAGTTCTGTCCGAATGTGCATTTTATCTTCTCAGGCAGCAAGCAGCATCTGATGACAGACATCTTCTCGTCGGCAAAACGCCCCTTCTACCAAAGCACACAGAAGATGACGCTTGCCGCGCTCGACCGCGAGAAATACTATGTCTTTGCCCGCGACCATATACAGGCTGCCGGCAAGGTGCTGACAGAGGAACTTTTCTCATATATATATGATATGTTTGCCGGGCACACATGGTATATGCAATATACGCTGAACTTTCTGTTCGATACAAATGCGGCAGTCATCACGAAGGAGGATGTCAGCCAGGTGCTGCTCAAAATCCTGGAACAGGAGGAGTCCTCGTTTGCCGCAGAGCTGGACAGACTGACCAACAATCAGATGAGACTCCTCGTCGCCGTGGCGAAAGAGGGACTGGTACCTGCCATCAATGCTGGCACATTTGTCAGGAAGCATGGCTTGAAAGGCACCAGCAGTATTAACAAAGCCCTCGAATATCTGATAGACAAAGAACTTGTGTATAAGTCGGCTGAGGGTTACTGTGTCTATAACCGCTTCTTTTCCCTCTGGCTGAGCCGTATGTAATGGAAAATAAAAGAATGCCGCGGGCAGGGCTCGCGGCATTCTTTAGGTTATCCGTCTTTCGGAATACAGAATAAGGAGTATTGACGGCAATTCACCTGTAGAGACGTAGCGTGCTACGTCTTATTTATTCATTACTTCTTCAATCTCTTTGACGGTCTTGGGGATGGGCTTGCCGAGGACGCGGCAGCCGTTGTCGGTGATGAGGATGTCGTCTTCGATGCGGATGCCGCCGAAGTCCTTCCACTTCTCAAGCTCGTCGAAGTTGATGTAGTCCTTGTTGGTGCCCTGCTGACGCCATTGGTCGATAAGGGCGGGGATGAAGTAGCAGCCGGGCTCGTCGGTGATGACGAAGCCGGGCTGGAGACGGCGGCCGCAGCGCAGGCTGCCGAGGCCGAACTGCGAGGAGGGACGGGTCTCGTCGTCGTAGCCGACGTTGATCTGTCCGTAGTTCTCCATGTCGTGGACGTCGAGGCCCATCATGTGGCCGAGACCGTGAGGCATGAGGAGGCTGTGGGCACCGTTGGCCACGATGTCGTCGAGGTTGCCTTTGAGGATGCCGAGCTCTTTGTAGCCCTGAGCCAAGACACGGCTGGCGGCGGTGTGCACCTCTTGGTAGGTGATGCCGGGACGGGAGACGCGGGCGGCCTCCATGTTGGCGGCGAGGACAATCTCGTAGATGGCTTTCTGGCGGTCGTTGAACTTGCCGCCCACGGGCACGGAGCGGGTGATGTCGGAGCAGTAGTTCATCTCAGTCTCGCAGCCGGCGTCCATGACGAGCATGCGGCCCACTTCGAGCTTGTGGTTGTGATTATGATTATGGAGCGTCTCGCCGTGGATGGTCATGATGACGGGGAAGGAGACGGGACCGTTGCCCTTCCATGCCTCGCCCTGCATGAAGCCGGCGAGCTCGTACTCGTAGCGTCCGGGCATGGCCATCTTCATGGCGCCGACGTGCATGTTGTAGGCGGTGGCGATAGCCTTCTCGATCTCCTCAATCTCCTCGGCGCTCTTGATGCTGCGCTGCTTGACACAGGCGAGGATGAGCTCCATGGAGGCGTAGCGGAGTACGGCGTCGAACTTGATGCCGAGCAGTTGGCTCATCTGGCGCTGGTTGTCGGCGCGGTAGGGTGGGAGGTAGTGGATCTTGCGGGCTTCGCCGATGGTCTTGGTGCAGAGGGTCTGGAGGGCTGCGAGGTCGCCGCTGTTCTCCACGCCCACGGAGGCTGCCAGCTCACGGACGCTGGGCAGGGGGCCTGTCCAGATGACATCGTCGATGTCGTAGTCGTTGGCGAAGATATAGTCGCGGCCGCTGTCGCAGTCGAGCACGCCGACGAGGTCTTCTCTCTGAAGGCCGAAGAAGTAGAGGAAGGTGCTGTCCTGACGGAACCAGTAGGTGTTGTCGGGATAGTTGCAGGAAGCTTCGTGGTTGCCCTGGATGATGATGAGGCCGTGGCCGACATCCTTGCGGAGCTGTTCGCGACGGGCTATATAAGTTTCTTTCTTGAACATGGTATGAGAGTTTTTTTGATTAATTCGATGTTGCGATCTGTGCCCTTTCGCCAGGGTCGCAGATTTCAAAGTAACGCGTCCCCGCGAAAAATATTGTGCATCGAGGATTTTTTTAACAATTCCATCGCGTTTGCTGCTTGAGCTTAAGGCAAGTTACATTCGAATTGCAGAAACATGGGATGGCCATCGTATGATGGCTACATTTGCCTCTCAACATGTGACGTGCCAGTATGGGATTCGTGCAGATCTTTTATCAAACGAGAATCTAAGTATTTCCCTCTCATTTCTTCCGCAACTCATATCCGAGTTTGATGAGTAGTTTGATAGTGGTCATTGCGGTTTCTCGGTCGTAATTCTTTTCCGATTCGGGCAGTTCCTCGTAAGGTATTAAGCATGGATGCTGTTTGAGGGCATCGTTGCGGACAGGACCAAAAGTCCATCCTTCCGAGATACGGCCTTGTGCCCACACCTCATGGACGTTTTTCGCCAGTTGCTCCACTAAAGATTGCAGATGTTCGGGAAATTGGATGTCAGAGGTATCAATTGGGGAAGGACTATATTGTTGTTTCATATTATTATTAGTTGAATTTGGTGATTTATCATTGAAATGTAAGAAGGTCAAAAATTATTGAGCCCACTGATGGTACGGACCTTGACAGTGAGGCCATAGAAGAGATGCAATATTGTGAGAAAAGAAACGCTTTGTAACATCTCTATCATGGGCAATCAGTCCTTCTTCTATTTCCTTGTCTGTCATTTTTCGGTTTTGTCGATGTGTTCTTTTTGTGGAAGTCGTACAACTTTTGGACCAATTCCAAATTGTTGATGACCTGTTCATCTTTAGTTTTGTACTCCTCGGACAAGTTGTCAAAGTCTTTCATACATGGATGCAGTTTGTATTTCGTATATTTCTCTTCAGTATGTTTGTACCCGATAATGGCTCTGTCTGCCATCCATCTTGCGTGCTCCATCCGCATCAGAGTCTTCTTGCTAACGTTATTCTTGTTTTTGTAACGCATGAAAACTCCATACATGTCAACTTGGTATCGGTTCGAGTATTTTAAATCTTCAGTTAGCTCTACCCATGCTGATTTTGCCTTACCGAACAATTCCTTGTATTTTGTTGTATCTGCATGGCCCAAAATTGCAGTTATTTCATTTTCGTAGTTCTTTTCGAGTTTTCCGTTTGAATCTTGTTGTGTGTGGTAATAGAATTCGTTTATCCAAATAGGCATTATATCGCTCATCATGTCATCGTCGTAACACATGTTGGACATACCGAAGGCGTTCACATTCCAGTATTTTCCGTTACTACTTTTGATAAGGTTCTCCATGACCTGATTTGAAGTTTCTTGACTCATCAGTATCTGTACACGAGTGTTTGGATGGGGATTGCTCTTACTATTGCTGTCGAAGAGGTAATAGACCTCGTCAGGAAGTCCTAGTGAGCAAGATAAACTTTGATCGGGGTCGGACAAACATACAGCGATGTTCAGCAGCGTATTGTCGTCTGTGGACCATTGGACAATTCTTTGCCGTATCTCAGTGTCTTCCAAGGAGGCTTTCTGGTATTCGATGTTTACATCTAAAATCTGATACAATTCAGGATATTGGGCTTTAAACGAGGGTAGAATGTCATCCATCTTGGGGTCGACAACACAGATCTGTGTTTTAGTGTTGGTCGAACTGTTGGGGAAATGACACACCCTGAGGGCTTCAAGCAGTAAAGCTTTGCCCATCGAGCCAAATCCAGCTATCACCAGTTGTACATGCTTTGGTGAGCCGGGCACAAGTTCATCTCGATCTAACGAGATAGTGCTCCTGTTGCATCCGAGTGGGTTGCCCCAATATCCCCATAGCTGACGTGCGCAGTTTTCATAATAGTTGAAAGCTCGGATGTTTAATAAATGGCACTTGCCCTCTTGACAGAGTTTTTGTGTGAACGACAGTCGTTTGATGGTGGAATAGGATGAAGGCTTGTCTAACTGGACAAAAACATTCATCAGTCTCTTCGTCTCAATTCTCCTTTCCTTTATTTTGGGAATCAGTGCGATGTTTTTCGCATCGCGACCACGTTCTACCCCCTCGCCCAGAATATAAACCTCGGAGGCTTTATCAATTCTCAGCTTCCTTAAATTGGAATCAAGCTCAATATCTCCAGCATATACAAGAATATGATTGTTGCTTTTCCGTTCTTCCAGCAGTGGACGGATACGATGGACATTTTGCTCCGTGAGCAGGATGATAAATGCTTCTGGGTCGTTTTTGTCGATAGACTGAATAATAGGTATGGCGATTTCACCATATCCAAGTATGACATAGTGATTCTTAAGTCTGCCGTATGAGGTCTGTCCATCTTTGTATTTGGTTACTCGTGAATCAAAAATTTGTTTGATGGATGCAATAAAAAAGCCCATGATAAACACCGAGCCAAAAAGATAAAGGATTGCTAGTAGGAAGAAATGTCTAGGATTATATTTCTCTGTTCCTGTAGCAATCAGTTTGGGGTACTTTTCGGTTGATGTGTATGACACAGAGTCTGCCAGGAGTAACTTTGCTTCAATTGTATTGGCACTATCCCGCGGAGAATATGCGAAGGAGCGTAACGAAACAGGACTCACCATATCAGCAAATAGTTGGCTGCGTGAAGGATTTTGATGAGCTGTGCTTAAAACACAAAACATCAAGTCGAAGATAAAAAGGCAGACAATGGCAAAAAAGAGAATCGGCCTTAGGATGTCGAGTATCCAGGACTTGTTTTCTCCAACAAGCATTCGGTCAATACGTAACCATACGGGAGTCGTGTTAAATATCAAGACATCTGTGATGAATGTTATTATGGATAATATCAACCAGAACCAATGATGTTCGCTCAACGCGGCAGAAATCAAAAAAAAGAAAACCAATAGCCATAGGCCGCCTGATATATGCTTCTTCATAATTATTACAAATTTTGTTTGTCAATATTAATGGTTCATTTTTCGCAATAATCGTTTTCTTGTCTCGGTATAATGAAAGTACATTCTTCTTCAGTGCTTTGCTTATCGAAAACGTTCATTTTAATATTCGCAGACCTCCATATACCCTACTAGTACATTGGTAGGAGGGACCGTCTCATTGTGCCGTACTAATGTTCCCGATTGCATCCGCAGGAAGCCCACTGTGCCTTGTTTGTTCTCGTTGGTTGCAGCTGTCAAAGAATTATTATCTGTGATTTTGTGTCCGTTGCGGACTATGATGATGTCACCAATCCGATAAAGTGGATGCTCGGCATTGTCTTTGAAAGCAACAATCAATTGCCCGCCCATGGGATACTGACCCTTAACTACGCCGGCATAATAGGCTTTGAGGCTTTTTACATAAGTGGCGGCTTCAGGATGGTATTTCATATAATCGTCCAATCGTTCATTCAAATCACTCAATACCATTTGTGGTTTAATAACAGCATATGAATTGTTTTGCGCGTTTTTTATAGACGTTGACAACATCTTCGCCATCCGTATTATTTTGCCCCATTGATATCCTTCTCCTTCTGATGCCTCGATTTTTGTTTTGACTTTTAATTGCTCATATACATCAACCACCTTCTGTTCTTCTTCGCTTAATTCTGCTTTCATCGATTCCACAAGCTGGCGTTTCGTTTCCACGCGTTCCTTTAAAATAGCTATGTCTTGGTCTCGGTTGGTTTTCGTCTGTTCTACTTGTTGGGTCATGGCTTCCAGCGAGTCTAATCTTATGCTAAGTTCATCTACGTTCTGCCCATCAGCGTTGACAAGCCTTTTCATTTCACCGACATCGTGTTCTATCTTTTTTATATAATCCTCAACAAGTTGTTTATAGTGTGAGTAGGAAGCAGTTTGGGGAATGGCAGGGAAATGCACCCAATATTTGGATAAATCTTCGTGAGCCTCGCGCGCAGATGAGGGGAAACGGCTCAGCATTCCAAGATATGACGCATAACTTGATCCCGCAGAGTTGTCATACAAGTTGAAGCTCAGTTGTATCATCTTTTTCAATGATGCGGAACGCGGGTCTGATTCAATCATTTGTCGGATGAGGCTTGATAATGAATCCGCATCATCAACATACGATGAAGTCATCAATGAATCTGTCTCAATTTCCAGGCTCAGTGTACCATAAAGTCCTAAGAGAAGTGTCTGCCATGGTGTGATTTTTATCATGGGAGGGATACGCTTCCTGATTTCTCCGTTGGATTTCTCAAAATACGACAATTTGTTGAGCATTTCATTGTCCAGTTCGGCTCTCCGCATGTTGGTGACGGCGGTAGTTCTATAGTCCCAATATCTATCCCAATCCTCTCGCAACTCTAAAACATTTTCGTAGGTTTCGTGTACTATCTGTTCATCGGAAGCAAGATAGGCGGCTACGTCTTTGCACAACGGACGTCCGATAGCCCGTAGAAGACAAAACAACGCAGCAAAGAAGACCATTATGGCAATAATAATCGCCAAGGTCTTGCGCAGTTTTACTCGACTCCTTTTCTTCGATTTTAAGTATCCTGCAAGTCGTTGCATAGCCATATCGAAATACTCATTGCTGTTGGCCGTGACGGCTTGATAGTTCTTCAACTCCTCCAGCCCCGAAGGCATTGGATTAGGCCATTCAAAACCAGACAAGAGCACGGGGACGATGTTCTTGTTTTTCGACATGGCGTATGTCACCTCTTTGCGAACCCAGTCCTCCATATTGGGAGTACCATCCTCGTTGTTGCATCGGCCAAGACCGTCCGACGGAAGCACTACCACGAAGTCGGAGCATTGGTCTATCACATTATACAACTGGTTGTTAAACTTGCCAGAACGCAGCGATTCCATGTCAAAGAACACAGAATAGCCCATGGCTTTCAGTTTTGTAGAAATCAAGTTTGCCGATTCAAAACCAACTCTGCGATAACTAATAAAGACGTTGTATCTCTTGCTCATACAGTATAATGGTTAAAAGTGAAAAGTGCTCGCGATATGCTCTACAACCTTTGCGGTGTGCCATTCTATCATTTCGTCAATGTGGATGGCGAGCGATTCGCACAGGTGCTGTTGGAAACGGAGCACATCCTTATAGTTCGTGTGGAAGATTCGCTCAATCAATGTTACATGTTGAGCATCCTCGTAAAATTCTTGCAGCACCTCACTGCTGAGCGGTAGCTCTATCTTGCGAAGCCTTTCCGCACGTTCCACTTGCATTGCCTTGAAGCCGACAATGGCGTCTTTAATAAACGCATCTATCTCCTCATCGGACACCCCCTCTTTTGTCAGCACCGCCCTCTGTTCCACTATCGTTTTATGAAGCCGTCCCCTGATCTCCTCAACCACCTCGGACTCCACTGCCCACACCTCGTTCAGCTTGTAAAATAGTTGTTCCGGAATATTGGGTGTCTCCTCCTTGTCGAGAATGCTATCGCCCGAAGTGTCAACCGATTCCAGATGTTCGCTAATCCACCTCAAACAAAAAGTGCGCCATGCCTTGTATTGGGCATAGCAAACTTCACGAACAATAGTGGCTAAAGTATTTTGGAGAATTGTAACGTTTGTATTCATTGGTGTTAATATTTTTTGACTAATTCATGAAAACTTTTTCCCGCCCCATAGCTTGGCTTGCAAGCAAGATGGATTAGACAGAATGATTCTCAATAGTTTATGTGTTATGTTCTCTCAATGGTTATCTTTATCAACGGAAAAACCTTCTTTTTGTCTACTCGTTTGTAGGATATGAATATGCAAGCCATATATTCGTCATCAATAATAACGTTCAATTATTTTACCTTGTTTGTTACACATGTCATCAAATTCTTTCTCTTTATTTCTCGTCCTATCATAGCAAGAAATCTCGACCAGCATTGCTCATCACGTACATTTCCTCGACCTTTTGTGGATTGAGGTGGGTTCTATAAATTCATTTTTTAGCCTCCTGAATGGGCAGAACCCGTTAA
>JAKSML010000038.1 GCA_024400665.1 Bacteroidales bacterium
TTGAAGGAATCTTGCGGGCAAGATTCGCTCCCAGAAGTTTTTTGAAGGAATCTTGCGGGCAAGATTCGCTCCCAGAAGTTTTTTGAAGGAATCTTGTGGGCAAGATTCGCTCCCAGAAGTTTTTTGAAAGAATTTACGGTCGTAAACTCGACTCCCAAAGGCGTTTTGGAGGAGTTTACGACCGTATATTTCCTCACGGCGAACTGTCTTTAGAGGAAGAAGCCGAGCTTGATGGGGTATATCTTGGTGCCGTCGAGGAAGAGGGGCATGGTGGCCACCTGGAGGAAGACGCCGATGCCGCTGAATTTCAGTTTGAGGCGCACGTCGAGCTTGAAGGGGTTGACCGCGTCGGTGAGGTTGCGCTGGTCCTGCAGGTTGGTGCCGTCCTGGTGGAACTCGTGCTTGAGGCCCGTGTGCTTGCCGCACCAGCCGAGGGCGGGGATGGCGGCGAGCTCGATGCGGAAGCCTTCGTGCGACGACTCCTTAACGCGCCAGCCGATATGGACGGGGAGCTGGACATAGCGGGTGACGAAGCGTGTGCTGTAGTAGCCGCCCGCGGCGAGGGTGTCGATGGCGGTGAAGGCGTCGGCGCGGTAATCGACAAAGTCGTTGCTGAACTTGTAGATGTCGGACTCGTAGCCGAGGCCGAGGCCGAAGTTGAAATGGCGGGTGAGGATGAGGTTGTAGTAGCCCTCAAGCTGATAGCTGGAGAAGGAGGTGCGGAGGCTGTAGCCCGCGTCGCTCATGCCCATGAGGCCTGTGAAGGGCGAGCCGCCCCAGTTGGAAAAACCCCAGAGGAAGTCGAGCTGGAAGGGATTGCCGTAGGCCTCTTTCTTAGAAAGATTTTCAGATGGGGAGATGTTTAGATCTTCAGATATCTGATAATCCGAAGGTCTGAAGGTCTGATTATCTTCTATGACTTCCGAAGAGGGCTGCGGAACCACGCTGTTGGTGGCATCCAGACCCGCCTTGAAGCCGTAGGAGATGCTCTGAAGGTCTTTTCCCGACATCATCATTTTCATCATCCTTAGCATGGACTTCATCAGCAAAGAGCTTCCCGTTTTGGACGAGGCTTCGACAAAGATGCTGAAGGCGCTGTCGATGACGTTGACGGCTTCGATATCGGTCTCTTTGCAGACACGGCTTCGGCTGTTTGCGATGAGGCCGATCGTTTCTCCGGTGTAGTGAAGGATGTAGAGGGAGTGGTTGGGGTCGCTGATGATGAGTTTGCCGTCCTTGAGGGAGAAGCGGGTGAGCATGTCATAGATATCTTGGACATCGAAGGTGTAGGCCTTGAGGTACTGCACGGTGTCGGGCACGGCGATGAGCATGGCCTTGCCGGTAACCTCGGCATGAGGGATGGGGGTCTCGATGGGGATCTCGAACCTTAGGACGTTCCATTTGTCCGACCAGCTGACGCTATGCCAATCTGCTTTGTCGGCAGTGAATTTCACCTCCTGCGCCAGCACTTGCACGGCCAAGAGAGCGAGGATTGCAAAGGTGATTGTCTTCTTCATGATTATGTATTTTAGATGTTAATTACTAGTGTTCCTTTTATGATTGGGAGATTTGAAGGTTTGGAGATTTGGAGATTTGAGGTGATGCTCATCGAAATGGAGGAATTGTGGTGTGGCGGAGATGGCGGATTTTTTAACATTTGGATTAACATTTGGTGGGGGCTGGATTGGGCTGATTGGGCTAATTGGGCGGCAGCCTTCATTATTCACTTTACTTTACCATTCCGTTGTCGTAGCCGCCGTTGTGGAGGGTCTTCTCGCCCTTTTGGTATCCCTTGCCGAAGTCCATCTGCCAGAAGAGGGTAAGCATGACCATGTTGCTGTTGCATATTGTCCAGTTGGTGTGGCGGTAGGAGTGCACATTGCTGAGGCCGACAGTCTCATAGCGATAGCCGTTGGGATTGAAGGGGCAGAGCCAGCCCAGCATGGCTTGGAGCGAGCGCCAACGATACTGCACATAGATGGTCTGCGCTGTCTCGCTCAGTGTCTGCTCCTCACCGTAGAGCGACCATTGCGGCAGCAAGGTGAAGTTGGCTCCGACCACAAGGTTTTTCCAATAGAGTTGTGCGTTGACCGAGGCGGTGAGGTTGTTCATGGTGTGTGCGAATCCAGTGCCTTCGGAAGCGTAGTGTGCGTATGTGCCACTGAGCGAGAGATTGATGCAGTTCCACAGGCCGTTGGTGCCAACCTCGCCAAAGGCGTAGAGGCAGTCCCAGCTGTCGGCATTCTGCGTGGTACGGACAAAGAGGTCGTGGGTGGGGTCGTATGCGTAGGTGCTCACGATGGGGTGGAACTGGCGCATTTGGCCGCCTCCAGCGGTGGCGTACCATCTTTGGGGATGGGTGTAGCGCAGCATGAGCCTGCCGTTGAGCTGCTCGCTCGGCTTGAGCGACGGATTGCCTATCTGCCCTTCGACTTCGTCGGTCTGCTGAAAGATGGGCGAGAGTTGCGAGAGCGAGGGCAGGGAGGGGGTGTATTGTGCCGAGGCGGTGAGCGACAGCTGGTCGCAGATGCGCCATTGCAGGCGGGCGGTGCTGAGGTTGCGCAGGTATTGCTGGCTTCCTTCGCCGCCTGCCACGTTGAGCAGCTTGGCTCCGGTGCCTATTGAGTAGCTTGCCTTGCTGCCTATCGCACCCAGGATTTCGGCGTAGAGGTAGGCATTGTCCTTGTACATCGAGGTGGTGGTGTCATAGAGCTTGTATTCGTTCTCGGCAAAGTTGTGCTGATACTGCAAGCCTGTGCGCAGCTCTACTTTTTCAAATTGCTTGCTATAGACTCCTTCGCCGCTGATGGCATAGCCATGGCTGTTGTTGATGTGGGAGTAGGATATGTTGGTGTAGGTCATCTTGTTCTCCCAGTCGTCCATAGAATAGGTGCCCACTACGTTCAGTTCCACCTTCTGCTTCTTGGGTAGTTTGTGGATATAGAAGAGGTCTATGTCGGGCATGTTCCCTTTCTGATAGTTGTAATGTTCGGTAGTTTGATTGGTGGTCGTGCCGCGGTCGGTCTCGGCCATCGTGCCAACGCCCCAAAGCGTCTTGGTGTAGAACTCATCTTGCACAGAGGCCACAAACATGGTGCTATCATCGTGCTGATAGGTGTATTCGGCAGTGATATCACTTGTGAGATACCAAAACGGCAAATCCTCCTTCAAGATGCGTTTCACGGTGCGGGTGGGGTCGAAGTAGTTATCCGTGTCTATGGAGGGGTCACGCTTGTAATTGCGGTATGAAAGGCTGTAATCCAACATGAATTCGCTTTTGCCCTTGTGATATGTTCCTTGTATTTCGCTGTTCACAAAACCTGTTGTGAAGGCCGTCGTGGCACCCGCCATGATGCTGCCTCCGTCCTCGCGCTCTTTGAGGATGATGTTGATGATGCCCGAGACGCCGCGGTCAAGGTAGCGGGCGCCAGGAGTGTTGGAATATTCTATGCGTTTCACCTGCTCGGCCTTGAGGTTGGCCAAGCGGGTTATGGGCACCTCTTTGCCATTGATCTGCAACACCGCGACACCGCCATCCACAGTGACTCTTTGCAATGCGACATCTACCCGCAGCCCCGGCAGCTTCAGCATATCGAGCAACACCAAGGTGCGGCCTGCTGCCTCGGCCTCTTGCGGTTTGGGCAGCACCACATAGCGGTCTATCTCTTCGGTGATGCGGTCGGCAGTAATGCTAACCTCCTTTAGCTGTCTGGCACTTACTGTGAGTGTGCCGAGGTCGCCAGCTTCGCAGCGCACATTCAGACGTTCATAGCCTACACAGGAGACCACGAGGGTATATGACGCCTCGCCGCACTCGATGCTGAATACGCCAAGCGTGTCAGTCATGGTGCCGCCCAACTGCTTGTCTGTCCCATTATTTTTCAGTACCACATTGGCAAAGGCAACAGGGCTGCCTTCATCATCGACTATACGGCCTGTGATGAACTTGCTTTGCGCCATGAGCATTCCGCTCGACAGCAGCAAGAGGTAAAATAATATTGTCCTTTTCATAATATATCTTCTATCTTTTGCATCCAGCCGGATTGGAAGGGCTGGCTGGCGATTTCTTCAAAACTCTGATAGACCTCTTTGATGTTAGAAAAAAGGCAGGCTACTTCGATCGACACCTCGACGAAACTGGCCGAGAGGGGAACAAGGCGACTGTCTATGCGGGCTTGGAGGCCTTCGTAGAAACTCGAACGGGACCCCTTGGCGGACGATTGGCTATAAAGACTGTCAGACTTTGAGACTTTGGAGAGATTCTCAGACTCTAAGACTTTGAGACCTTCAGACATCTGAAATTCTGAACATCTATATATCTGATTATCTTCTTCAGATTTCTGAACATTTAATTGTCTAGTGCTGTACTCGGACAGTACGGCATAGGCAAAAGCCATCGTGGCAACGGGGTCTAGCAGTTCTTCATCCTCAGCGTCGCCATCGAAAGGCTCAGGCGAGACATTCTCGGCCATATATTCCTCCTGCACAAGTGACGGCTCCTGCACGAGGGATGTCTCCTGTGCGATGGCAGCCTCCTGCGTGAGGGGAGCCTCACAGGCGAGATCCTCTTCTTGAACAATGGGCGTCGCCTCTCTCACGGCTGCCTGCAGAGACGTGGCGCGCCGCATCTCCACCTCCATTGCGTCCGCTTTCTCGGCCACATCGTTTGCCTTCGGCTGCACCTGCTGCAATGCCTCCAAGCGCTCGGCTGGCCGCGGCCTGTCTATCATCGAAAAGAGCATAACGCCGCAGAGGACTATGGCCGCCACGGCCGCAGCAGCCTTCCACCACAGCGGGCGCAACTGCGGCTCGGCGTGTTTCAAGGCCTCCTTCTCGTCGCGGGGGAGGCGGAGCGGCTCGCGGCCCTCTAAAGACTCCTGTTCCCGCAAGGTCGGTGCCTCGGCATATAGCTGCAACGCTTCGGCCAGGTCGGGACGCTGCTGGAGGAAAGTCTCCACCTCGCGCCGCTCGTCCTCGTCAAGCAGCCCCTCCGCATAGCGGAAAAGATAGAGCTCGTAATTGTCTGCGTTTATCATATCTTATAGTCTATTAGTTTCTTTCTCAAAGCCACCCTCGCGCGAAAGATATAGACCGACACCTGGTCTTCGCTGAGGCTGAGGATGCTGCTGATTTCTTTATAGGCGTAGCCTTCCACATCGCGCAGCTGGAGGCACTCGCGCTGTATGGGCGGCAGGGACTGGAAGGCTTGCGCTATGGCATCGCGCAACTCGAAAGCCGTGTCGGGCTCCACCCTGCCCTCCGCGCCCGCCTCACCCGCAGCCCTAAGCTGGTCATAGCGGAAACGGCTCGCCAGATAGTTGTGGATGGTGCTGAGCAGATAGGCCTTGCCTCGCTCCTTCGGCACCTTCCCGCGTCGCTCCCACAGCTTGGCGAAGGCCTCTTGGACGGCATCGCGACAGATGTTGTCGTCGCTGTTGCACGAACGCGCAAAACGGTAGGCGTCGTCGGCCCAAACATCCACTCCCTTGTTATAATCTTCGATAGTCAAGTCTCTTCGTTAATTTTTATGCCCTATAGACGCACAACACCCCCGATTTCTTACAGCCGAGGAGAAAAAATTTAAGTGAATATAGAATATTGGCTCTCGCCCCACTCATTATCTTTTTGTTCTCCGCTTCGCTATCGACCAGGTGGGATCTGGAGCCATTTATTTGTTCTTGGACTTTCTTTTTGTTCTCCGCTTCGCTATCGAAAGTCCACTGGACTTTCTTCATTACTCAGAGTCGGATGTTGTAGCTCAGGTTGACAAGGGGCAGGAGGTGGCTGAAGGTGTCGTATGAGACTCCGAGACCAAGGTCGAACCTGCGCCAGCTGAGGCCTAACATGAAACTATAGCTGTCGGCCCAGTAGTCGCGATAATCCAACGTCTTGCCCAGACAGCCGTAATCGGCGTTGAGGGCTATAAAAGGTGTCAAGTTCTTCTTCGTGAAATAGAAGCGGGCATCAATACCGCCCACAATGCTGGTCAAACCCGAGTAGGTCTTCAGCTCGGCAGTCAGAGAGAACTGCGGTGCAAAACGATAGCCTATGCCTGCATTGATGTTCGCGGGAACGCCACCCCCAATACGGAAGAACCAACCCGCCGCCCGCGGCGACCAGCGAGTGATTAATGACTCATTCTCCACTACGTTAACGAAAGAGGACTGGAGTTTCTCTTTGTTCTCCGCTTCGCTATCGAAAGTCCACTGGACTTTCTTCATATTTGCCGAGAACGTCATATCGCCCTCAGCGGCAGTTATATGTCTGTGGCAGTTCTCCGCCACCGCCGAAAGTGTGAGGAACACCACGGCAAAGAGTAGGATACAGAGTCTTTTCTTCATGTTCTCCGCTGCGTTATCGAAAGTCACCGGACTTTCTTCATATTATTGGATTCTTATATTTAGCGTAAGGCAAGGACCGCTTTGCAGTCAATACTTACTTTATGTAGAACGTCTCCCCATCGTTTTTATTATACACTCAAAGCAAAAAATCTGTTTTGTTCTCCGCTTCGCTATCGAAAGTCCACTGGACTTTCTATCTGTTCTCCGCTTTGCTATCGAAAGTCCACTGGACTTTCTTCATCCCTCATCCACAAGCCCCTTGGAAAAAGTCCCGATTTCGCACTTCAAAAACTCGGAAAAAGTCCCCTTTTTACTCATCAAAAACATGGAAAAAGTCCCGATTTTACATATAAAAAACTCGGAAAAAGTCCCGAAAATTTGCAAAATCAAAATAAATATATTATCTTTGCAAAATCATTTACGGACAAATAATAGAGTAGTACTACATGCTTTATCGAAAGTATATCAATAGAATAGAAGATTTTCTAACAAGTCATCCCGACAAAATTCTGCTGGTAAATGGAGCTCGGCAGATAGGAAAATCATACGCCATTCGTTTTGCAGGGAAAAAACTATTCAAAAATTACGTCGAGATAAACCTCAAGGAAGACCAAGAGGGCGCGCAGCTCTTTGCCCGTGTTCGCAGCACTCAGGACTTCTACATGCAGCTCAGCACCATTGCGGGAAAACGGCTGGGATGCAAGGACGACACCCTCGTATTCCTCGACGAGATACAGAGCTATCCTGCCATGCTCACCTTGTTGAAATTCCTCAACCAAGAGGGGCGCTATTCCTATATCGCAAGCGGCTCACAGCTGGGAGTGGCGCTATCACAGACCCCCTCGGTGCCTTTGGGCAGTATCGCTATTGAGGAGATGTACCCCCTCGATTTCGAAGAGTTCCTCATGGCTATGGGCTGCGGGACGGATGTTATCGAAGCCGTGCGGAAGTCTTTTGAGACGCAGACTTCGGTGTCGGAAGCCTTGCATGACTACCTCCTACGGCAGTTCAAACTCTACTTGCTCGTGGGCGGTATGCCCGAGGCTATCAATAAGTTCATCGAGACACGCAACATGGCGCATGTACGCAAAATACAGCGAGACATCCACAACCTCTATCGCATCGATGCTTCGCAATACGACAGCAACCACAAACTACTCATCCGCCGCATCTACGACATGATTCCTTCCAATTTGGAGAACAAGAAGAAACGAGTGATTATCAAACATATCGAGGAGACAAAAGGACACAAGCAGTTCTCCGACTATGCCGATGAGTTTGAATATCTCATCCATTCCGGCATCGCCTTGTCTGTGCAGTCTATCAGCAACCCCAAGTTCCCTTTGTCAGAATCGGAGCAGAAGAACCTAATGAAGCTCTACCTGAACGACGTAGGCATCCTCACAGGGATACTCTACGACACAAACATCAATGCCATCTTAGACGATGTTAGGAGCATCAACTTAGGCACCGTCTATGAGTCTGTCGTAGCACAAGAACTTCATGCTCACGGCAATACGCTCCACTACTATGACAACAAGAAGAAGGGAGAAGTAGATTTCCTCATCGACGACTTCCGCCACTTAGCCGCCCTGCCCATCGAGGTGAAATCTGGCAAGGACTATAAGGTACACAGTGCTCTCAACGCCTTCGTCTCCACACCCGACTACGACATCGGCCAAGCCATTGTGCTCAGCAACGAGCGAGAGGTCACCCAAGAGGCAGGCATCATTTATATGCCAATCTATTACTGCATGTTCTTCCATCGTAGCCCCTCCACCGAGGAGGAACTGTATATCCCCGAGATTGCTCCTTTTCAGTTGTGACACAATAAAAAGCAATAATGTACGTTATAAAGGAATATTGAATAATGAATACAGAATAATGAATTTTTGCGGCAGCCGCCCCACTCATTATTCATTACTCATTATTCACTTTCAAAACTTTAAATACAATTTGTATGCAACTATTATTCGACTGTCCTTGGTATTTCATCTTGCTCTGCCTTTTGGCGGGAGCGCTCTATAGTGCCGCACTTTACTGGATAATGAATAATGAACATAAAGTAATGAATAATGGCTCCCGCCACACTCATTATTCATTATTTAATACTCATCACTCAGAGGGGGTGCCGCGCTGGGCACGCATAGCCATGCCCGTACTGCGGTTCCTCAGCGTCAGCCTCATCGCCTTCCTGCTCATGGCACCACTCATCAAGCGCCATGTCGCCACGCACGAGAAGCCACTCATCGTGGTGGCCGTCGATAACTCAGAATCAATTACAAGGGAAGGGGGAAACAATCCGTCTTTAATGGCTCCAGGTCCTACCTGGTCTCAATTAAAGAAGAAATACGAGGTGGTCTTTGACACCTTCGGCGGCAAGACTACCGACATCGCCGCTGAGCTGGACAATATCTCTAACCGCTATACCGCCCGCAACCTCGGTGCCGTGGTCCTCGCCTCCGATGGCATCTATAACCAAGGCCAGCATCCCGCCAACGTGGCTCCACGGCTGGCTGTGCCCATCTACACTATCGCTCTCGGCGACACCACCCACCGCCCCGACGCAGCCGTGGCCGACATCCGCTACAACCAGGTGGTCTATCTCGACAACCAATTCCCCATCGAGGTCACTCTCCGCGCCTCGATGCTCCGCGGCCAGCAGGCCACCCTCTCCGTCTCATGCGACGGACACCAGCTCTTCAGCAAGGCCGTGACTTTCTCCGACAACGACTTCTCCACCACAGAGACCATCATACTGTCGGCCGACAAGCCCGGGCTGAAGAAATACAACATCTCCGTCTCGCCCTGCCACGGCGAAGTCACGACGGCCAACAACAGTCGCTCAATAGCTATAGAGGTGATTGACGGTCATCAGAAGATTGCCATCCTCGCCAACGCTCCACACCCCGATATCACGGCCATCCGCCAGGCCTTGGCCACCAATCCGCACTACGAGACCGACCTCTTCCTCACCGAAGAACTGGAGCAGCTCACCCCGCAGAAGCTCGCAGCCTACAGCCTCGTCATCCTCCACAACCTGCCCTCCGCCAACCATCCCAAGCTGCAGCTCTCCAGCACACAGCCCACCCTCTATATCGTCGGCGCAGCTACCGACCTGGCACGCTTCAACGCCCTCCGCAGCGGACTGGAGATTGTGGCCAAGGCCAAGAAGACCGACGAGGTCTCGGCACAGCACAGCAACGCCTTCTCCCTCTTCAGCCTCGACGAGGAGGTCTGCCGCACCATCGAGCAGCTGCCTCCCCTCTCCGCCCCCTTCGGCACCTACAAACCTTCGGGCGACCTCCAGTCGCTCTTCACCGCTCGCGTGGGCAACCTCGCCACCGACCGACCGCTCATAGCCTTCTGCCAGCAGGAGGGCGTACGCCACGGCTTCGTGGTGGGCGAAGGATTGTGGAGATGGCGCCTACACGATTTCCTCCTCACCGATAGCCATCGCAACTTCGACATGCTCATGGACAAGATGGTGGTATATACCTCCCTCCAGGCTTCGCGCGACCGCTTCCGCGTAACGGTGCCCCACATCCTCCTCGACAACGAGCCTGCCACCCTCTTAGGCGAGCTCTACAACGACAACTTCGAGCCCATCAACACCCCCGAGGCTTCGGTGACCCTCTCCTTCCGCCCCGACGACGAGTCGCCGAGACATTTAAAGGACTCTCTACCCTCCAAATCTATGAACGGTGAACTGTCAAATGATGACTCCCGCCCTCAGGTCACAGATCACAGATCACAGATCACAGATCACAGATCACAGATCACCTCAACCACCTACGCTTTCAACCGCAGCGGCACAGGCTACACCCTGCCGCTCGGCACCCTCGCCCCCGGCCGCTACCACTATGCCGCCACCACCACCTTCAA
This sequence comes from Bacteroidales bacterium, assembly GCA_024400665.1. Classification (GTDB taxonomy): domain Bacteria; phylum Bacteroidota; class Bacteroidia; order Bacteroidales; family P3; genus Colimorpha. Next base: position 10,227 of record JAKSML010000038.1, read on the forward strand.
CGGCCATAAGTACGACGCGGCGGGCGACTTCATCGTGCAAGAGGCCTCGTTGGAGCAGGCTACCCTCGTGGCCGACCATGCCCTGCTCAACACCCTTTCGCAGACGACAGGTGCGCAGATGCTCTACCCCAACCAGATCGACCAGTTGCAGAAACTCCTCGACCAGCGCGACGACCTCAAGACCCTCATCCAGTCGCAGACCCGCTACACCTCGCTGCTCGACCTGCTGCCCGTCTTCCTCCTCATCCTGCTCCTCCTCACCGCCGAATGGTTCCTCCGCAAATACTTCTTCAAACCCTAACTATAAATATTGAATAATAAATAATGGCTCCCGCCCCACTCATTATTCATTACTCAAACCGGCTCCCGCCCTAATTATCAATTATCAATTTTCAATTCTCAATTAAACAACGGCTCCCGCCCCACTCATTATTCATTACTCATTATTCATTACTTAAACAACGGCTCCCGCCCTAATTATCAATTATCAATTATCAATTCTCAATTAACATGTTCCTCCTACAGAAGCTGATACACCAACCCTTGGCCCGACAGTCGGGCACGCTCCTCTCCGGACAGGTAGTGGCGCAAGGCATCGCCCTCCTCGCCTATCTGGTGCTGGGGCGGCTCTTCACCCCTGCCGACATGGGACTGTACAACATCTTCTACAGCTATATCGAGGTGCTCATCATCCTCTCGACGTGCAAGTACGAGCTCGCCATCGTGGTGGCTGAGAGCGACAGCGAGGCGCAGCACATCGCCCGCCTCACCCTGCGGCTCAACACCATCGTGAGCCTCGTCATCCTCACCGTCGCACTCGTCCTCTACCTCACCCACACCGCCGTCTCACAGTTGCCGCCCTCGCTGGCGCTGCTCATCCCCCCGATGGTCTATTTCTGCGGCACCACGCGCGTATATACCTTCCTCAGCAACCGCAGCAAGGACTTCCGCGGCATCTCCATAAGCAATATCATCACCTCCGCCTCGGGCGTAGCCGCCAAGATCCTCATGGGTCTCGCCGCCCTCGCCAGCACCTTCAGCAGCTTCCTCCACACCTACGGTCTGCCCCTCGGCACCGTGCTCGGCAAGGTGGCGGGCAACATCTACTACCGTCTGCGTGTGCCCGCGCCCCGCATCAGCCCTGACGACACGACGAGCCATCGCGCCCTGCTGCACAAGCACCGCAACTTTCCCCTCTTTGCCATGCCCAAGGAGTTCGTCAGCAGCTTCTCTGCCAACCTGCCCTTCCTCTGGGCTGCGGCCTATTTCGACAGTGCCGCCATAGGCCTCTTCGGCATGGCCCTCACCTTCTCCATGCGTCCCATCAACATCCTCGCCAACAGCTTCGAGTCGGTCTTCTACGCCTCCTGCTCCGACAAGCTGCACAGCCATCAGCCGATAGGACGCGACATACGCCACTTCCTCCTGCTGCTCAACGCTGTAGCCGTTCCCGTGGGCGTGCTGGCTTTCTTCGCTGCCGAGCCGCTCTTCGTCTTCTTCATCGGACCGAAATGGGTAGGCACGGGCTACTACTTCCGCTGTCTGCTGCCATGGATGCTGGTGCTGCTCTCCGTCAACTCCCTGTCGTTCGTGGCCAACATCTTCTCCACACAGCGTTACGACTTCGGCTTCCAGCTCCTCCAGCTTGCGCTGCGCGTCGTGGCGCTCCTCATCGGCATCCATCGTGCCGACATCCGCCTCGCCGTCCTCCTCTTCGCCACCGCCAGCACCCTCGTGCAGCTCTGCCAGCTCCTCTGCTACCTCCTCCAAATCCGCCGCCATGACCGCCTATTGAATACAGAATGGTGAATTGTGAAATTGTGAATTGTGAATTGACAATACAAACAACGGCAACCGCCCACTCATTATTCATTATTCATTACTCAAACCGGCAACCGCCCACTCATTATTAATTATTCATTACTCAAACCGGCTCCCGCCCTAATTTTCAATTCTCAATTTTCAATTCTCAATTAAAAAACATGTCTTTCATTCATCTCACCGACCTCACGCACCCCGACCTGCAAGCCTACAGCAGCCTCACCGAGGCACAGCTCCGCAACCGCCTTGAGCCCGACAAGGGCATCTTTATCTGCGAAAGTCCCAAAGTCATCCGCGTAGCCCTCGATGCGGGCTGCCGTCCCCTCTCGCTCCTCGCCGAGGAGAAGCACCTCGTGGGACAGGCCGCCGACATCGTGGAGCGCTGCGGCGACATACCCATCTACACGGGCAGCCGCGAGCTGCTGGCCTCGCTCACGGGCTACGAGCTGACGCGCGGCGTGCTCTGCGCCATGCAGCGTCCCAAGCCCCGGGAAGTCGAAGAGATATGCCGCGATGCACACCGCGTGGTGCTCATCGACAGCGTGGTCAACAGCACCAACACCGGCGCCATCTTCCGTGCCGCCGCCGCCCTCGGCATCGACGCCGTGCTCCTCACCACCACCTGCTGCGACCCCCTCAACCGCCGCAGCGTCCGTGTCAGCATGGGCACCGTGTTCCAGATACCTTGGACCTATCTGCCTTCTTGGCCGCACCCTGCCATGGAGCTGTTCCACGACATGGGCTTCAAGACTGCCGCCATGGCCCTCACGCCCGACGCCGTGCCTGTTGATGACCCGCAGCTGATGGCGGAGGACCGCCTGGTCATCGTGATGGGCACGGAGGGCGACGGCCTCGCCCGCCGCACCATCGAGAGCTGCGACTACAAGGTCATCATCCCCATGAGCCGCGGCGTCGATTCCCTCAACGTCGCCGCCGCTGCTTCTGTGGCCTTCTGGCAGCTCCGCCGCCGTGCCGCCAAAGACAAGACCTAAAGCCATGTTGAGGATTGAATTAATGAAAAATAAAGAAATAAAAAGAGATGGCAGGAGTCGTCTTGCGGTATGCTACGCTATGCTTAACGTGAATTTCCGCAAAATTGAACGTAAATTTTCGAAATAATTTATCATACTCATAATGAATGCTATAATAAAAAATAATTTACGGTAATTTGCGTAATATTACCGATAATTCACGTCCTGCCGTAGGCATATATAAAATATCGCATCAGTACTATTTTATGGCAACTTCTAAAAATTGACACAAATGAGATTTAACGTGAATTACCGTGAATTGCATGTAAATCATAGCAAATCAATTCGTTGTTTAATAATAATTTACGAAAATTCGCGTTTAATTCACGGCAATTTTCGTTTCAAATAAATGAATTATTAGAGGCTGCCTTATTTACAACTATAGTTGTTTAGACTTTCTCAGGATGCCACTGGCATTCTTCGTATGGTTAATCCATAGTGATCTCCATCCAAGCCTCAACAACCTGCGAATCCCCTCCATATATCACCGCACTGCCATCATGCCTACCATCATGCCTACCATCATGCCTACCATCATGCCCACGAACCCATTCCGCCCCCCTCTCCCTTCTTCGTGCCTTCTTCCTCCCCTCTTCGTGCCCTCTTCTTCTCCCATCCCCCTCCCACCCTCTCCTAGCCCCTCCTAGCAATCCCAAGCCCTCCCCCATCCTCCCCCATCCCATTCCCTCCTATTCCCCCCCATTCCCTCCCATCCCCTCCCATCCCATTCCATCCCAGTCCCCCCTCCCCACCCCCACATCC
>JAKSML010000039.1 GCA_024400665.1 Bacteroidales bacterium
CGTCCGTATCACCAACGACAAGTTCTCCAAGGTTGAGAAACTCATTGTTCGCTAACAGATGAGCTGTCGATACAATAACTGTATCAACTCACTATTTTGACAATTACTTTAATGGAATGGGGGATTTGAAGGCAAAGTCTTCAAATCCCTCATTCTATTAAACGCATATTATACAGCAATACAATGAAAATACAAAAAATTTACCTACAGATGTAAAAAAAAGACCATTTTTGCGACTAATAATATAGACAACTCAAAGAATGTTGAATATTGAATAATGGCTCCACCTGTAGAGAGGCAGCGCGAATATTCATTACTCACAAAGAAGATGATAGACGAAACGGAATTCGTACAGACGATTAAACAGCACGAACCTTTAATCTACAAGGTCTGCTATCTCTTTGCCCATCGCGATTGCGAAGGAAGCCTCGTCATGGACGACGTGAGAGACCTCTATCAGGATGTTGTCTGTGCCCTTTGGCAGAGCCGACGACGATTTCGTGGCAACAGCACCGTCAAGACCTGGATTTATCGCGTGGCACTCAACACTGTGGTGAGCCACCATCGACGAAAAATCAAGGAACCTATCATCCGCCCGATGCCCGACAACCTCGCCGACACCCTGCCTTACAGCGGCAATGACGAGATAATCGAACGCCTCTACCACCTCATCAGCCGTCTGCCTGCCAAAGACCAGAAGATTGTCTATCTCTATATCGACGGACTATCGACAGAGGAGATTGCCGAGACCCTCGGCATCACACCCAGCGCAGCAGGTGTACGCCTGCACAGAATAAAGAAGACATTGATACAAATGAATAATAGTGAATAGTGAAATAGTGAAAAGATATTCAGACATTCAGAATCTGATAATCTAATAATCTCTCTATCTGAAAATCTTTCCACAAAAAAGTAGCCAAGATGGAACAGAACAGTTTAGACCTCGACCAGTTCAGACAGGGATGGAACGCTACCGATGAGCAGATTGCCGACATCGGATGGGCTTCCACAGAGGAGATAACGCACCTTGTCTCCCGCTGCAGAGCCCAAGAACGCCGCCGCACCTCGGTCATAGCCATGTCGGCATGTCTGCTTGTCGGCATCACCCTCCTCTTTCAATGGTTGCAACCCATCTCTCCGACAACGGCACGCTGCCTTACTAACCAGTCGGGCTTAGACAACAGCGCAGTGGAAGCCATCATGGACGAGGCATGGGGCGAAATCAACAAAAACATCGCATCGCTATGAAACTCTTTGTAAGATTCATATTGACACTAACCCTACTTGCGGTCCCGCTTCTTGCGCAGGGGCAGAGCAGCCTCTACAAGAAGTACGAGCACGCCAAGGAGGTGGAGGTGTATTATATGAAGGATTACAAAGAGTTTGCCGGCCACAAGATGGACGCCACCCTCGTGCGATACAGTCAGAAGGACCGCGTGCGCTGCCGTCAGTTGCACTCCCAGCTACTAAACGAAGCCATCGGCCTCACCTCTTACCGAACGACACAGAGCCGCCAGCTCATCTCGTCCTACTGGTATGCCAAAGGCCGCGTGATGATTATTAACTACAAGCCGGTTCTCTGCCAGATTGAGTGTATGCTTCTCGAAGGCGACCTCTCCGCAACAGAAATGAAGGACCTTCTAACCGCACTCTCCAAACAAAATAGTGAATAGTGAATGGTGAATAGTGAATTGAGGCTTCCGCCCCACATTTGTCAGATCACAGATTACACGAAAGAAAAAACTCTAATTAACAATCAATAAAAACACACAACATGAAAAAACTCTTTCTTCTGACGGTGGTCCTCACCGTATTGTCAATCGGTAAAGCATCTGCACAGTATCTTGTCTTTTGGGATGGCGATATGCGCTTCGGTCTGAGTGCCGGCGTATCGCTCCCCTTCTCCACCCAGCCAACCTTTATCTGCGAGGACAGCTGGGGCGTGAACACAAGCGTGGTGGACGACTCCTACCATCATGCCGCCATCAGTCCCTCCTTCAAACTATTCTACGGCATGGAAAAAGAACTGAGTGGCGATTTCGCCTTCGGCTTCCAAGGATGGCTCGGCCTAGTGAAGAACAGCTGGGAGGTGGGCATCCGCGACAACAGCAGCAAGAATGTGACCACCTACAGCGTGAAATCCTCCACCGTGGATGTCAACGAGGGAATCTATCTGGCCTACTACCTCACCGACGATTTCTCGCTCTCGCTGGGTGGCGGACTCTCGGAGTATATCGATTTCAAAGGCAAAGCCTCCTCTATAACTTGTGATGCCACAGGCAAAGAACTGTCGTCCAGCGAGAATGCCAGCTCTGCCTCTTCGCCTTTCGACCTCGGTTTCGGCTTCATGCTCAGTCTCGGCGCCACCTACAACCTCAGCGAATCGTTCTATGTGGGGGCTACCGCCATCTATCAGAAGTCCATCTTCGGCTCCAGCACCTTCAACTTCGACGATACCTTCTTCATGGACAAACTCGGCAACGATGCCTACTACTCCAACGCTCCCATCAACGCCGTCCAAGTGCTCGCCACTATCGGCTTCCGCTGGTAGCATTTTTTGAGAATATCAGATTATCTGATTGTCTGATAATCTGATATTCTTTACTTCGACACAATAGCAAGGTCGAAATTGCGTTATCTGGGTATAAACGACATATTTTCAAGCACGATGGAACTCGACAAAGTCAAACAGATGCCGCTGACGCACTCGCGGCTTTGGCATACGCCCCGCTTGCTGGCGCTGGCCCTTTTGCTGACGCTCGCCGCTGGCTGCTCGTTAAGCCAGACCTCCGCGCAGCGCACCACCCTCGCAGACCTCCTGCATGAGGACATCTCGCAGACCATCATCAACCCCGACACACTGCACCTCTGGGCAATAGACATCGACGAGCAAGGCAAAGCCTTCATAGCAGAAGAATGGGAAGCGCCCCGAGCACAAGAGCTGGGATATATCGGTGATGATTTCCGCCGTTTCCGCATCCATTTTACTGAGGTGACAAAGGCGGGGGCAGACTATCGCGTGCAAGGCTACGCTGCCATCCTCGACACCGTGTATTGCATTGAAGGAGTAATCAATTTAGACTCCGTGGTAGTGGGTGATTCCGAAGAGTATCAAGACTCGAAGGGCATCCAGGAGCAGGGAAGCATCTATACCTCCTATCGCTTCGTCACCACATTTTGTCGGCGTGGCAACGTCGGCGTGGGCGACACGCTGAGAGGGTCGGCGCTCTATTTCTACGTGAAAACAAACGGCAAGTATATATATGACGGCACCGGCTGCTGGGATGACGGCTTTTGCAACAACCAGTACGAAGGGGTGTGGGTCTGCAAAGGCGGCAAGGGACGGCGGGTCTGCAACTGGGGCGACTACCGCATCCCCAACTCCCGCGAACTTGATCTCGGCGCAGGCTGTTTCTCTCCCGATGACCGCTTCAAGGGCTGGGAGAACTATACCCGCATCGAGGACGACTCCCTCCTGTGGGAATGCGACCGCAACTGGTGGAACCGCCATTATGAACTCGACTGGGACTACGAACGTCTCTTGGAGCAAGCCTACGGCAAACTCACCCACGGCGGCAGCCTCACGCCCGACGAACTGCTGCATCTCCTCCCCACCAACAAAGAACAGCTCTGGCAGTACTATGCCGACGCACACATCATTGAGGTAAATGGTGCCAATTACTCCGACCGGCTGGAGAAAATAGACGGCGCGATGATGCAGTACCTCTTTGGCGAGACCCCACTCACTACCGACGACACTGCCGCAACCAACCTCCGCACGAAGCTCATATATCGCTACATCAGTCAGAGGCCATGGACCGACGGCTGGGTGGCTGAAGCTGTCTCTAACGTGACCTACCGCCTCCTACAGAAATACCCCGACATCGTCAAGCCCGAACTCCTCCGCCTAGGCTGGTATGACTCCCTTATAGAATTTGAAGAACAATGATAGTGAATAATGAATAATGGCTGCCGCCCCACTCATTATTCATTATTCAGTCAACGACAAAGCAATAATTTCTGCCCCGCCGCGTTATTACGGACAAACAACTCTAAAACGCATACCGCAATGAAACACACCTACAGATTATTTGGCACACTGCTGATGGCCGCAACCATGATGCTGGCCATGAGCTGCCGCAACCAGAACCCAGAACCCGCCGCAACAACCGACACCGTCGTCACCGAAGAACTCAACATCTCCACCATCGGCATCATCGACTTCGACTCCATCGCCGAAGACATGCAGACTAACTTCAAAGGAGGCGAAGGCGACGTGGCCTTCCGCATCTTCAAAGACGACCTGAACAAGGTCATGCGCGTCCGCATGACGCCCCACTCCAGCGTCGGTCTCCACAGCCACGAAACCGACAGCGAGATTATCATGGTGCTCAATGGCAGCGGCAAGATTGTCTTCGACGGACAAGAGCTGCCCATCCACCAAGGCCAGGTGCACTACTGCCCCAAAGGCCACAGCCACACCATCATCAACGACACCGACCAGGAACTTCACCTCTGCTGCGTAGTCCCACAGCAATAACTGAAAATACAATAGTAAATAATTAATAATGAATAATGAGTATTGGCTACCGCCCCACTCATTATTCATTATTAATTATTTATTACTCACAAGCTACAAAATGTTGCCGAGCTGCTCCTTGATCTTCTCAAGCTCGTCCTTCATCGCCACCACAAGTTTCTGTATCTCCACATGATTGGCTTTCGAGCCCGTGGTGTTGATTTCACGTCCCATTTCCTGCGCCACGAAGCCGAGCTTCTTGCCGCTGCCAGTCTCTGTATCCATGGTCTGGCGGAAATAGTCGATATGTTTCGCAAGACGAATCTTCTCCTCGGTGATGTCCAACTTTTCGAGATAATAGATAAGCTCCTGCTCAAAGCGGTTCTCGTCAACCTCCTTGATAGCCGTTTCCGCAAAATAGCGACGGATGCGCTCCTTGGCGGTCTCGATACGTTCAGCCTCGTACTGGGGAATCTGCCCCAGCATCTGCTCGATAAGATCAACATGCTTGACAAAATCCTTCTGAAGAATAGCACCCTCATGAATACGGAACTGATCGACCTCAGTGATGGCCTCGTCAAAAGTACGGGACAAGATAGCCCAATCCTCGTCGGAGAGCTCGGTGCCGCTGTCGGAGACCCATACGTCGGGCATGGCGAGCACCGTCTCCAAAAGATGTTTGCTCGAACAGTCGAGTTCGTCGGCAATCCTCTCAATCTGGCGATAGCGATCGATGACGAGCGCCTCGTTCACCTTCCCCGAAGCAGACACATCGGTCTCCTCAGTGATATAGACATCAATCTTGCCGCGCTCCAGACGGGAGAGCATAGAGCGGAGCTCCAGCTCTTTGGAACGGATGATGGAAGGGACCTTGAGGATAAGGTCGAGGGTCTTGCTGTTGAGGGTCTTTATCTCGATAGTAATCTTTCGGTTAGAAAGTTGGCATTGCTTCTTGGCAAAGCCGGTCATAGATTTCATCATATTGTGTGCTACTTATTTTTCGATTATTAATTGTTGGAACTCAGGCGTAGCGTAGGTCTTATACTCGCCGTGGTCGTCGTAGATGAAGAAGACAGCCTGGATGTCGGGGTTGTCGGGATGCTCGGCGATAAACTGCAAGGACTTCTCCAATCCCATGACCATGAATGAGGTGGCCATAGCATCGGCATACCAAGCCTCGCGGCTGACCACAGAGACGCTCAACAGCGAATGGCTGACGGGGCGGCCCGTGGCGGGGTCTATCGTGTGAGAATAGCGCACGCCATCCTTCTCATAATACTTGCGGTAGTTGCCCGAAGTAACCACAGACATATCGTGCAAGCCGATAGCCGTCTCAATCTCCTGCTCGCTGTACTTATTCTCGGCAGGACGCTCGATACCCACGGTCCAAGGTTCTCCGTTATGCTTGAGTCCCTTTGCAATCACCTCGCCCCCCACATCGATAAGATAGCTCTCGATGCCGAGGCTGTCGAACATACGAGCAATGAAATCGACAGAATAGCCCTGGGCGATAGCGTTGAAGTCGAGCTCCACCCCTTCGCTCAGAAAGATCTTCTTATATATCGAATCTTCAACAAAAGTGCCCACGATTGTCTCGCTACTGCGAACATACGACAGCAGACTGTCAATCTGATGCTCGGTAACATCTTCACGATTCTTGAAGCCGAAGCCGTAAAGATTGACCAGCGCGCCAATCTCGCAATTGAAAGCACCATTGGTATATTCATTGATGGTCCACGACTTCTCCAACAAATCGTTGAACATATCGTTGATGACAGAATCCTCGTGGCGATTGACTTTGCGAATAATGGAGTTCTCCTCCCACAGCGAGGCCGTCAAATCGAAATCGTGCAGCAGAGAGTCTATCTGCGGCTGCAAGTTGCGATGCTGCTCGTCGTAATAAGCTATGGTATAATAGGTGCCCTGCGCCTCACCTTGGAGACGCACAGGCTCGTTCTTGGGATTGCATGCTGCCAACAACACTATCGGCAGAAGCATGAAGAGGTGTCTTTTCATATAGGTCTCTTTCTAATAAAAAGCGTCCGGCACCTATGTGCCGAACGCTTTATATAGAATATATAATCACATTATTTAGTGATGATGAATTTGCGGACGATGGTCTCGCCGTTCTGGAGGCTGACACGCATAGTGTAAGCACCCTTGCTGAGGTTGGAGACATTCATGAGGCTCTTGTTGCCAAGGTTGCTGTTGACGAGAACCTGCTGGCCAAGAGTGTTGAAGATAGCGACTTCGCGGATGTTCTGGTCGCTTTCAATGTTGAGCTGGCCAACGGTGGGGTTAGGATAGAGGCTGACATTGGTGCCCTGAACGCCATTGATGCCCACGAAGGTGACGATGGTAATCCAGCTGGTGTCGTGGCAAGCAAAGCCATCAGCAGCGTAGTCGTAGGTAGCTTCGAGAGCGACATCGATGTTGCCCTGGACGTTGGGGATGATGAGCGTGTCAGCGGTAGAGGTCTGGCTGCCGTAGGTCCACTTGTAAGCGGCGCCCTCGGTGCAGGTGGGATAGAGGACAGCGGTGTCGCCAGCGTTGAGGTTCCACTCGCCATTGATAGCGCTGATGACAGGAGACTTCTGGATGGTGAGCAAGAGGGTCATCATGCTGTCGCAACCAAAGGTGTCAACTGCGAAAGCCTGGCTGGGAGCAGTAGCGGGGGTCTTATAATAGGTTTTCTTATTCATGCTCCAGTAGAAGCTGTCGCAAGCATTGTAAGAAACGGTGTCGTAGCCAGACTTGTGGATGGTGACATTAACGCGGATGGTGCTGTCATAGCACTTAGCCCATCTGTGGTCGTAGATCATGGTATCGAACTGCTGGGTCTCGGAGAACTTCTTCGTGGTGCTACCAGAGAAGTTGCTGATGTTGAAAAGGATGTTGTTGCAGCCAGTGACGACGGTATCCTTAACAGAAGCACGGGGCTGTTTGATGTTGAGAGCAACCGAACGATAGGTGACGCAATGAGTGGTAGCGTTGGTGTCGAGGATGCTGTAGATGCCGGAGGTGGTGTAGGTCTGACCGCGCCAGGTCTTAGAAGCGCAAGCGGAATCAGCCTCCTGGGGGATAGTGTCAACCACGATGGAGAGGTGGAGCGTATAGAGGGTATCGCAGCCAGAAACGGTGTCGTGAGTGGTGAAGGTATAGTCGCCAGAGACGGTGTAGAGGCTGTCGTTCCAAGTATAGTCACCGCAATTCTCAACGCTGACCTCGGCGTTCATAGTGTTGACGATGCTGAGGTTGAGCATATCGACATGAATGCAAGAGGAGAGGTCGGTGGGGTTGAGGCGGTAAGTAGTGTCGGTATAGACACCGCTGGCGGTGTAGGTGTTGTCGTGCCATTCGTACTCGCCGCAGGTGCTGATGGTCTCGCTGTCAACCTCAACGCCAGAGACGGTGAGCTGGAGGTTAAAAATGCTGTCGCAGACACCAGCTGCAGAGTCACCAACAACGACATCGGTGTAGAGGCCGGAAGTGTGATAGGAGTTGCCGCGCCAAGTGTAGTTGCAACGATCGCTGTTGACAGTTTCAGTTCCGTTGTACTGGTTGTTGATAGTCAGGTTGAGGACAAAGAGAGTGTCGCTTGTTGCATTGAGGACGGTAGCCACAGTGCTGGCGGTGTAGGTTTGTCCGTTAACAATCCATGTGTAGGTACCACATGCGGTAATGTTTTCAGTGTTGACGGTAAGATTGGAAGTGCTCTGAGCCATAGTGAAAGGCATGAAAGCTGCGACCAATAACAGACTTAATAATGCTTTTTTCATCTTCTGAAAATTAATTAGTTTATCTTTTATTTATTTATTATCAATACATTATTTCACTTATAGCACCACATTATATGTCATACTACAATATGCAAAGATAGCATTTTTTTTTGAAATAGGAATATTTTTTTTATAAAATGCAGAAAATACCCTTTCAGACAGCCTATTTTGCGGGGCTATTTGAGGATGAGTTCAGCGATATTTTCGACATGCTGGGTGTGCGGGAACATATCCACGGGCTGTATGCGTGCCACGCGGTATTTGGCCGCAAGCAGCTCCAGGTCGCGAGCCTGTGTGGCAGGGTTGCAGCTCACATAGACAATCTTTCTCGGCTGCATTTCGAGCAGCTGCGCCACCACCTTCTCGTGCATTCCTGCACGCGGAGGGTCTGTGATGACGACATCGGGTTGGCCATGCTGAGCCACGAACTCGGGCGTGAGCACCTGGGCCATATCGCCGGCAAAGAACTCGGTGTTGCCGATGCCGTTGAGCTGCGCGTTCTCACGGGCTGCCACAATAGAGTCCTCCACATATTCGATGCCTACCACGCGGCGGCAGAGATGCGAGAGGAAGAGGGCTATCGTGCCCGTGCCCGTGTAAAGGTCATAGACCACATCGCTCGGGCTGAGCTCGGCAAACTGCGCCACATAGCTGTAGAGGCGCTGCGCCTGATGCGAGTTAGTCTGATAGAAGGTCTGCGGACGAATGGTGAAATGCAGTGCCCGCGCGCCATCATAGCCTTCCATTAGTTCCTCCACATGGTCCTTGCCCGCATAGGTCACGGAGGCGAGGTCGGAATAGGAGTCGTTCATCTTATCGTTGAAAATATACTGCAACGAGGTTATCTGCGGGAAAGTGTCGCGGAGATAGTCCATCAAGCCCTCCCAGCCGGGGTAGTACTCAGCAATGACCACCACGACCATCCATTCGCCCGTGCTGGTGTTGCGGATGATGAGATTGCGAAGACAGCCCGTGTGATTGCGGATATCATAATATGGTATCTCATGCTCCAAGGCATAGCGACGCACGGCATTGCGGATCTGATTGCTCAAGTCGGCCTGTAGGGCACAATGCTCTATATCGAGCACCTTGTCGAAAAGCGTGGGGATGTGAAATCCCAAGGCACCGGGCTCAACAGGGGCATCGAGTGATGGCGGAAGGTCGTGCCAAGCCTTGGTGGAGAAGGTGAACTCCAGCTTGTTGCGATAGTAGAAGATGTCCTTCGAGCCGCAGATGGGCATCATACCCGAGCAATCCACATGCCCGAGGCGTTCCAGGTTGTCCCTCACCTGCTGCTGCTTGGCGGCCAGCTGCTCGGCATACTGGAGGTTCTGCCATCTGCAGCCGCCACAGGTGCCGAAATGGGGGCACTGCAGCTCCGCGCGCTTGTCCGAGAGTTGCTTCACAGCCACCACGCGGCCTTCGGCATAGCTCTTCTTCTTTTTAATAATCTTGATGTCGGCCACGTCGCCAGGCACCACAAAAGGGACGAAGACCACCATCCCTTCTACGCGGGCTATGGCCTTGCCTTCGGCTCCGATATCGGTGATGAGGACATCCTCGAGAATAGGTTGCTCCTTAGTTTTTCTCATCTTCATGCTTTATGATGGAATAACAATTTTGGTCGTATATGAAAAAAAGAAGTACTGCACCTCAATACTTCTTTTTCTCTTTGCAAAGAGTCTATTACTTTAATCCGATGTTCGATTTTTATCGTTCGTCGGAGACACTCAGTTTTTTTCTGCCTTTTTTGCGGCGAGCAGCCAAAACTTTGCGTCCGTTAGCGGTTGACATTCTCTGACGAAAACCATGCTTATTGACTCTTTTTCTGCGTGATGGTTGAAATGTTCTCTTCATTTTTTCTCAAATTTTGGAGTTGCAAAAGTACGAACTTTTTTTCAATTAACAAGAAAAATTTCATCATTTTATTTTCATAAAACAAATAACACAATGATTTACAGCGAAATAAAAAGAAAAAATAATTATTTTTTTATTGGTTCAAAAAAAAACTGTACCTTTGCAAACTGAAATCTTGATGTAAAAAGTTGTTAATCTAATGGATAAAAACTGTTTCTGCAAATTGATGGAGCATCCCGAAGCCCTCACTCCCGACGAATGGGACGAGCTGCGCAAGGAGCGCGACAGCTACCCCTTCAGCGCCCCCCTGCAGGTTCTCTCCCTCCTGGCCGACAAACTGGGCGGAGCACCCCTTTGGGAGCGACAGGGTCTGCCTCGCGTGGCGCTCTACATGAACGAGGCCGACCGCCTCTACGAACAGCTCGAGGCCATCTCTTCGCCCACTTTCAAACCCGCCCCAGAAGCGGAGCTAAGGCGGAGCTATAGCGAAGCTAATCCGCAGCCTGCCCCCCTCGCAGACGAGGAGCCCGCAACCTCGGCAGCAGTGGCCGACGACTTCGACGTGCTGCAGGAAATCAACGCCTATCAAGAAGTGTCGTTTAAGACCGCTCCAAAGGACGTTATTTTGACCAATTTTTTGGAAAAAGACGGCGGAATAGACCTTTCTGACAACGATTTTGAGACCGTCCCCGTGCAAGAACTTGCTAAAAAAAGCGTTTCTTCTGAAAATTCATTAGAGTCTGAAACTCTTGCACTTATACTCGAAAAGCAGGGAAAAATAGCCCAAGCAATCGACATGTACGCAAAATTAATAGTCAAAAATCCCGAAAAAAGTAGTATCTTTGCAGTTCGAATATCCGCATTAAAAACGCAATTATATAACGAAAAATAATAAATAAAAACACACACAATGTACGCCTTTATCGTAATCCTTATCCTGCTTGTATGCCTGTTTCTGGCTGTTGCCGTATTGGTTCAGAACTCAAAAGGTGGCGGACTTGCCGCCAACTTCAGCGCCCCTAACCAGATTATGGGTGTGCGCAAAACCACTGAGACCATCGAGAAGATCACCTGGGGCCTCGCTATCGCCCTCGTTGTCCTCTCCCTCATCGCCACCATGCTCATCCCCCGTCATGCAAACGACACCGAGATTAGCACAGGTATCGATCCCAACGCAGCCATGAACGTAAACGCCACTCCTGCTCCTGCAGCCACCGCTCCCGCAGCCACCGAGGCTGCCGCCGAAGCTGCTGAAGCTACCGAGGCCGCTGCTGAATAAGCATTCACTGACAAGCAAAATATAAGGAGATCCACCCTCTACGGGCGGACCTCCTTTTTCATCGCTCACGAGACAGGAGGAGACTCCTATATAATATAGTATGACCTTGGACAATGTAGTACGGCATATCCTCTCTCACTTCCCCCACACTCCCACGGGCGGACAGCTCGCGGCTTGTGAGGCCATGGTCGATTTCCTCTACGACCCCGACCCCTCAGCCGCCTTCGTGCTCAAAGGCTATGCCGGAACAGGCAAGACCTCGCTCGTCAGCGCGCTCATACAGTCGGCCTCCGCCCTCCGCATCAAGACCCTCCTCCTCGCCCCTACAGGCCGCGCTGCCAAAGTGCTGTCCAACTACTCCGGCCAGCCCGCCTACACCATCCACAAGAAGATATACCAGACCATCACCGACGGGAGCGGCATCATGCGCATGGCCCGCGCCCTCAACAGGCACACCTACACCCTCTTCATCGTCGATGAGGCATCTATGATAGGCCTCGCCAGCGAGGACAACCCGCGCCGCAATCTCCTGGAGGACCTCATAGACTATGTGCTCGAAGGCAACCACTGCCGCCTCATGCTCATCGGCGACACCGCCCAGCTGCCGCCCGTAGGCGCTGCCGAAAGCCCCGCCCTCGATCTCGACTACCTTCGCTCCATCTCGCAGCTGAAAATCCATCACTACCAGCTCACCGAGGTGGTGCGACAAAGCAACTTCTCCGGCATCCTCCTTAATGCCACCCTCTTGCGACAGCAGATTGCCCAACTCTACGATGGCGAGCCTCCCGAGATGCCCCTCTTCGACCTAAACGGCTGCGACGACATCCTGCGCCTTGGCAGCGAAGGGCTGGAAGATGTGCTCAACGAGGCCTATTCCTCGGGCACCATAGAGCAGGCCGTCATCGTCACCCGTAGCAACAAGCGTGCCAACCTCTTCAACCAGGAGATCCGAAACCGCGTCCTCTTCCGCGAGGAGGAGGTCAACGCAGGCGACTACCTCATGGTGGTGAAGAACAACTACTTCTGGCTTGAACCTGAAAGCGACATCGGCTTCATTGCCAACGGCGATATCGTGGAGGTGCTCAGCATACGCAACCACCAGGAGCTCTACGGATTTCATTTCGTAGATGCCACCATACGCTTCATCGACTACCCCGATGCCCAGCCTCAGGATTGCAAGCTCCTCCTCGAAACACTCCACAGCGAGGCGCCCTCCCTCACCCGCGAGGAGTCTCAGGCTTTCTTCGACGCTGTGATGGAGGACTACGCGGACCTGCCCAGCCGTGCCGACCAGGTCAGAGCCGTGAAGAGCGACCCCTACTTCAACGCCCTGCAAATCAAGTTCGCCTATGCCCTCACATGCCATAAGACCCAGGGCGGACAATGGGACACGGTGATTATCGACCAGGGCTATCTCACTGACGATATGCTCGACAAGGAGTATCTGCGCTGGCTCTATACTGCCGTGACCCGCGCCACGAGCAAGGTGTATCTCCTCAACTTCCGCGACCTCTTCTTTGCCGAAGAGGATGAGCATGAGGAGGATGCCGAGGAGGAGCCTCTCGAAGGGCTGGACTCCGACAGCCGAGAAGAGGCGGACGGCTTCCCCGACTCTGACTGACGGCTCGGCCACCGATGCTGTGGACAAGCGTATGAGAATCGGTCTATCGCAATATACGGATGTTTCCCTCGCCATATCGGGAGGCGGTGGGCGTTATTCATAATATAGATTGCGTCATTGACGGATGCGAACGAAGTCCTTAGGAATTAACTTTTGAGTTTTTTTGCATTTTTTTCTCAGACCTTACTTTGACCTTACTTTGACCTTACTTTCTCCTTACTCACTCCCTAGGGAGAATTGTTAAAAGATGGGGATGGGGCAGGGCAGATTGGGTTGGAATCGGTTTTTTGAATGAGGGAATTGACGGGGTGAATAATGAGTAATGGGTGGGGCGGGGTCCGGCGGGTGGGAGGGGATAGGAGAAGATAGGAGGGAATAGGGAGGAATAGGGAGGGGCATGGGTCTATGGGGGATTGTTGTTGATAAGTTTTTTAGATGGTTTTCTTGGGGTTGCTTAGTGGCTTTTTTATAAATAATTTGTATTGTAACACTGGTTTACGGGTGGAGGATGGGGGATGGAGGATGGGTGATTGGGGATAGGGCCCAATCACCAATCCC
>JAKSML010000004.1 GCA_024400665.1 Bacteroidales bacterium
GAGAGCAAAACAGGGAGCAAAATGAAAAAATGAAAAAATGAAATGCTTTGTTTCTACAGACACACACTCGGCAAAATGAAAAAATGAAAAAATGAAATGCTTTGTTTCTGTATAACATGAATAAAATAAAACATCACTATAGTAATATAAATATTTAATACCTTATTTATAAAATATATGAATCGATTAAAAAATGTAAAAAAACTATGATTTCATTTGTTCATTTGTTCATTTTTGTATCTATACTACATATTATCAATATGTTACGCGTATTTTGCCCATTTCATTTTCATTTCATTTTCAATCACAACCACACGCGTCACACCATGCCCGCCCCTGGCTGCCCTGAGGAACAACACGCAGCCCCGCCCTCGGCACCCCTCCCTTTTGACAGAAAAAGGACGAAAAAAAATCTTTCGCTATATGGAAAATATTTTGTATCTTTGCAAATCGAATAAAAGGCACAAAATGAGTAACGCACGCACCCAAAGCACTGATACAGACACGCTCCATCTCTCAAAGGGGGATAGAAAGGCGTTTGTTGCGGGCATTTTAAGCCAATATGGCGAGGAGATAGATATTTGCGACTATGCAGAGCCATTCCCTCATGGCATAGGCTATAACGAACTGCGTTTCTTAGGCCTTGGGGGTGACGGAGAGCCCTATTTTGAGTCTCAGAATGTGCACGACACAGCACGAGGCATGGACGAATACAAGCGTTACAGCTGGCAGGAACTCACCGATTATGAGAAAGAGGCCGTTGCCTATGCCCTCGATAATTTGAAACATTGGAGGAAATGCAATGACATGGACGCGTGAACAAGAGATTATAGCCCTTTATCTCTATTGCCGTATCCCCTTCAACAAGGCCAATAATTCCAACAAAGAGATACAGGACATGGCTGAACTGCTGGGCAGAAGCACCAATTCGGTAAAGATGAAGATTGGCAACTTCGGCTCATTCGACCCCGAACTGAAAAGACGTGGCATTGTCGGACTCAATGGGACAAGCCAACTTGACGAAGCTATTTGGGAAGAGTATTACGGACATTGGGACAAATTGGCATTCGACGCACAAGCCCTTTTGGCACAATACAGAGGGCAGACCATAGAACAGGTGGCCGAGATAGACTTCGCCACGCTGCCCATAGGCGAGGAACGCGAGCTGGCGGTTAGATGTCGCATCAATCAAACATTCTTTCGTAAAGCAGTCTTGTCCTCATACACAAACCAGTGTTGCATCACAGGGATGCAGGAGCCACAGCTATTAGAAGCGGCACACATCGTTTCATGGGCCGAGGACGAGGCCAACCGCACCAATCCGCAGAATGGGCTCTGCATGAACGCCCTAATGCACACAGCCTACGACAGGCTGCTACTTTCGGTCACGCCCGACTACACTATTTGCGTGTCGCAACAATTGTTGGAAAGCGAAAAAAGAAATGATAGACATATCGACCTCTTCCGCAAAGTAGTAGGTCAAAAGATTATCAAACCCAATAGATTTCTGCCCGACCCAGATTTCCTCGCCCAGCAATACGAGAAATACCAAAGGGCGAATTAAGTACAGATACGTTTCACGAAATAGGGACAGGCAAGCCGACAAAGATTGTAAGAATAAATACTACTTGTGAGGATTAAAAAGCATATAGTATGGGAAATTTGAAAGACCCCAACATAGAGAGAAAATTGATTTACAAAGATAAGACTGATGATGAGTTTGCGAATGACAAAACTATAATCGGCTTACTGTATGAGAAGATTGTCGATATGAAGTTATGCTGCCAATTGAGCAAAGATTATGATCCGAGTATATTGTTAAATGAAGCGTGCTATCGATGTATGCAAATAAGATTAGATTCTTCTGCATGGGCAAAAGTGGACCGATATAATAATAGCATATATCAGAGTTTGTTTAGAACTAATAATTATTATAGTGTGGATCGTGGTCAATATTTCGTGATGGCTATGATTTTAGTATTGAATAGCTATAGTCTCCATAAACCCAGGAATTGGAGTAAATTTTACGATAAGGCCATGCTATATATTGACAATCATTTTGAGAAAGATAAATTTATAAATTATTATCACTTATTGGATGATTTCGTGAGACAACATCAGAGAGAGACAGAGGTGGTTGATTATTTTCCACATTTTTCAGTAGAAAAATACTTCCCTGTTGATATAAAAGAGTTGACACACGATTTCGACCAAGATGAGATAATAAAGAGGGTTTGCGTATATTATAATAAAGAAGACCGATTGAGTGTCCTCGATATGATTGAAGGAGCTTATGATGAAGTTTACCCAGACCTGCCTTTTTAAATAAACAAACTTGTCATGAAAGCAAATAAAAAGTTTTTTGAACAACTGAGAAAAGAAATCAAAGATGACAATATCACACCACTGTTTCCATATGTCAATAAATTTCTTGAGACAGTTGATAAGTGTGTGCATGACGGCAATGATGGCAAAAATGAGGAGGAAGAGTCCCTGCGTGCTCAAGTGGAACAGTTGAAAACTCAATTGAAACAAGCGAATGAGCAATTGGAAGAATTAAAAAGCAAACAACAACCAATAACCGATCCTGACGAGGACGTTGTATATGCTCTTAACGTGATTGAAAATACGTTAACTGGGGACCGAGATAAAATATTTGAAGGCAAGTCTGCGGCTGAGAGGGTCTTTCATATCAAGATCCCATTTGTTAGGAGTAACAAGCAACAGATAATGCACGAGGTGGGGCAATGGAAAGAAAAAATGAACGAAGCAAATTATAGCCATTATTATAATGTGGTTTGGAGTGCTCTTTCTTATATGGAGAACGATCCGTTCGATAGTGACGAATTATATTGTGGCCTCAATACGATTCTTCAATATTTATTGAAATTCTGTGATACTGACAAGGTTGCTTTGATTCGTCCCAAGATAGAAAATATAATACAAAAGATAGAAAACTCCAACGAGGAGCAGGATACTTGTTATTGTACATGCAACAGATCAAAGGCCGTTATAAAAGGGATTAAGGATTTTTGGGGCATGGGAGAAAATACAAAACAGGCCGCAGAGGTTGGTGCATACAATGATCTCAACGTAGCTTACGAAAAGTTGAAGAAAGAGAATGAAGAGTTGAAGAACAAGTCGGAAGAAAAGGGGAATAACGATATTATGTATAAATATTATAATTTCGACAGGCTTGTAGAAACTATCAAAAAACGATATAAAAACAACAATGAAGCTAAACCGGCAATTGATTTAATGCGGGACATGAGAAAAGGCTGTAAGAATAAAGACGTGTCGCAAAAAGTAATGGATGCCATGGATGATGTAGAAAAATATTTTAACGAGAAAGAGGAACAAGCGAAGAAGAATAATCCAACACACCCAATACATATTGATCAATTGAACATGGGGAATGGCACGCAGAATACGCAACTGCCTTCTCCTGAAAAATAACACAAAGATATGACTGACGAAGAGAAAATGCAGATGATGAGTGCTTTGCTGAAGGGCGCTCATATAGAGCAGGTGAATATGGGTGATGGGTATCAGTATAATGACTGCACGATAACCAACAACCCTAAAAAGACCATGAACGAACATTTCGAGGATGCTCCAGAGGCAGAGGTGCCGCCTAACACATTCGAGGAGGCCGAAGAGTCAGAAGGTGTGCCGACCACTAATGAAAGTATTGTGAAAGAGGCTTTGCAGTATATTATCAATTATAAAGATAGGTGTGGGGAGTATGCGTTTAATGCTGCATACCAATGGGGCGTGGTGTTCCGTATCTTGGCGGATATGGGATTGTGCTCTCAAAAGAGCACGGAGTTTTGCGAATATGTCAGCTCTTTGAACTTGAATTATCGCGAGGGGGTAAATGTGCCCACCACATCGAGCATAAGTCGCGTTACTTATAATATAATGAGCGGAAAAGAGTTTGACTCTTGGATGCCAAAGGCAGGTGACAAAAAAGAGAATGCTATCTACGAGTTAGGCCGTGTTCTGAATGAAAAAATTGAAGAGCTGCAAGGGTAAAAAAACGAAAAAACGCAGCAGTAAACAGCATTTTTGCAGAAAATGAGTCCTCCATTCTTGGGAAAGAATGGGGGATTTTTTTTGCGATTTTGGGAAAGTTCTTGGGAGATGGGAAGAAATGCGGGAATGATTGAAAACAAGGTTGTTAGGTTAAAAAAAAGTTGTATCTTTGCATCCGATTTCAAAGAGATAGAAGTGGCAGACGAGCGCGCAGTTTGAGACTTCGATCGGACGAAACAAAACAGATAGTTCCAGCCCTCCGAGAGCTGTTGGAATATCGCAAACAAAATTAAAATATTAATTCTTTAAAGAAAGGTTATCAAAATGAAAAAATATAATAATAAACCTTCCATCCAACAGCATCTCTTTGAGTTGCTGGACAGACAACAGAGATCTATTGTCGCGAGAAACCTCTGGCCTCTCAAGGCTGAGGCACAGGAAATACTCTGCCACTCACTCATCAGTTTCCTTGAACATGCAGAGGTCTTCGTCCCCCAGAACGTGGTTCTCTCCCTCATTTTTTCAGCCCTGACCGGGGTAGATATTATGGATGAGAAATACGATCCTCGCAGTCGCGAGGGCATCTCTCCCAACTCGGACTTTGACCAAGCCCGCAAGTAACACTAAAAACTGCCTCTCGGACGGCATACGTCCGTCCGAGGGGCTCTTGTAAAAATATATATAATAACATATAAATTTTCATATTATGAAGAACACAAAGAACATCGACAACAATAGTAGAAAACATGTAGTCAGGAACGCCACCGTCAAGGTTCATGCCCCCAAGCCCATGATGGGCAGAACGGAGTACGCCCCGTGCTCTGTCATCGAGCTTTCGGAGGGAGAGCAGCCCGCCTTCATCGTCACGCCACTGCCTGCGAAGCCGTGGAGTAGAAACGAGAGGATATACTACGCCGGCCACATGAAAGTCCATACCCGCAAGGACGGCAGCTACATGCTCACCCTTGCCATCGACCCTGAGAGTGACAAAAAACAGGTGGAAAAACTGCAAACCAACTTCAAAGAGACTTTGAGCTGCACTTTTGCCCACAGCAAAGCAAGAAAGGAGGGCGAGGAATGAGCGTGATTTCACTTCAGATGAGGATGGGCGGGAAGTGCCTGCAAGCGACACAGGATAGCTTCATCGCCATCATTAGCACAAAAGAGATGGCGGACAAGGCGGCAGCCATCGCCTCGGGACAGCTGGACGAGGAGACCCGCAGGAGGGTCAAGGAGTCGCTGCCCGCCATGATAGTGCAGGCACATTTCAAAGACAACGTCCGCAAGAACGAGAACGCCATTCTCAATCCCTTGGCGATGGTCGATCTGGACCACATGGAAGAGGAGGTGGATGCAGTGTGGAGCCGCATAGCTCCGAGGGCCGAGGAGCTGGGCATCGTGATGGCATACAAGACCATCAGCACCAAGGGGCTTCGGCTGGTGATGAGATGGCGGCAAGGGCTGACGACGATAGAGCAGAACCAACGCTGGCTGGCGGAACAGGTGGGGCTGGAGAAGTATTGGGACAGCCATTGCACCGACCCTGCGCGACTGTCATTCCTCGTCCCCAAAAGCTACTTCTACACCCTCGACCCCGCTATCTTCGACCCAGAGGAGGCTGTGCCAGAGTGGTTTGTCCACATCCGCGACAACTACGGGAAGATGGCAGTCCCTGCGGCTGCCATCCCCATGGCGGCTGCCGACAGCCCCACGGACATGGCCGAGGAGGGGGTGCAGAGGGATTACGAAGGCATCCCCTTGAAAGAGATTGCCAGTATGCTGCTCGACTTGCACGGCGGCATTCCAGGCTCTGGCGCCCGCAATAGCACATATTACAAGATGGCGCTCCAGCTGCGCTACGTCACGGACTTCAAGCCCCTGCCCATCCTCCATGCTTTGCCCGACTGCGGGCTGAGCCGCGAGGAGCTGCTGGGCCTCTGCACCTCGGCATGTGGCGCAAGCCGCGGGCAACACCTGCCAGCACAGCTGCGCGAGGTGCTGGAGCTGCTGTCGGAGAGCAACGAGGAAGAGGACGAGGAGATGGCGGCTCTCTGCGCGGACATCGACTCCATCGGCCTGTCGTCTTTCACGCTGCCGCCAATCTTCCGGCAGTGGTGTGACGCAGCCCCGCAGGATTTCAAGGAGGCTGTGACAATCTGCCTGCTGGCAGTGCTCGGAAGCCTCGGCTCGCGGCTGCGTGCAAAATACCTCAACAACAAGCTGGAGGCACCCTCGTTTCAAATTTGCTTGGAGGCGCCTCAGGCCTCAGGCAAAGGGCAGATTGAGGAGATGGTGCGGAGGACCCTCAAAATAATGATAGATAAAGATATGGAGGGGCTCGCCAAGCTGCATGAGTTTGACGAGAAGATGCGCATGGCCAAGCTGAGCCAGGGGCGGACCAAGGCGGAGCGCGAGGAGCTGCGAGAGCTCATGGAGCTGCGTCCACGTCCGGTGGTGCGCTATCTGCCCGCCACTGTGAGCATCACCAAGATGCTCATGATGATGGACGACGCACAGGGCTGCCACCTGTTCCAGTTCTCGCCTGAGATTGACACCCTGAACAAGGCTTTCAAACGCAGTTTCAGCAACCTCAGCGACCTGCTGCGCTGCGCCTGGGACGGGAGCCTCTACGGCCAGCAGTACGCCTCAGAGACCTCGTTCAGCGGCATGGTGACCCTGAGGCTGAACACCCTCTACTGCGGCACGCCCAAGGCTGTGCGCCGGTTCTATAACGACAGCGAAGACGGCACAATGAGCCGTACCTTCTTTTTCGTTTTGCCCGACCAGTTCGGCAAGCGGCTGGAGACTTTCGCCCCCTTCACAAAGGCGCAGGAGGCACTGCTCGACAGCGAGCTGGAGCGGCTGAGCCGCGTGACTCTGGTGGACGACGAGGCGCAGGAGGAGCATGTGATGGAGATGGGGTGGCTCAACAAAAGGCTGGATCAGTGGCTGGAGGCACAGAGGCTGCTGAGCGTCAAGACCAACGACAGGACGCGCGGGACTATGTATCGCAGGGCTGCCGTGGAGGGCTTCCGTGCAGGCGAGCTGGCTTACTACCTCTTCAAAGAGAAGAACACGCCATACGTGAGGAAGAATGTCTCGGCCTTTGCCGTATGGGTGGCCAACATGATGCTGCGGGGACTGCTGAACCGCGTAAGGCTGGAGGAGGACACAGACAACGCGTTCATTGCCAGCGTGGTATATAACGCTCTGCCCGACGAGTTCGACCGCGAGCAGCTGGAGAAGGCACTGGCCGAATACCGTTTCAGCACGCCATCGGCAAAAATTATCCATATTTGGAGCAAGGGGAACCTCATTGAGAAGGACAAGAACTATGGCGCCACCAGCTTCAAGAAGGTGCCGCGCCAGCCAGGATGCCCGATTTTGACACAAAAATGAAAAAATGAAAAAATGAAATGCTTTGTTTCTGCACAACACACAGCAGGGCAAGAAAAGGGGGCAGACGGAGGTCTGACCCCTTTGTTTTTTCTCGTGTCGGCATAATGAATTATTATGAATTATTGCTGTCGAACAGATTATCCATGTGGGGCAACGAATATTGAACAAGCATGGCCAGGGAGTGTTTGAACATGAATTATCACGATATGCGGACTTTACTCGTTCTTCGCATGAAAAAATTCGTGAGTAATTCTTGGAAATTCGTGTTCCAAACAGAGAAATGTTCCAGTGAATATTGAACGTGAATTACCGTAAATTGCACGAAAACTAACGTGAATTAATTTGTTGTTTAATATTCCGCTACGCTTGGCTGCTCGGCGCTCAGCTTTTTCAGGCGGCGGGCTATCCACAGGGCAAAGGGGACGCTGAAGATGCAGGTGAGGACGTCCGCGACGGCCTGGGTGAGCATGATGCCTTGCAGCCCCAGGAAGCAGGGGAGGATGAAGATGGTGGGGATGAAGAACAGCCCCTGGCGGCCGATGCTGATGAGGGTGCTGCGGATGGGCATACGGATGACCTGGAAGAGCATGTTGGTCGTGGTGGGCAGTCCCACAGCCGTGAAGGCTATGCACTGATAGCGCAGCACTTGTATGCCGATGGAGAGCATGACGGGGTCTTCGTCGCGGTAGAGGGCGATGATGCCCGGCGCCAAGAGAATGCCTGCCACGGACAGCAGCATGAGGAGGAGGGTGGTGAAGGAGACGGTGAAGAGGTAGGACTGGCGCACGCGGGCGTACTGCTGCGCCCCGTAGTTGTAGCCCGCCACGGGCTGGAAGCCCTGGTTGACGCCCAGCACGAAGGAGAAGGCGAACATCATGGTGCGGGTGACGACGGTGAAGGCTGCCACCGTGGAGGCCTCGCAGCCCGGGGCGGCGTAGCGTGCGGCGGCGTAGTTGAGGCAGATGGCGGAGGTGCAGTTGAAGATCTGTCGGCACAGCGAGGGCAGCCCGCCCATGAGGATCTCGTAGTAGGCGTGGCCCGTGGGACGGAAGTTGCGGAGGGAGATGTGGATGCTGCTGGGCTTGGTGGTGCCCCAGAGGAGCAGGCACCAACTGACGGTCTGGCTGATGGCGGTGGCTAACGAGGCTCCCGTGACGCCCCACCCCAGCACGACGATGAAGAGGGCGTCGAGGCCGATGTTCAGCACTGCCCCCGACACAAGGCCCACCATGCCGTAGCGTGCGTTGCCCTGGAGGCGCAGCTGGTTGTTGAGGGTGAGCGACGACATCATGAAGGGGGTGGCGAAGACGATATAGCGCAGATACTGGGCGGCATACGGCACCACGTCGGGCGTGGCGCCCAGGAGCCGGGCGAGGGCTGGGAGGTTGAAGCCGAAGAGCACTGCCATGAGGCTGCCGATGATGAAGGTGGTGAAGAAGCCCACGGCTGCCATGGTGGCGGCGGTGTCGAAACGCCGTGCGCCAAGGGCACGCGAGATATAGTTGCCCGAGCCGTGGCCGAAGAAGAAGCCCAGAGCCTGCACGACGATCATGTAGGCAAAGGAGATGCCGATGCCGGCGGTGGCCTCGGTGCTGAGGTGCCCCACAAAGGCGGCATCGACGACGTTGTAGAGCGAGGTGACCATCATGCTGATAGTGGTAGGCACCGCCAGCCGCAGCACAAGGCGGCGGATGGGGGTCTCGGTCATCTCTCGGTATTTATCGTCAAGGGTCATAGCTCTGGGGTCAATTATGTGTCATTCTCTATTCAAAAAACGGCCTCTTTTCAAATCCGCAATTAAAACGAGTAGCGGAGGTGGAGCAGCAGCTGCCAGGTGGAGAGGAAGTTGTTGTAGCTGTCCCAGACGGGGGCGGTGAAGGTGTATCTCCCCTCCTTGTAGGTGAGGATGGTCTCGCTGCTGAGGTGCTTGAAGAGGCCCCAGTTGCTGCAAAGCAGGTTGGCTACATTGACCACGTCGGCACCAATCTGGAGCGTGTGGACATGGCTGCCGCGATAGAAGTAGAACTCTTGGTCGAGCTTGAAGTCGATGCGGTTGAGCCATGGCGCGCGGGCGGCGTTGCGGGTGCTGTACTCGCCACGATGGGCGGAGAGGTAGCGGTCGGAGGCGATGAAGTCCTCATACTGCTGGCGGTTCTCGTCGGACGAGAAGGGCATGGTCTGGAGCTCCTCCTCGGTGGGGATGTAGATAAGCTGCGAGGTGGTCATGCCGCTCACGGCATTCATGAGATAGGAGACGCCAGACTTGGTGTAACTGCCAACGAAACCAATATTATAGCCCTCATAGAAGAGTCCCATCTTGGTGGCACAGCGAGGGCGCGGAAGGGCGAGGTCGGGATGGGCGGCGGAGCGTCCTTCGAGGAGCGTGTAGCCCAGGCTGGCGATGAGGCGGTCGGGGATGACGTATGCGGAGCGGCCCAGCTCGGGAGCGTTGTCGCCATGTACGGTGCTGACCTGTCCGAGGTTGCCGGCGAAGTTGCCGACGCCGTCGGTGACAGACTGCGAGAAGCTGTGGGTGTAGGCAGCCATGGCGTCCAGACCGCAGGCGAAATGGCGGCTCAGCGTGACAGAAAGGGAGAGATACTGGCCATGCAGCCCTCTCGCATTGTGGAGGTAGCTGCCGCCAAGCACCTGTCCGAGGTCGTTGGCGATGCCCTCTTTCACGAAGGTGCGGCGCATCTCAGGCTCGCCAGGGAGCTGCATGAGGGGACCGTCGGCATAGCCCAGCGTGGTGGCGACGACCTCGTTGAAGTTGTAGGAATAGATGGCTTCGAGGAGGCCCTTGATGTCGAACGGCAGCTTGGCATCGAGGCTGAGCGAGCTCTTCCAGCTGGTGGGCATACGGAGGTTCTTGTCCAAGATGGTGGCGCCTGTGGGGGCCGAGAGGTCCTGCGGCACGAAAGGACTGCCCGCGTAGAGGCTGTTGATGATGTCGGTGCGGTCGGTGAAGAAGGGTGCCACGGGAGCGTGGGTGTTATAGTTGGCAATATACTGATACTGTATCACATTGGAGTTGCCCACAGCGCCGGCGAGCCAGACGTTGGGGATGCGGCCCGTGAAGAGGCCTGTGCCGCCATGGAACTGCAGACGGCGGTCGGGGGTGAGGAGCCAGTTGAAGCCCACGCGGGGCGAGACATTCACCGCGACGGCGGGGAGGTCGGCAGTGCTGAGGCCGGCGAAAGAGCTCTCGGGATGGGCGGCGGCGATGGCGGCGAACTCCTTGTTGCAGTTGTCGTAGGAATAGCTGACGGAGGGCACTTCGAGGCGGATGCCGGCGGTGAGGTCGAAGCGGGGCGAGAGCGCCACCTCATCCTGCGCATAGAGCGAGGCCTGGAAGATGTTGAAGGTGGGATATGCCACGGCGGCAGGGTCGTCGAGGTTGGCGTGCGAAATCATGAAGGAGAGCGGCTGAGCACCTGAGGTGAAAGAGTCCCAGGAGTCGTAGAGATACCAGCCTGTGCCGGCAGGGGTGTAGCCGTTGATGATGTGGTTGCCTTCAAGCTGGAAGCCGCCGACAAGATTGTGGGAGCCAGCGGTATAGGAGACCTCGTCGGTAATATTGAGGATGCTGACGCGGCGCACATTCATGGGGGTGATGGGATCGACGCCGAAGGTGGTGAACATGGCGTACTGCGTGGCGCCGGCCTCATCGGTGTAGGGCTCCAGAATATCTACCGTGGGGAAAAGGCTGCCGGGGTAGTCGCGCGGCTCGTTCTGGTAGGACCATGTGGCACGGAGGGTGTTGGAGCCCTTGCCGTCGAAGAGGCGGCTGTCGAGCTCGGCAGCCACAGAGGTGAAGTCGAGGACCTCGTAGTAGCAAGCCGACTCAAAATAGAGGGCATAATCGGAGAGGCGGCCAGCGTCGTAGCGGTTGAAGGTATAGGTGATGCCGCCAACGCTGATGGGGGTGTTGGTGCTGCCGAGAGGCGTCATGGTGGAGTTGGGCAGGCAGGCGTTG
This sequence comes from Bacteroidales bacterium, assembly GCA_024400665.1. Classification (GTDB taxonomy): domain Bacteria; phylum Bacteroidota; class Bacteroidia; order Bacteroidales; family P3; genus Colimorpha. The sequence continues at coordinate 11,411 of JAKSML010000004.1, forward strand.
TAGGTGTGGGTGTGGCTGAAACGGATGTTGAAGCGGTTGTCGCTGTTGATATTCCAGTCGAGGCGGGCGAGGAGCTTATAGTCGGGGGTGTTGTAGGAATAGCCCTGATAGCGGCCGGGGTCGTAGCCGTAGCGCTCGATGAGGTAGCTGCGCATCTCCTCCATCTGAGCGACGGTGGGACGGTTGAAGCTGGTGCTGCCGCCGAAAGGCTGGGAGGCGTCGGCACGAGCCTGGCGGGTTGAGCCCGCCACATTGTCGATGGTGTATTCCGCGTTGAGGAAGAAAAAGACCTTGTTCTTGACGATGGGGCCGCTGAGGGTGAAGCCCATGGCGTTGTTGAGCGAGGCAGCCTGGGCGAGGCTGTTCTCCCCCACCCTCTTGCCTTGCAGGTCGCTGCTGGTGAAATAGTTGTAGAGCGAGGCATGGAGGCTGTTGCCGCCCTGCTTGGTGACGACATTGATGGCGCCGCCCTGGAAGCCGCTCTGACGGACGTCGAAGGGGGTGAGGCTGATGGAGAGCTGCTCGATGGCGTCGAGCGAGATGGGGCTGCCGCCTGCGGGGAGGTTGGACCCCATGCCGAAGGCATCGTTGAAGGTGGCGCCATCGACAGTGACCATGGAGCCGCGGTAGGTGCCGCCACCTACGGCAAAGCCGCCAGCGACAGAGGTGCCCTGCGGGGTGAGCTTCATGACGTCGTTCATGCTGCGCGAGGCTGTGGGGACAGCCTCGATGGCTGCACGGTCAACCACGGTGCCCACGCCGTCGCTCTGCACATCGGGACGAGAGGCGGAGACGATCACCTCGCCGAGCGTGACAGTCTCGACATTGAGCATGAAATCGACGACAACAGTCTGAGCAAGCGGCGCATAGACCTCTTGGAAGAGCTGGGCGCGATGGCCTGCGGCTTCGGCCTTGATGGTATAAGGACCGCCGGAGATGACGCCCGAGAGGCGGAAGTTGCCGTCTTTGTTGGCAAAGGTGTGATAGACGACGCCCGAGGGGGTATAGACAGCCGTGACCATGGCTTCGGAGAGGGCTCCTGAGGTATCGGCCACATGGCCGGAGATGACGGAAGTGGTGGTCTGTGCCCGCAGCGAAGCCGTGAGCAAGACTCCTAAGAGGAGGAAGAAGGCATATCTGATGGTTCTACTCATAGCGAGGAATCGTTTTTTTTGCTGCGGCTGACGGCCAAAGGCAGGAGGCCTTCGAGGGCATCAGCCGCGGGTTATGTTTATCTTGTGGGTGACAGCGATTTTTTTAGAAATCGGAAAGGCGCGATCTTTGCGACCACGCCTTTCCCTTATTCTATTTAAAAGGACAAGCGATTATCTGACATAATAGGTTAGACGCATATTGATGCTTGCTCTCTTTTTCTTGGAAGAGGTGTTGAAGGTGCCGCCCCAGGAGTAGTCCTCATCGCTGGAGTTGGGAGCGGTAATCTGGAAGACGCCCATGTTGGCAGTCTGAAGGCCGCCGAGGTGGGATCCCGCGTTCTTGGCGATGGTCTTGGCACGCTCCTTGGCGTTCTGGGTGGCCTCGGCGAGCATCTCAACCTTGAGGTCGGAGAGCTTGGTGTAGTAGAAAGAAAGGTCGTTATAGCCGATTTCGAGGCCTTGGTCGAGGAGCTCGGAAATCTCGCGGGAGATCTGCTCAACCTTGTTGACATCGCCGCTCTCAATCTTTACGACCTGCGTGAGACGATAGCCCAAGAACTCGTAATAGCTGTTGCCATCGTTGTAGTGGTACTCGGTCTCTTTCTCGCTATCGATAGCCAGGAACTCAATCTCATTTTCGGGAATGCCCTTCTTGGCGAGGTAGTTCTTGACCAGCGTGGTCTTCTCCTTGAGGGAAGCATAGCCCTGCTTCATATCTCTGTCGAGGACATTGTAGGAGAACTTCCACACGATAAGGTCGGAGGTGAAGTCGCGCTGTGCCATGCCCACGACGGAGACGGTCTTAGCGTGGCCCCTGGCCTTGTTGAGATAATGGCCGCCAATCCACACTGCGGCAATCATTGCGATGCTGAAAATGCAAGTCGCGATAACAACTGATTTCTTCATATTGATGATTTGTTATGAATGGTTTTCCCATCAAAGCGATCAATAGGCGGGGAAGGCGATCTCGCGCTCAATGACCTGGTAGGCCACATTGTTGCGATAGATGGTCTGGCGCACCCAGTTGTCGTCCTCATCATACTCGAAGACATAGCTGTGCTTCCAGTTGAGGTGCTCGTCGTAGTTGAACGAGGAGAGCTCGATGAGGTTGTCATGGTCGTCGTAGTAGTAGGTGGTGAGGGCCACGAGGAAGTCGTCGGCATCGTAGAAACGCCATTCGATGCGGTTGCCGTGGCTGTCATACTTGTAGAGATAGCGCTGCATGAGCTCGCCGTCGCGGTCGTAGAACTCCATCTCGGTGTTGTTGCCGGCGTCGTCGTACTTATAGACGCGCTTCTCGGTCATGGTGCCGTCGGGCGAGAAGCTCTGCTCCTCGACGAGGCGGTTGTTGTCGTAGCGGGAGGTCTCTTTCTTGGTCATGTGCTCGCCCATATAGACGGTACGCTCAATGCGGTTGCCGTTCTTGTCGTTGAGGTAGGCGGTACGGCCCGTGAGCTCCTTGGCGCGGTTATACTCGTTCCAGCCGAGGGCGTAGCCGTGGACGTCGAAATAGTAGGAATACCAAGTGTATTCGCCATCCTTAGTGCGGTATTTGTCTTGGAAATTGCCGCGCTTGTCGAAGGTGATGGAGTCGATACATACGAGCTGACGGCCGCCGTTTCTGCCGCCGTGGATGTCGTAGGTGTACTCGATAACGTAGATGGCGTTGCCGTTGATGCCCATCTCCTGACGGGACGATTTGCGGGTCTTATTGCCAGCGAAAGCACTTCCGACGAGCAGAAGCATGAGTGCGAAGGTGATAATTCTTGTCTTCATTTATTGTGATTCTATTTTTCTAATTACTGATAACGCGATATTTTATTTATTATTTTATTCTTGTGCATCTTTTTTTTCAACATTCCTCGCACGACGCTTGCGGAGGAGGTGGAAAAAGAGGATTGTGATGTGGAGTGTGATGACGGCGCCGAGGGTGTAGCCCAGCCAGTGAGGGATGTACGAGCCCAGGCCTTCCCGCTCTGCCACGAGGAGGAAGCTGCTGGTGACCATGGTCATGAACATGGCGGGCAAGAGCGTGATAATGTAGGGCTTGCGTCGCTCGGCAAGGTACATGGTGATGGCCCACAGGGTGACCATGGCGAGGAGCTGGTTGCCCCAGGCGAAGTAGCGCCAGATGACGTCGAAGCCAGCGGCATCGACGAGCGAATAGACCAGGATGCCTGCCGTGACGGCGAAGATGGGCACTGCCACGAAGAGGCGGTTCTTGATGGGCTTCTGGTCATAGCGGAAGAAGTCGGCCATGATGAGGCGTGCGGAGCGGAGGGCTGTGTCGCCCGAGGTGACGGCGGCAGAGATGACGCCGAGCACAGTGATGACGGCAATGGCCTTGGGGAACCAGGTGTTGGCAATCACGCTCACCATGGCGGGGCCGCCCTTGCCGGCGGTATCGACGGGACTGTCGGGACCGAAGAAGAAGGCTGCGGCAGCAGCCCAGATGAGGGCCACGACGCCCTCGGTAATCATGGAGCCGTAAAAGACGGGACGCGCCTGCTTCTCATTGGTCATGCAGCGTGCCATAAGGGGCGACTGTGTGGCATGGAAGCCGCTGATGGCGCCGCAGGCTATGCTGATGAACATCATGGGGAAGATGGGGTTGTGGGCGGCGTCGGGATGGCGGTTCTGAAGGCCTTCCCACACCTCGGGGATGGCGGGCTTATAGACCACGAAGGCTACCACGATGGCAACAGCCATGGCAAGCAGCAGGATGCCGAAGACGGGGTATATCTTGCCGATGACCTTGTCGATAGGCAGCAGCGTGGCGATGAGGTAGTAGGCAAAGATGATGCCCACCCAGATAAAGATGTTCCAGCCGGGGGTGAAGTTGCTGTGAAGCAGCACGGCGGGGGTGTTGACGAACACTGCGCCCACGAGCACCATGAGCACGATGGTGAAGAGGCGCATGAACTGCTCCTTGCGGTGGCCGAGGCAGGCTCCGTGGATGTCGGGCAGCGAAGCGCCGTTCATCCGTATGGAGATAAAGCCCGAGATAAAGTCATGGACGGCTCCGGCAAAGATGCTGCCGAACACAATCCAGAGGAACGAGGCTGTGCCGAACTGCGCGCCCATGATGGCGCCGCAGATGGGGCCTACGCCGGCGATGTTGAGGAACTGGATGAGGTATATGCGCCACGGCTTCATGGGCACATAATCCACGCCATCGGGATGCGCCACGGCAGGCGTCGTGCGAGAGGGGTCCACCTCGATGATGCGCTCTATAATCTTGGAATAGACGAAGTATCCAAGCAGCAGCAATACGATTGCTATACAGAATGTAATCATTTAGCGCAATATTATATTTTACTATTATTCATTATTTATTATGGCCTTTGCAGCCGCGATGGCTCTTCTGGCCCCCGACAGCCGCTCTTCGGCATCAGAGCTCCACCTCCTGACGGAAGTCGGCAACCTCCACGCGCTTCCAGCCCTTCTTGGCGAGGTATTGCTGGAACTTGACCTGGGTCTCAGCCTCGCCGTGGACGAGGAAGAGCTTCTTCACCTTGCCTTTCTGCTGGCAGCTGATGTAGCGCACCATCTCCTCATAGTCGGCATGGCCGGAGAGAGACTCAATACGGCGCAGCTCGGCACGCACCTCGTGAAGGTGGCCGAAGATGGAGACCATCTTGTCGCCACGCATAATCTTGGCGCCCAGAGTGGAAGGCTCGCAGTAGCCCACGCAGAGGATGGTGGTGCTGGCGTCTTCGATATGGTTGGCAAGATGATGCTTCACGCGGCCAGCCTCCATCATGCCCGAAGCGGCGATGATGACGCAGGGCTTGTGGCGGACGTTGAGCGACTTCGACTCCTCGACCGAGCGCACATAGTGCAGGCGGTCGAAGCCGAAGGGGTCGGCGTTGTGCTCCATATACTGGAGCATCTCGGCGCCGAAGCATTCGTCATGAAGGCGCATGATATTGGTGGCGGAAATGCTGAGGGGGCTATCGACAAAGACGTCGATATCGGGCAGCAGCTCCTTGTTTTTAAGGCGGTCGAGGGCATAGATAATCTCCTGTGCGCGACCGATGGCGAAGGAGGGTATGATGAGCTTGCCCTTCTTCTTGGTGCAGGTGTCAAGCACCGCCATAAGCAGCTCCTGCTCAGCGTTGTCGAGGGTGGTGTGCAGGCGGTCGCCGTAGGTGGATTCCATGATGAGGTAATCGACCTGCGGGAACGGCTCGGGGTCTTTGAGGATGCGCTTGTCGTAGCGGCCGATGTCGCCCGTGAAGCCGAGCTTGATCTTGCGGCGTCCGTCCTTGATTTCGAGATAGGCGCAGCTGCTGCCGAGGATATGGCCGGTGTCGTAGAACGTCACCGTCACCTCGCCCTCGATATTGAAGGGCTTGCGGTAGGGCACGCTGATGAAGCAGCCCATGCACTCCTGCGCGTCCTTCTCAGTATAGATAGGCTCGACGGGCTCTTCGCCGTTGGCCTTGCGTTTCTTGTTAAACGTATGCACATCAGCCTCCTGGATGCGGCCAGCGTCGGCAAGCATGATGGTGCAGAGGTCGCGCGTGGCAGGGGTGCAGAGCACGGTGCCGCGGAAGCCGAGGCGGTAGATATAGGGTATCAGACCCGAATGGTCGATATGGGCATGTGAGAGGATGATGTAGTCGATTTCGGCAGGGTCGAAGCCGAGGTCGCGGTTCATCGCATCGGTCTCTAAGCCCTTGCCCTGATACATGCCGCAGTCGAGGAGGATCTTCAGACCCTTCTTCGTGGTGATGAGGTGCTTGCTACCCGTCACCTCTTTTGCGGCACCCATGAATGACAGCTTCATAGACAGTTCGTATTTTGTTCAACAATTCATTTTTTCCTGCGGGCTTCATGCCATGTCGAAAGAGGGCCTCGGCACAAGGCCTCCGCCGCCTTCCTTGCAATCCGCCACAATGGCCTTTTAGGCTCTTCGGCTGCGCAATTTCGACTTTTCGAGGGCCTCGCAGACCTTCGCACAGCCTCGTCCCGCAGCGTCCAATCCTTTTATTGCCAATAATATATAATAACCCGCTCCCCTTTGCGGAGCCAGGCTATTTAAACGGCAAAAATACAACTTTTTTTCGATATATCAAAATTTATGCGACATAATTGTCGAAAAACCTTCCTGCCCCTCCCCCCTCCTCTCCTCAACGCCCATTCCCTCCTGCCCTCTCCGACCCTTGCCGCAAGGCATGGCGGCAAGCCCTTTCGTGACGCTTTGGGGCGCTCTCGACACCCCCGCCTTTCGTCATGCCAAGCTCCGCCCTGCATTGCTACTGCATTGCTACCACATTGCTACTGCATTGCTATGGCATAGCATACCAGTAGCTATGCAGATGCTATGCAGTAGCAATGTACGGCGGAGGTTGAGCATTCTTTGGGCGGAGCGATGGCGCGGGCAAAGCTCGTGCTCCGCCTCCTTGTCTCGCGCCTTGGCTTTCAGCTTTTTTGCCATGGGCTGCCGCCCTGTCACGAAGGACTTGTCCATGCCTTGCCCTGCCGCCCTTCTTCCTCCGCCTTTCCTTCGCCTCACCTTCGCCTTTCCTCCGCTCTGAGGACGGCGGCTGAGTGGGGCTGGCGAGGACTTTCGGAGAGTTCTCGGAGAGGCATTTCTGTGGGTTGGGTAAGGGTTGGCGGAAGTCTTTCCCCACCCTTTGATGAGGGACCTCGGGAAAGAAATATTCTTAAAAAGAAAGATTTTTTTTCACCAACCCGATTTTTTTTGTATTTTTGTAAATTCAAGTGCGCAAGGCATTTTTGCGCAACCTATATATAAATCAATACAATAGTAATACAGCTATGGCATTAAAAAGAGTTATGGTCCTCACAGGCGGCGGCGATTGCCCCGGTCTCAATGCCGTAATTCGCGGCATCGTGAAGCGCGCCTCCCATGAAAAAGATTGGGAAGTGATAGGCTGCATAGAGTCCTTCAACGGTGTGCTGCGCGAGCCCACCGAGGTGGTCGAACTCGACGAGAAGAGCGTCGAAGGGCTCCAGATCCAAGGCGGCACCATCCTCGGCACCACCAACAAGGGCGGCCCCTTTGAATGGCCGGTGCGGCAAAAGGACGGCACCTGGACCACCGTCGATCGCAGCGACGAGATGATCCGCAAGCTCCAGTACATGGGCGTGGACGCCGTCATCAACATCGGCGGCGACGGCTCCCAGCGCATCTCCCTCGGCCTCGCCGAGAAAGGGCTGAACATCGTGGGCGTGCCCAAGACTATCGACAACGACCTCTCCTCGACCGACTACACCTTCGGCTTCCAGACGGCTGTGCAGATATGCACCGAGGCCATCGACAAGCTCGTCACCACCGCGGCCAGCCACAACCGCGTCTTCATCATGGAGGTGATGGGCCGCGACGCAGGCTGGATAGCCCTCCACAGCGCCATAGCCGGCGGCGCCGACGTGTGCATCATCCCCGAAATACCCTACGACGTCGAAAAAATCAAAGAGAAAATCGAACAACGCTACAACAAGCGCCACGGATACTGCATCATCGTGGTGGCAGAAGGCGCCAAGCCCAAGGGCGGCAGCATCGTCGGCACCGAGACCGGCGAGGTGGGCTACCAGCACATCAAGCTCGGCGGCGTGGGCAACCAGCTGGCAGCCGAACTCAAGGCCGCGGGCGTGGAACACGACATACGCTGCACCATCCTCGGACACCTGCAGCGCGGCGGCACCCCCATAGCCTTCGACCGCATACTGGCATCCCAGTTCGGCGTGGCTGCCATGGAGCTCGTCATCAACGGCCAGTACGGCCAGATGGTGGCATACCGCCATCCCGACATCGTGGCAGTGTCGCTCGAAGAGGCCGTGCGCGCCCAGAACCTCGTCAACCCCGACAGCCGCCTCGTCAGCACCGCCCGCGGCCTCGGCATAGAGTTTGGCGACTAACACCTCTTTCATCTCAACGAACAAAACATCTTTAATATATGGAACCTAAAAAAATCAAATCAGCGCTCATCTCCGTCTTCTATAAAGACGGGCTGGAAGATATCGTCAGAGCTCTGGACAAACAGGGCGTCACCATCTACTCCACGGGCGGCACCTACAAGTTCATCCACGACCTCGGCATCGAACCTATCGCCGTCGAATCCCTCACCGGCTACCCCTCCATCCTCGGCGGCCGCGTCAAGACCCTCCACCCCAAAGTGTTCGGCGGCATCCTCAGCCGTCGCGACATGTTCTCCGACGGCGAACAGCTGGCCGAATACGAGATTCCAGAGATAGACCTCGTCATCGTTGACCTCTACCCCTTCGAGGCCACCGTGGCAAGCGGCGCCCCCGAGCAGGACATCATCGAGAAGATCGACATCGGAGGCATCTCCCTCATCCGCGCAGCAGCCAAGAACTTCAAGGACGTCGTCATCGTCCCCGCCGTGAACCACTACGAGGAATTCCTCAACATCTACACCGCTCAGGACGGCGCCACCACCCTCGAACAGCGCCGCCACTTCGCAGCATGCGCCTTCAACGTCAGCTCTCACTACGACACCGCCATCTTCAACTACTTCAACCAAGAGGAGAACATCCCCGCCTTCAAACTCAGCAGCACCCACACCAACGAGCTCCGCTACGGCGAGAACCCCCACCAGAAGGGCTACTACTACGGCGACCTCGAAGGCTGCTTCACCAAGCTCAACGGCAAGGAGATTTCCTACAACAACCTCGGCGACATCGACGCTGCCTGCGCCCTCATCGACGACTTCAGCGACACCACCTTCGCCATCCTCAAGCACAACAACGCCTGCGGCCTCGCCTGCCGTCCCACCCTGCTCCAGGCTTGGACCGACGCCCTCGCCGGCGACCCCGTCTCCGCTTTCGGCGGCATCCTCATCACCAACCGCACCATCACCAAAGAGGTGGCTGAAGAGATGCACAAGATCTTCTTCGAGGTCTGCATCGCTCCCGACTATGACGAGGACGCCCTCGCCATCCTCCGTGGCAAGAAGAACCGCATCATCCTCAAACGCAACGAGTTCAAAATGCACCAGACGATGTTCCGCAGCGTGCTGAACGGCATCCTCGTGCAGGATCGCGACAACGTGGTGCCCACCGCAGCCGACATGGCCAAGAGCGTCACCTCCACCCCCATCACCGAACAGCAGGCCAAAGACCTCGCCTTCGCCACCATCCTTGTCAAGCACACCAAGAGCAACGCCATCGTCCTCGCTAAGAACGGCCAGCTCTACGCCAGCGGCACCGGCCAGACCTCGCGCGTCGATGCGCTGCGCCAGGCTATCGCCAAGGCCAAGTCGTTCAAATTCGACCTCAACGGCGCCGTCATGGCAAGCGATGCCTTCTTCCCCTTCGCCGACTGTGTCGAGATAGCCCACGAGGCTGGCATCACCGCCGTAGCACACCCCGGCGGCTCCATCCACGACCAGGACTCTATCGACTACTGCGAGAAGAACGGCATGGGCATGGCCATCACGGGATTCAGACATTTTAAGCATTAAATGAAACTATTTTCGGCTTTTTCCGTATAAGTAATAATTAATAGGAAAATACAATATTATATATGGGTTTATTTTCATTCTTCAACAAAGAGGTCGCAATGGACTTGGGCACAGCCAATTCCATCGTCATTTACAACGACCAAGTAGTTATCGACGAGCCCTCCATCGTGGCCATCGACCGCAACACCAACCACATCATCGCCGTGGGCAAACGCGCCCAGATGATGGCCGGTAAGACCGACAACAAGAATGTTGAGACCATCCGTCCGCTCCGCGGCGGCGTCATCGCCGACTTCGAGATGGCCCAGCACCTTATCCGCGAGCTCATCGGCATGACCAACATCAACCGTTCCTTCATGCCCCCATCGCTGCGCATGGTCATCTGTATTCCCTCCGGCATCACCAATGTCGAAGAACGTGCCGTGCGTGAGTCGGCAGAACAGGCTGGCGCCAAAGAGATCCGCATGATCCACGAGCCTATGGCCGCCGCTATCGGCATCGGCATCGACGTGCTCGAGCCCGAAGGCCACATGATTGTCGATATCGGAGGCGGCACCGCTGAAATCGCCGTCATCTCCCTGGGCGGCATCGTGTGCAACAACTCTATCCGCGTGGCTGGCGACGAGTTCAACGAGAACGTCGTAGAATATATGCGCAAGCAGCACAACATGGTCATCGGCGAGCGCACCGCCGAGCAGGTCAAAATCAAAGTCGGCGCCGCCGTCAGCGAGCTCGCCGACCCCCCAGAGGACTACCCCACCCTCGGCCGCGACCTCCTCACCGGTCTGCCCAAAGAGATCTCCGTCAACTACAAGGAGATTGCCCATGCCCTCGACAAGTCTATCGCACGCATCGAGCAAGCCATCCTCGACACCCTCTCCGCTACGCCTCCTGAGCTGGCTGCCGATATCTATCGCACCGGTATCTATCTGGCTGGTGGCGGCTCCCTGCTTCGCGGTCTCGACCAGCGCATCTCTTCCAAGACCAAGCTCCAGGTCCACATCGCCGACGATCCTCTGCGTGCTGTGGCTCGTGGCACCGGCATCGCCCTCAAGAACTTCAACAAGTTCTCCTTCCTTATCCGATAGTTCGCGATTAAAGAAGAACAACGCATACAAGACTGACAGTTGGCTACGTGCCAGCTGTCAGTCTTTTTTTCACCTCTGCCTTTATGGGTGACCAAGCAACATCGCTGTAGGTGGGGCTTTCTCTCTCATCATCTCTCCTCGCCTATCACTATACCAAAACGGCCTCCACAAAGGTGGAAGCCGTCGTTGGTCTATTATGGAAAACGAATCTTCTACAGTTTGACAATCTCTTCGAGGATGTCTTTGATCATGGTATCCATGGTCTCATCATCGCAGTCGTAGTTGTTGCAGAGGACGGAGAAGCAGAACATCTCGTCGTCGGCATTAGTGAAGTAGCCCACATAGTTGCGGACGCCCTGCATGACGCCGCACTTGATCTTGAGGGCGCACTCGTCGGGGATGTCGGGGATGATGGCCGACTCTGGGAGGTTGGCGCTGATGCCAAGGGTGCCAACAAAGTCCCAGAAGAAGGGCTGACGGGCTATAGCATCGAGGAACTGGCAGACGAAATAGGGGGTGACATGGTTGTCGCGCGAGATGCCGCTGCCGTCAACCATATTGATTTCGGAGCCATCGAGGCCGAGTTCCTTGAAGTAGTCGCACATGAAGGCATGGCCAGACTTGTAGGTGCCATGTTCTTCGCGCAGGTAGCCCAAGAGTTTGAAGAGGCTCTCGGCGGCGATGGTGCTGTTGGTCTGGGTGGTGAGGGCGGAGATGGTGAAAAGGTTGAAGGAGGTGTCGGCGCAGATTCTGCGGTACTGCGTCGGCATGGTGAAATGCACCGAGGGCTCGCCCGAGACGGGCATGCCGTGGGTGTTGAGGTAGTGGGTGAAATCCTTAGCCATAGTGAGTGCTGGCTGCGGGAGGGAGGCGCGGAAGTGGGTGTCGGAGGTGCCGAGGGGGATGATGCCGCAGCAGATGCGGCCTGCCTCGTAGGGGGAGCCGAAGAAGCTGATGTCGTAGTTGGTATCGCGGGCGCCGGTGACGACGTGGTTGGCGATGGGTATGTCGGGATGGGTGCTGGTGATGATGGCGGGGGTGCCAGCACGGCGTCCAGAACGGAGATGCACGTCGATGGAGTTCTCGTTGTAGTTGAGGCCGCAGGCGCCGCTGCCGTAGCTGTTGCCGATGTCGCGCCACTGCCAAGAGGGATGGACCATATCGTCGTCATAGAGGGAGGTATCGACATAGATATGGCCGTTGATGCGCTTGATGCCGTGCTTGCGCATAGCCGACATGAAGCGGAAGAAGGTTGAGTCGGTGTGCGGGAAGCGGTCGGAGCAGAAGAAGGGGTCGCCGGAGCCGATGATGATGATGTCGCCGTTGAGGTTGCCCTGTTTGTCGATGGTGCCGGTGTATTCGACGTCGGTCTCGAAGGTGAACTTGGGACCGAGGCGGCTGTAGGCGGCGGCGGTTGTGAAGAGCTTATTGATGGCGGCGGGCATCATAGCCAGGTCCTCGTTGCGGGTGTAGATGGTGCTGTCCTTGGTGATATTGTGGACGCAGACGCCGAGCGAGGCATGGCGGACATCGTGTTTGCGGGTGATGTGACGGACAACGAAGTCGATACGGTCTGTGTTCTGCGCCGCGACGTCGAAGGCGGCGAAGGCCAGGAAGAGCATCGGCAGCATCCATTTAGCTTGGTGACGGTATGAACGAAGCATATATTTCATGAAGATTTGAAGATTCGAAGGGTTGAAGATTTGAGGATTTGGAGATTTGAAGGGTGGGTGGGTCCGATAGCGTTATTATTCACCCGGTGGGTCCTGGGGGGATTTTAGTTGTGCATTGATTTGATCTATATAGTCCAGCAGCTGGTCGCGGCCGTACTGCGACACAGATGAGGTGAGCAGCATGTAGGGCAGCTCTTCCCAATCTTCGTTGAGGACACGTTTGTAGCTATTGACCGTGGCGGCTACCTCGCGCTGGTTCTGTTTGTCTATCTTGGTGAAGACGATAGACATGGGGATGCCGTTGCGGCCGAGGAAATTGATGAACTCCAGGTCTATGGCTTGCGGGGGGATGCGGGAATCGACGAGGACGAACACGTTGACCAGCTGTTCGCGGCGGAGCATGTAGTCGGTGATCATGCGTTGCCATTTCTCGCGGGCTGTCTTCGAGATACGGGCGTAGCCGTAGCCGGGCAGATCGACAAGGTACCACTCGTTGTTGATGAGGAAGTGGTTGATGAGCTGGGTCTTGCCGGGCTTGACGCTGGTCTTGGCCAGACCTTTATTGTGTGTGAGCATGTTGATGAGCGACGACTTGCCGACGTTGCTGCGGCCAATGAAGGCGTATTCGGGTCTGCCGTCATCGGGGCAGCGGCGGTAGTCGCTGTTACTCACTACAAATGTTGCACTTTTTATCTCCATGTTCTGTGAATTGTGATCTGTGAATTGTGATCTGTGACCTGTGACCTGTGACCTGACAAATGGCGGCAACCGCCCTCAGTTCACTGATCACCGTTCACTGATCACTGATATCAATTTTTCTGGCGGCGTTTCTCGCGGCGTTTCTCGCGGCGATGGCGGCGGTTGGCCAGACGGATATTGCGGCGGTTCTCGCGCTCGGTCATCTCTTTGAGGCGTTTGAGGCCGCGGAGCTCGGCGCGTTCTTCTTCGTCCATCTTCTTCCACCAAGGCATTTTCTTCATGTCGATGCGGAAGAAGTGCAGACGGTCGAAGACGTTGTTTTTGACCTCGTAAGACTCGAAGTAGCGTTTGCGTTTCTCGGGCAGAAGGTCGCGGAGATCGACGAGGATGCCGGTCTCGTCGGTGTTGCCGAAATCCTTGTTGATGGCTGTTCCGAAGGAGCGCATAGAGGGGGAGAGGCTCATGTAGGCGGTGATCATAGCGGGCACGGCGGAGCCGAGGGCACGGACGCTGCGCACGAGAATCTGATAGTCCTCCTTGTAGTTGCGGCCGTTGAAGAAGCTGTTGAGCTCGTTGAGGTCGCTCTCGATTTTGAGGGGCTCGGAGGGCCACACGAGGCCGTCGCGGTCGGGGAAGTGCTTCTGCATGAAGTAGAGCACGAGGTCTTTGGCACGGCGGTTCATCTGTGGGTACATCGTAATCTTGCCGAAGAAATAGCGTGTCTCGGGTATTTCCAAGGCGATGCCGCCGAGGCCGTCCCAGAGGTTGTCGAGGGAGTAGAGGCCCTTGCGGAGGTTGTTGCCCGGCTGGAAGTCGGGCTGGACAAAGGCACGACCGAGCTCTACGGTGTAGGGGAGATACTGTTCCACGAACTCGGGGGAGTATTGGAAGAGTTCGGCCGTTGGGGTGACGATGGGGCCGTTGTCAGAGCGTAGCATGTTGGTGCCGTGGATGAAGCGGTAGCCGCCGACGATTTCTTCGTCTTCGGGGCTCCATACGAAGAGCTGCTTGAAGCAGTAGGGTTCCGGGAGGGTGTCGAACTGGTCGATGTCGCAGTCCTTGCCTGTGCCGCCGCCATCGAGGGCGTAGCTGAGTTCGCGGAGGCGTCCGATCTCACGCATGATGTTGGGCGAGAGGTGTGCGGTGGTGATGTATATTTCCTTGTTGCCGCAGTTAGTCTTGCGGAGGAAGTTCTTATGCTTCAGCTCGGCTCTTATGAGTCCGCGGGGGACCTTGGGGATGATATATGAGGTGTCGATATCCATGCTGTGAAAAAAATGAATAAATTAATGAATAAAAAATAAAGAGTGGGCTGCCGCCCTTAATTGGCTCCAGGTCTCACCTGGCGGCTTCCGCCCAATTCTCAATTCTCAATTCTCAATTAAAAAGCGGGCCTGGGGGTTTAATGCCAGACGGTAGCAGTGCTGCTTCACCAGTTCTGCCCACTCCTTGGGGGTGTGGCGGCTGTCGAAGGTCTGCCAGGCGATAGGCTCGCCCACCACGAGGCGGAGGCGTTTGCCGCGCTGGGCGAACATCTCGGCGGGGAGGAGAGCCATCTCGAAGTTGAACTTGATGCCCAGCTTCTCGCGGAGACGAGCGAGGTTGTAGAAGCGACTACGGTTGCGGGCGTCGAAGAAGAAGGGGACGACGTCGCGGTGGTATTTCAGTGCTTTTTTCACGAAGGTGGGCTTCCAATCCAGATCGCGGATGCTGCCGTCTTTCTGCTTGCGGGAGCAGAGGCCTGCGGGGAAGAAGAGGAGCGTGTTCTCGCCGGCGAAAGCCTGTTCCAGGGCGTTCACGTTGGCAGTGTTGCGATGGACCTTATCGACGGGCACGAAGAGGGGAGCGGGGCCAGGGAGGTAGAGGAGGAAGTCGTTGACGGGAAACTTGATATCGTGCCTGTAGCGGCCGATGGCGCCCATGAGGGCGAGGCCGTCGGGGCCTCCGAGGGGATGGTTGCCGGCGATGATGGGGAAGCCCTGCTGTGGGATGTTGTCGCCGCCGACGACATCGAGTGAGACGTTGAGGTCGGAGCCCTGATTGCCTTCCAAAAAAGCATGCACAAAGTCGAGACCGAACTTGTAGCGATGGCGGTAAATGACAGAATTGACCTCATCGAGATGCAGAAGACGCTCCAGGAAGCCCACCATCCAGTTGGGCAGCTTGACGTTCTTATTAGCCAAAACCTTTTGAATATCAATATGTTTTGGCGAAATGCTCTCGGGGTTGATATGCTCTAAAGTGTCCATAGTTCGACAAGAATTCGAAAATGCAAAGATACGAAAAAAAAATGACACAGAAGAAAATATCTTCCTATTTAAGTAATTATTAATAAATATACCGATGCGGAAGTCCGCCCGCCGTTGCCGAATGGCGGCACAGGCGAGAGCATGAAGAAAAGAGCGGGGGGATAATAATTAGCGGAGAATGGCCTTGCGACCACCCTCCGCTGATTGAGACAAGACAAGCAAATAAAAAAACGACAAAACGACATTTTTTTAACATTTGTCTGTCCTTGTTCTTACTCACTTCTTACTCACGGCGGATTGAAATGTTAATTTTGGAGATTTGAGGATTGAGAGATTTTCTAATTGTTGGTTGTCGGTTTACCATGTGAAGAGCTGCTGGTAGGTGAGTTCGGTGACGGGGGCGTTGGGTGCGAGGAGGGTGCCGACGGCGTGGGGGTTGAATTTCTTGCTGTTGCCGGAGATGATGGCGATGAGCGGTCGGTGGAGGATGTATTTGGCATGGAGGGCTTTGAGGTCGGCGATTGAGAGCTGGCTGATGCGGCGGGTGATGTCGGCGCGGCGGTCACGGTCCCAGCCGGAGAGTTCGACGGCGTCGCGCACGAAGGCGGGGAGGTCGCGGAAGGTGATGTAGGAGCTGTTGCGGGTGATGACCTGATGTTCGATGGCGGGGGCGAGTTTTTCAGGGCGTTCGGGGAGGGTGACGATGAGGTCGCGGAGCGCTTCGACGCCTTCCTGTGTCTTGTCGCACTGGGTGCCGAGGTAGCAGGTGAGGCGGGCGGGGTTGCGGTTGAGGATGTCGAACCAGAGGCCGCCGTAGGTGCTGTAGCCGAGGGAGCGGAACTCGCGGATTTCTTGGAAGATAATGCTGTTCATACCTCCTCCATAGTACTCGTTGAAGAGGGCGACTGTTGGAAGGTCGGCGGTGTCGATGTCGATGGAGGGCACATAGATGTAGATGTCGCTCTGGAGAAATTTCTTGTTGCTGAGGTAGAAGGTCTGCGATTTGTTGTATTCTTTTTGCTTGATGGCACGTTCGGGCACCATTTCGACGCTGTCGTTGAGGAGGTGGTGTTTGGTGAGCATCTGGGCGAGGTCGGAGGGGTCGGTGTTGCCGGTGAAGGTGGCGTAGCCGTTGCGTGTAAGGATTTTGAGGGCTTGGTGGTGGAGTTTTTCGCCGGTGCTGTGCTGGGACCATTGTCTGTAGGGGGTATGTGTGAGATAGGGGGAGTTTTTGCCGTAGCGCACGTATTGGTCGAGGGCGTCGAACCAGGTGTCGGAGCTGTTCTTGGCGGCTTTTTCCTCACCTTGAATAGCATCGGCTATGATGGCAATCTGCTTAGCGTCGTGGGCGGGATGGCGGAGCCACTGTGAGGTGAGGCTGAGGATGGTGTCGAGGTTTTCTTCAAGGCCAGTGATATAGAGGGTGCTGGTCTGGTTGTTGGTTGAGCAGCCGAGGCCGATGGTGGCGCCGAGGCGGCTGAGGCGCACCTTGAGCTGGTCGGCGGTCATATCGCCGGTGCCGAGGGCGTTGAGGTACTGCACGGCGCGGTCCAGGTCGGGGTCGTCCATGAGGCCGTAGCGGTAGGTGATGCTGAGTTCGAAGAGGTTGTTCTTGGGGTTTCGGGCGCTATAGAGCTTGCAGCCGGAGGTGATGTCCTGGATGTCCACGTCCTTGCGGAAATCGACAGTCTGAGGCTTGATGGGGTCGGGGACGCTGGAGGCGATGAGATAGGCAAAGGTGGATTGTGATGCCTCGTTATGAAGTTCAAGGTGATCCCACGAGGGTTTCACAGCGGCATCATGCTTGGGGAAGCCCATCTTGGAGCGGACGAGGGTGCAGCGGTCAGGGTTGAAATACTTGGCGGCGACCTCCATGACCTCCTCTCGGGTGAGGTCGCTCCACCGCTGGTTGTCGCGCAGCCACTCTTGATAGCTGCTGCCTTGGAGTTCAAGCTCGAGCAAAAGGTTTGAGAGGCTTGCAAGGTCCTCGACGGCACGCTGGCGTTGCACCTCAGCTTTCATCTTCACGCTCTCCATTATCTCGTCCGAGAAAAGGCCCTGGCGCAGGGAGTCGAGGCAGTTCCACACCACCTTCTCGGCAGCATCGTGGCTTTGGCCGATGATGTTGGGGATGTAGAGGACCACGCTGCTGCCAGCGTCTTCGAGCGAGAGGGGCATGAGCTGCGCAGCCATGAGGCGTCCCTGGGTGGCGGCGGGGTCGAGGAAGGCGGTGCTGAGAATCTCGGATGCCATCTGCAGCGGCAGATAGTCGCGGCTGGAGGCAGGCACGCCGGGGAAGATCATGAGGCCTGCCTTGACGGGGGTCTGCCTGACGGTCTTGACACGCTGGCGGTCGAAGGGTGGCAGGTGATACTGGGGAGGCTCGGGCAGGGTGCCGCTGCGCCAAACGGAGAACTTGTTCTGGACCAAGGGGCGGACGTCAGCGATGTCGAAGTCGCCCACGAGGATGAGTGTCATGTTGTTTGCCACATAGTAGGTGTCGAAGAATTTCTGCATCTCGCTGGGCTGCGGATTCTTCAGGTGGTCGGCCAAGCCGATGACGTCGCGGCTGTAGGGGTGGCTGCCGAACGACTCGGTGAAGATGTTGCGCGAGAAGTCGTACATCGGCTGGTTCTCGTACATGTTCTTCTCTTCATAGACAGCCTCGAGCTCGGACTGGAAGAGGCGGAAGACGGGATTGCGGAAGCGTTCCACATAGACGTCCATCCAGTTGCTCAGCTGGTTGGCGGGCAGGGTGTTGTAATAGACGGTATAGTCGTAGCTCGTGCCTGCGTTGAGGCCGGTGCAGCCCATGTTCTGGAGAATGGCATCGACCTCGTTGGGGATGGCGTACTCCGAAGCCGTGGCGCTGAGGCGGTTGAGCTGCTGCTGGAGCTGCTGACGCTGCTTCTTGTCGGAGGTGGCGCGGAGCAGGTCGTAGCAGTGCGATATGCTGTCGAGATAAAGTTTTTCCTCTGCCCAGTTGACGGTACCGATGCGGTCGGTACCCTTGAACATGATATGCTCGAAGTAGTGGGCCACGCCTGTGGCGGCGGGGTTCTCGTCCTTGCTGCCGGCATGTACCGCCACGCAGCCGTAGATCTGCGGCGTGCTGTGCTCCTCGCAGAGCACCACCTTGAGGCCGTTAGGGAGCTTGAAGGTCTCCACCTTCACCTGCTGCTGGGCCGCAGCCGTAACAGCGGCCACACACAGTGCCGCCAGCACAAAAATACTTCTTGCAATAGTCGTGAAATATCTCATAACATATATAGTTTTTTCCAATCAGCCTCTATAACGGAAAATACCAATATATATTGTCCAAAAAAGAAAAAAGATTTGGCGACTTTGGCATTAAGATATTTTAGGACTTTTGGAGGAAAATGTTAAAATCCGAGGCTCAAAAACAGGCTCTTCGCCATTTTTTCGGCCAAGAGCCTAACCACCTTCGCCCCAGCTACATAGAAGCCCCGCCCTTGCTTCGCCTTTTTTCCGCCTTCCGAGCGGAGGTAGAGCGAAGGAAGAGCGAAGCTACGGCGGAGCTTCCCCGACGCAGCCCTGCCCCGACCCGAAATGTTAAAATCGCCCGCCCAAAACCGCCCCTTACAAGCCCCTCTCCCGCCGCCCGCACCACCCCGCAACCCCCTCACGCCGCCCTCACAAAAAAGCCAAAAAATAATTTTACATATATGGATTTTTTTTCGTATCTTTGCACTATCAAATTTGGGCAAGCCACATCCTTTGGACTCATCCAACATTTTGATAAATAAAATATTATTATTCACCTTTAACCCCACAGAATACACCAGATATGAACACATTTTTCGATTTTCCAAAACTAAACATAGGTGATTTTATTTCGATTGTGGTTGCTGTGCCAACAGTCTGTGGATTTTCATATAATATTTTTAAAGATATTGGCCTATGTCTGGGATGGTCATTGGCTTTAGCATTTCTCACAGTGGTAGTGACATTAGTGGTAGTATTACTTATCATAAAGTTTGTGAAAAGAAACAAGCCCAACAATACATCCAACGACAACGGCAAAGAGACTACGTCTCGTGGTGAGGGACACAAGAATGTCTATATTGAGTCCATGCTGACTGATACGCGTCCCCAATCACCCGATTCCAAAGTCAATAATGTGCCGAGCAAACCATCTTGGAGAAAAGGTGTGGACAAATTCTTTTTGAATGAAGTGTTCCATGACGACTACAACGGGCCAGATAAACACTTCTGCATCTTGGCAAGCGCGGGCATGGGCAAGACCACTGCGCTGAATCACCTATACGCCCAATACACCGATACCCCAGCCACTATCCTTGATGTCAATGGCCGTCCTATCAATAAGCCACAACGGTCATACGACATCCAGTACATTCTTCTTTCAGAGGGCAATACCATCGATGCAATCAACAAGGTTCAGAATAAGAATCGCTGCATCTTACTATTGGATGCTCTCGACGAATGTCCTGAGGCACAGGACATCAACACCTATCCAGCCTTCCGCCAACAATTAGTAAAAGCATGTGCGCCTTTCGCTCGTGTGGTCATCACCTGCCGCCCCGCCTTTTTTGACAATGGCCGACAAAGACTCGGCGAGACGGACACCAAAAGCAATGGCTATGGCATCACCTATAAAGAACTATATTTAGACTACTTCAGCGACGACCAAGTGCGACAGTACCTCAACAGAGCCTATCCAGAATTAAAGAACAAAGAAACACGCGACAAGGCCGAGAGAATCATCCAAGCCTGCCACGACATTACTATGCGTCCTTTGATGCTTTCCTATATTGACTACCTGGTGGAAGAGAATAAGGATTACCGCACTACGCGAGAGATATACGATGTCATCTTTAAGAGGAGTATTGACCGCGAAGTGAGCAAAGCTGTCAACCTTAATAGAGAAGAGCAAAAGGAAATGTGGAAAGAGATTTTTTTCATGGCGGCAAGTTTCATATACCGCAGTCATCCACGACAGCTATCCCTCTCCAAATCAGAATTCAGCAAAATCATAAAGAAATACAACCGCAAACATTGGAGATTTCTGGAACATCGCAAAATACCAAAAGTCAATGCCCTAACTTTTGGAGAACGATCGCTGCTGACCCGAGATGGAGAAGAATACAAATTCTCGCACAAGTCCTTCTATGAGTTCCTGATGGCCTACATTTTCTTCCTCGATTGGGAGAATATCAAATCCCTGCAAGGCATGGACTTTGCCGTGCAGATCTTCGACGAGCTGTGTGCCGACTACCAAAAGGGGCACGGCGACGGCCTGATGCCCATCCAGCAGGTCTCTGAGGCAGACGCCGCCAGCGCTTTGCATAATATGGGCTACTCCCTCCAAGCCTTAAATCAGTTCAACGGTGCAGAAAAAGTGTACTCCGAAGCCTTGGAGATACGCCATCGTCTGGCCAAAGACAACCCCGCCGCCTACGAGCCGCATGTGGCCATGACGCTGAACAACTTGGCCGCCCTCCACAACAATATGAACGACTACGCCCAAGCTGCGGAGGAGTATGCCGAAGCCTTGGAGATTCGCCGCCGACTGGCTGCCACTAACCCCACCGCCTACGAGCCGGATGTGGCCCAGACGCTGAACAACTTGGCCATCCTCCACAACGATATGAAAGACTACGACAAGGCTGCGAAGGAGTATGCCAAAGCCTTGGAGATACGCCGCCGTCTGGCCAAAGCCAACCCCGCCGCCTACGAGCCGCATGTGGCCGGGACACTGAACAACTTGGCCGCCCTCCACAACTGGACGAACAACTACGCCCAAGCTGCGGAGGAGTATGCCGAAGCCTTGGAGATTCGCCGCCGACTGGCTGCCACTAACCCCACCGCCTACGAGCCGGATGTGGCCCAGACGCTGAACAACTTGGCCATCCTCCACAACGATATGAAAGACTACGACAAGGCTGCGAAGGAGTATGCCAAAGCCTTGGAGATACGCCGCCGTCTGGCCAAAGCCAACCCCGCCGCCTACGAGCCGCATGTGGCCGAGACGCTGGGCAATCTCGCCCTATTGCATAAAGCGCAGGGCAACTATTCCGAGGCTGAGGGCTACGCACAGGAGTGCTTGGACATCTTTCGGAGATTCGCCGAGATAAGCCACGAGGCGTTTGACGGATATGTGAAGAAGGCCGAAGAGTTGCTGAATGGCATCCGCGAGGCGATGAAGAACGATGATTAGCAGCCACCGCAGAAAAAGTGACAGAGGGCTGAGATAGCTATTATGGCTATAATGGCTATCATAGCTATTATAGCTCTCGATGGGGCGTTTTACGCCCCATCGAGAGGAGGGTTATTCGGCGGGGAGGGTCTTTATTAGCTCTTTGAGGTCGTCGAAGGTGAGGCCGAGGAGCTGCATCTGGTGGTAGAAGGTGGGGAGCTCTTCGTGGACGAAGGTTTCTTTCTGGAGGCTGACGATGTACTTCTTGGCCTGCGGGTCAACGAAATAGCCGACGCCGCGGCGGTTGTAGATGATCTGTGAAGACTGGAGATAGTCGAAGGTGCGCATGACGGTGTTGGGGTTGACGCCGAGGGTGCCGGCGACGTCGCGCACGGAAGGGATGCGCTCGTCGGCAGCCCACTCGCCCGAGAGGATGCGCTCGCAGAGCGAGTCGGCTATCTGCAGGTATATCGGTTTCTGTTTCTTGAAGTCCATGGTGCGCTATTCTTTAGTTTTGATAACAAGCTGGCTGTTCATGCCGTCCATGTTCACGGAGCAGCGGCCGTCGCCGATGATGTCCTTGCCATCTTTATGGCTGACAGGGAAGTCGGATGTGAGCTCTTTGGCGAGGCCGTCCATCTCGATGGTGAAGCCCGCATCTTCGGGCACGGAGAGGCTGACGGTGGCACTGAGGCCGTCGGCGGAGATTTCGTCGGGCAGCTGGCTGAAGACGGCAAGGATGTGAGCCTCTACGCCATCGACATCGAGCTCTTTGCAACGCACCTCGCGGAGGTCGAGAGCGGCGTTGACGCCGTCGGCCGAGATGCTGCCGCAGCTCATGTCGGCGAGGTTGAGGGTCATATCCACGCCATCGACATCGATATCCTTGCAGTCGATGCCGCGCATGTTGAGGGTCACGTTCACGCCGTCAACAGACACGTCGTCGAGGCGGGTGCCTTGTGGCAGGCGGATGAGGAGGCGCTTATTCAGGCTGTCGGTCTGACCTTTTTCGTGCTTGCGGCACTTGCTGTAGCACACGCTCAGCTCGTTGTGGGCAACGCGGTAGCAGAGGGTGGTGAGGGAGTCGAGGGACTTGTCGGCGGTCTCGGAGAGCAGCACTTCGCTGCCATCGTAGTATTCGATGGTGATGTCGCCATCGAGCCATTCGACATCTATCTCGCTAATCTGCTGTGAGATGCTTCCACCGCCCAGGGTATAGGCCGAGAGATCTTTGTCGCCGAAGCTGGTGACGGCATTGTCGGGAGGGTTGATGCGGATGCAGGAGGCGAAGAAGAGCAGCATCAGCAGGGTTGTCAATACGGGGAGCGAGGTTCTTGCAGTCATGGTGTCTTGCTTTATACGGTGAATCATATTGCTTTTCGAATTTTGAGATTTTTCAGACTTTCAGATGTTTAGGCTCTGAATATCTGAACATCTAATAATTAATCTGAATATCTGAACATCTAATAATTAATAAGTCATTTTCTTCAGTCTGTGGCCGCTCCACCATACAAGGATGGCGAGAGGTATGGCCTGCAGGGCGATGCAAACCCATAAGATGGTGCGGGTGGCAGCGATGGGATCCATCTCGGCAAGGTTGAAGCGGTTGAGGAGCGACTCGAAGTCGGTGTTGACAGCCCATACGCCGATGAGAGGCGTGAGAATGAGCTGGAGGGCAAAGGAGATGAGCCATATCCAGAGGATGGTGGAGAGCACCTTGTGGCGCTTGAAGATGGTGTTGGTGAAAAGGAAGATTGCGACATCGAGCCACCCATTAAGAATAATCCAAAGCACAACCAGCACCATGCCGCCACCCCAAAACCATTTGGCATAGTAGTAGGCCGACATACCGTTGATCACACCGCCGTTGTCGATCATTTCCTGCGCCACAGCCTGGAGCATGTCGCACTGCCAGAGCCACGTCTGATAGGGGCCGAAGGGAAGGGCGGTGAGCAGCATATCGAGCAGCAAGCTGGCGCCAAGGCAGAGCAGCGGGCATACGATCAGCGAGAAGAGGAGCATGCTGAGGAATTTTTCCAGCTTGGAGGCAGGAAGCATGGCGTAGTAGATGCCCTCGTTGGTGAGGTTGCAGGTACGGTATAGCCGCGCGGGGGTGACGAGGGCGGCGAGGGTGACGACGCCCCATATCATGCAGCAGCGGAGCTCGGGAACGATGGGTGAATAATCATCGACGAAGCCTGTAATGACCCACCATAAGAGCCATATAGCCAGCGGCAGGAGGGTGATGATGAGGAGGGTGGTGCCGGCATGGGACCAGATATTGCGGAAGTCCTTGCAGACCACTTTCTGGAAGCGGTCCCAGGAGAAGGTGTTATTGACGAGATTTTCCATGATGTATATTTTTTAATGTTGAATGGTAAATGTTGAATGGTAATAATTTAACACTTAACATTCAACATTTACCATTTGTTAATATTTCATTCGTTTCAAACGGTGGACACCGAGCCACGAGAGGAGCACGATGGACAGCAGCATGATGCCTATCTGCAGCCAGTTGATGCTGCAGCCGATAGCTACCACTGCGACAACAGCAGTGCAGAGGACGAAGATGATAATCTGCTTCACATAACGATAGCGCTGGAAGCAGAGGGTCGTGACCAGCCAGAACGTGCTACTGAGAAAAAGCAGCAGGCCATCGACAGCAAGGGATAAGGACGTGATGGACTTGTCCTGCCAGAGGAACTGGGATACGCCGCCAACGTGCAAGAGCGCCAACAAGCTGTCGATGAGGGTTGCCACAACCACAGCCGAAAGTGTTGTCACGAGCACCACGGTGACGAACATGGAGAGGTATTTCTCCAATGCCGTGGCAGGCAGCAGCGCAAAGCCGACACCTGCCTGGGGGTCGTTGACCTTGCCGCAGAGAGCCTCGCAAATTATCATAGACGATATACCCGCAAGAAGGCAGACATTGAAACAGCGCTGGGAGACATCCAAGCCTCCGTCCATGAGATCGAGCGTCCAAAAAAGAACCATACCAACAGCAATGCCCAAGAGCATACGCCGCACACGGACAAGCCGACGGAGGTCCTTGCGCAGCACCTTGCCAAAACGTTGAAGTGAGAAATTTTGCATTATATTCCTTTTTTTGTGAATTGTGAAATAGTGAATTGTGAATAGTGAATTGACAACAGAGAAGGTCACGTCAGCCTAATTCTCAATTCTCAATTAAAACACATTTTCAATTCTCAATTAAAAAAACAGCTCTTTTATCAGCGCGCGGTTGTGGAGGACGGCATTGAAGAGGCCTTCGATATTCACCTGGCTCTCGCGGCCGTCGCGGTTGACGCAGACGTTCATATAGCCGCCGGGGAGCTGCTCGGTGTAGAGGGCCTCGGGGTCGGCTGCGGAGTCGTAGTTGAAAGAGAGCTTGCTGGTGATGGCCTCGATGCTGGCGTTGAGCATCACATCGTCGTGGTTAAGGATGATGATAGGGTCGATGAGGTTCTCGACGTCCTTGACCTGATGGGTGGAGATGATGATGGTGGTGCCCTCCTGCATACGTTTAGAGAGGAGAGTGCGAAAGTCCGACTTGGAGGGGATGTCGAGGCCGTTAGTCGGCTCGTCGAGAAGCACATAGTCCGTGCCGAGGGAGAGTGCGCAGGCGATGAGCGACTTCTTCTGCTGGCCGTAGCTCATCTCCTTGAACTTGCGCTCAGGATCCACCTCCATCTCCTGCATGAGGTGCAGGAAAGTGCCGTAGGCATACTTGGGATAGAACGGCGCCAGCTCCTTAATATAGCTCGTGGGAGTCACGTTGTCGGGCAGCGTGACGGCATCGGGCAGGAAGACAAGATTCTGCAAAAATTGCGGCAGGCGGTCGAAGCTTGCCATGCCATCCACCATGCAGAAGCCCGCCTGAGGCCGCTGGAGGCCGCTGATAATCTTCAAGAGCGTCGTCTTGCCCACCCCGTTCTCGCCAAGGAGGCCGTAGATGTTGCCCGGCTCAAAAGTGAGACTGATGTTGTGGAAAACGGGCGTTTTCTTGTAGCTGAAATCCAAATTTCTAATTTCTATCATAAGTCTGTGTGTTATATTGTTTGCGTTTAATCTATTATTTCTCTGTTCGTTATCTGTATTATTGTTTATGTGTATTAGATTACTAACACACTGCAAATGTAATACTTTTTTTTGACATGGCAAATTTTTTTTCGCACTTCGGCAAAATTTAACATTTCGCACCTCGAAAATCCGCCTCGGAAAACAACAAGTAAAAAATTATCAGAAAATATTTCACAAATTTATACAATAATATAGAGCAAATGTCGTTTATAGGATTTATATAGCGTGATTTCGCTATTGAAATAATGAATATAAAAAAATAACAATACACATTATGGCAGAAAAATCTTTCGGCAACAGCTACGACCACAACGCCACCCGCCGCTTCTTCGGCAAATGGTGGAAACTGCTCCTCTGGGTATTCATCCTCGCCTTGATAGGCTCCGTGGTGGTATCGCTCTGCATCACCAAACGGTATAAATCCACAGCCATCCTATTCCCCACCAACTCCAACCGCCTCAGCAAGGCCATCATGGACTACCACTACAGTCTCGACTTCATGGACTACGGCATCGAGCGCGACTGCGAGTACTGCATCCAGATCCTCCTCTCCGAATCCATGGAACGCGATGTCTGCAAACGCTTCAACCTCATGGAGCACTACGGCATCAGCCCCGACGACCCCATCAAGATGTTCAAGCTGCATGAGCAGTACCGCGGCAACGTGAACGTGAAGCGCACCGAATACCTCGGCGTCGAAGTCTCCGTGCTCGACGTCGATCCGCAGTGGGCTGCCGACATGGCCAACTTCATCGCCGCCAACTACGACTCCGTGTGCCACCGCATACACCATGCCCGCGCCTGCAACGCCGCCGACATCATGCAGGGCGTGTGCGACAGCCTCGGCCTCGAAATACAGCTCCTCCAGGACAGCCTCAAGCGCAACCCCCAGTACACCCTCGGTCTCACTCAGCTCATCAACGAGAAATGCCATGAGCTCGCCGACCTCGAAACCCGCGCCGCTCAGACCAAGGTGGATATGAACGAGAGCGTGAGCTATAAGTTCCTCCTCGACGAGGCCGTGGCATCCGACAAGAAAGCCTATCCCAAGCGCGCCGTCATCGTGGCTCTCGGCACCCTCGGTGCCGTCGTGATGTGCATCCTCATCCTGCTGCTCCTCGACTACGCCAAGAAGGAAGAAGAACTTGTAGAAGCGTAGCCCCTCCCCTATTATACCTTATATATGTCGTTCCCGAACTGGCTTAAGAAGAACAAGGCTGCCGTCATCGCCATCGCGCTGACGCTCTGCTTTGCCGTGGCCAATTCCATCCTCCTCCTCAAGGACTTCTACTACCTCTCCCTCCTGCCCCTCGCCGGGCTGGTGCTGCTGCTCTTCATCACCAAGTTCGAGACAGGACTCCTCTGCATGGCGCTCCTCACCCCCTTTGCCATCGACATGGCCCTCTTCCCCAAGATGGAACTCTCCATGCCCGTAGAGCCGATGATGATACTCTTCACGCTGATGTTCTTCTTCCGCGTGCTCGCCAGCCGCAGCTACGACCTACGCCTCTTGCGCCATCCCGTGAGCATAGCCCTCCTCGCCTCGCTGGCATGGATGCTCATCACCTCCTGCACCTCGTCGATACCCCTCGTGTCGTTCAAATACCTCCTCGCCCGCCTCTGGTTCGTGGTGCCCTTCTTCTTCGCCGCCGCGCAAATCTTCCGCGACAAGAGCCGCATACGCCAGTTCTTCTGGTGCTACGCCATCGGCCTCATCGCAGTCGTGGCCATCGCCACCGCCAAGACCGTGGGCAACTTCAGCGACCTCCAGACCCTCCACCGCGTCATGAAGCCCTTCTACAACGACCACACAGCCTACGGCTGCGTCATCGCCCTCTTCCTCCCCGCGGGCTTCTACTTCATCTTCAGCCGCAACAGCAAAGGTTGGGCACGACTCTTCTTCCTCGCCATCTTCGCGCTCCTCGTGGTGGGACTCTTCTTCTCCTACTGCCGCGCGGCATGGCTCAGCGTGCTCGGCGCCATAGGCGTCTATGTACTCATACGCATGGGCATGAAGGTCAAATGGATGGCGCTGTTCTTCGCCCTCGGCGTAGGACTATTCTTCACCTACCAGAGCGACGTGATCTACAAGCTCGGCAAGAACCATCAGGACTCCTCCTACGACCTCCAAGGCCAGATCAAGTCCATCTCCAACATCTCCACCGACGCCAGCAACCTCGAACGCCTCAACCGCTGGGCCTCGGCCTTCCGCATGTGGAAAGAAGACCCCATCCTCGGCTGCGGCCCCGGCACCTACCAGTTCCTCTACGCCAGCTACCAGCGCTCCTACCAGCTCTCCACCATCAGCACCAACGCTGGCAACCTCGGCAACGCCCACAGCGAATATATAGGCCCGATGACCGAGCAGGGCGTGCCAGGCGTGGCCCTCGTCATCTGTGTTTTCATGACCACCTTCGCCACAGGCGTGCGCGTCTATCGCACCGCCAAGGACAAGGTCACAGCCAACATGGCCCTCGCCTTCACCCTCAGCCTTCTCACCTATTATATCCACGGCTTCTTTAACAACTTCCTCGACACCGACAAGCTCTCAGTGCCCTTCTGGGCCTTCACCGCCATCATCGTCGCCCTCGACGTATATAGCGAGAAGCGCAGCCCAGAAGAGCCTGAGCCTCATGGGGAAGCACCTCGGCCGACCTCTTCCGCAGAGGACGCAAGCAAGCAAGCAAGCATCAAATAACCGCAGCATGAACATAAAACGCAACCTCATAATTGCCAGCATCCTGTGCCTCTTCGGCCTCACCGCAGCCGCACAGAGCCACGACTCCGTGCTCATCCCCACCCTTCAGCAGGCCATCGACAGCATCCAGGCCGAGCCCGACAGCGCCGACCTCCTCATCGACGAGGCCCGCAAGCACCTCGGCGCCCCCTATCACTACGGCGGCAAAGGACCCCGCAGCTTCGACTGCGCCGGCTTCGCACGCTACTGCTACCTCAAGATGTTCGGCATCACCCTGCCCCCAAGCAGCGGCGCACAGTATAACGTAGGCCACCGCATCAAGAAACGCACAGAGCTGCAGCGCGGCGACCTCGTCTTCTTCCAAGGCCGCTCCGGCCACGGCGGTGTTGGCCACACCGGCATCGTTACCGAGGTCGATACCAATACGGGCGTCTTCCGCTTCATCCATGCCGCCACCTCCACAGGCGTCATCCATTCCTACTCCACCGAGGCCTACTACTCCCGCCGCTACATCGGCGCCACACGCATCCTCGGCGACCGCCGCAAGCCCGAAGCCCCCCTCCCTTCTCGCAGCAAGAAACGCTGACCCTCCCTTCCCTCCTACCCGCACAATAGGGTTTCAATCCTGCCTCACCCTTGACTTATCCTTGCCTCACCCTTGACTTATCCTTGACTTACCCTTGACTTAGCCTTGACTCACCCTTGACTTATCCTTGACTCACTTTTGACTCGCTCGTTAGAGAGGAGTGATAAGGAATGGTCTTGCGGTGGTGGGGCTTTGGGGGAGTATCTTTTTTTATGATTATCCGCAATTGCTGCTAACAAATGGGGTCTTTGAGGTGCGCACGGGAGATGGCGGATTTTTAACATTTGGAGTTAGAAATAAATTTTTTTTCAGTCCTTACTTTGACCTTACTTTGACCTTACTTTGACCTTACTTTGACCTTACTTTCTCCCTAAGCAGTATATGTTAAATAATGCTTTGATAGGGAGGTTTTTTTTTACATTCCGGCTGTTTTCTCTTTATCTTTTTTAAGAAATTCACACCTCTTTTTCAGCACTTGTTGCATTTGTTACTTGAACTTAAGCTCGACTTATCTCCTTTTCAGGAATGTAAAAAAAAGCCCCTCGCAAGAGGAGCCTTTCTTTGTCGATTACATTTTTAAAGACGGAAAAATTAAATAGGGAGACATAATAATGCCTCCCTAAAATGGAAAATCTGCAATTTATCCCCTATTCTTAGCCTCTTCCGTTGCAATTTTGAATGCTTCATTTTTCTCGTAAACACTATCATTACGATAGGTAGCTGTGCCCACATAAGTACGATCGTTTTCATCCTTAGCAGTTACGATTACTTCTGTATATGAACCATTATCTACTTCATGGATTTCAGTTATTGTTCTGTCTGACATATTAATTCCCCCCTGTTATACACCATCGGGGCCGTCGGCTTTGATTGATATATTAAATTGTGTTGTTGTGCCAACTGATTTGGGAGTGAGGCGCACATAAAAAAGCGTGGCACATTTCTTCGCTTTCATTAGACATCTAACGGTCTTCCACAACCTAATCATCCTAACTACAACGAGTAAAGTCCACGCCTTACGGCGGGAGCTCCGTTGCTTTACTCAAGGATGATTGAATTTAATGTGGAAGTTTTCAGATGTCCTTTGTCAAGCTACTTTGCTTTTCCTATATGTCTTACAATGTGCGTGTCAATTATATGCTATGCTTCATTGGCAGATTTGTTGGTGAATACTTTGTTTGTTCTCTGTTTTCGGACGGTTTGTCCTATTTTTTAATTGAGAATTGAGAATTGAGAATTGAGAATTTGGGCGGGGACCGGCGTTTGTATTGTCAATTCACTATTCACTATTCACAGGTTCTTATTTCTTCTTGCCGAGGCCGAGGCTGGGGAGTTCTACGCCACGGAAGGCGGAGAGGATGCCGCTGGGGGCGGGAGCCTCTTTGCCGTAGATTTCGGCGATGAGGGGTTTGTATTTCTCCATGAGCACGTTGCGCTTAATCTTGAGCGTGGGCGAGAGGAGTCCGTTAGCGGAGGTCCATTCGTCGGCGACGAGGCGGAAGCTCTTGATCTGCTCGTGGGCGGCAAAGGAGGGGTTGATTTGGTCGATGACCTTCTTGAACTTTTCGCGGGTCTCGGGGAGGTTGAGGAGCTGCTGGTTGTCGCGGTAGTGGAGGTGGTATTTGAGTGCCCAGTAGTGGAGGGTGTTGAAGTTGGGGGAGATGATGACGGCGGCGCTCTTCTCGTTCTCGCCCACGACCATGGCTTGCTCGATGTATTCGGATTCGCGGAGCTTGTTTTCGAGGAGCTGGGGGGCGATGTACTTGCCGGCGGAGAGTTTGAAGATGTCCTTCTTGCGGTCGGTGATGCGGAGGTAGTGGGTGCCGGTGATGGTGGTGTCGAACTGGCCTACGTCGCCAGTGTGGAACCAGCCGTCTTGGTCGATGACCTGCGCGGTGGTCTCGGGGTCTTTGTAGTAGCCGAGCATGACGTGGGGGCCGCGGGTGAGGATTTCACCATCGTCGGCGAACTTGACTTCTACGCCGCTGAGGACGGGACCGACGGTGCCGATCTTGACGGCGTTGTGGACGGGGTCGTTGACGGCGATGACGGGGGAGGTCTCGGAGAGTCCGTAGCCTTCGTAGATGTTGATGCCGGCGGCGGCGAAGGTGCGTATCATGCGGGGCTGTATGGAGGAGGAGCCTGTGATGACGATGAGACGGTTGCCGCCGAAGCGCTCGCGCCAGTGGCGATAGACCATGCGGTCGAAGAAGAGCTGGGAGAGCTGGTAGCCGAGGGAGACTTTCTTAATGAGGGTGTAGTCGTAGCGGGCGCCGTGCTTGAAGGCGCGGGTGTATATCTTCTTCTTGAGGCCTGTGAAGTCTTTGCCTGCGGCATAGAGTTTGTCGTAGAACATCTCCAGCACGCGGGGGACGGCGCAGAAGCCGTTGGCGTGGATCTCGGCGAGGTTCTGCTGGATGGTGCCCATGCTCTCGGCATAGTAGATGCTGACGCCTTTGAACTGGAAGTGGTAGTTCATGCTGCGCTCGTACATGTGGTTGAGCGGCAGGAAGCTGAGGACGCGGCAGGTGCTGTCCATGGGGTTGACGCGGGCGTGGGCGAGGAAGTTGGAGCAGAGGTTGCGATGGGAGAGCATGACGCCTTTGGGCTGGCCTGTGGTGCCGGAGGTGTAGATTAGGGTGCACCAGTCTTCGGGCTTGATGGTGGCCTTGAGCTGCTCGACGATGGGCTCGTTCTTCTCACGGGAAGCGATGCCGGCCTTGAGGATTTCGAGCATACGGTGTTCGCCCTCAATCTGGGTGAGGGTGTAGATGGTGGGGGCATCTTCGCCCAGGCGTTCGAGGGCTGGGCGGATGCGGCGCAGGAGGATGTTGCTGCTGACGAAGAGGCAGGCGGCCTCGCTGTGGCGGAGGATGTGCTCGTAGTTATCGACGCTCAGCGTGGGATAGATGGGCACATGGATGATGCCGGTGAGGGCGAGGGCCATGTCGATGAAGTTCCACTCGGGGCAGTTGGTGGACATGGTGATGACCTTGTCGCCGGGCTTGAGCCCTATTTCGAGGAGGCCGTAGGCCAGATAATGCGAATATTTATAATAGTCGCGGGTGCTATATTTTGTCCATTCACCTTTCTCTTTGCAGGCCAAGATATCCTCTTTGTCGGGATAATTGGTCGTGAGATGGTCTAACAGGTCAAAAGTTCGTGTTATTTCCATTATTCTAATGCTAATATTTAACCGATTGAAATCAAACACAATGGCACACAAGCTCCAACAGTCTGCGGCATCATGCCCGAAGTTCCAATCTTCGAAAAACGAAATGCAAAAATACACATTTTTTTTCAATAATGAAGATTTTATTGCACTATGTCTGATTTTTTTTGTATTTTTGCAGCCGCGAAAATCATTGATAATTGAAAATTGAAAATTGAAAATTAGGGCGGTAGCCGTCGTTTTAATTATCAATTTTCAATTATCAAGTATCAGTATAATTATCATCAAAGACCCATGAATATAATCATAGCAGGTGATGGAGAGGTGGGCTTTTACCTCGCCAAATCGTTATCGGAACTGAACCACAATATCACGGTGGTGGATCCTAACTCGGAGCTTCTGAAGCGCCTGGAGAAGGAGACGGACCTATTGACGATAGCGGGGTCCTCGACCTCGCCGCAGGTGCTGGCGGAGGCCAACGTGGCAGGCTGCGACCTGTTTCTGGCCGTGCTGCACGACGAGAGCATCAACCTGATGAGCTGCGTGCTGGCCAAGAAACTCAAAGCCACGAGGACGGTGGCACGCATCTCGAACGCCGAGCTGCTCCAGCCCAAGCACCGCGACATGTTTCGCGACCTGGGCGTCGATGACCTCGTGTGTCCCGAGCGCATTGCCGCCAAGGAAATCACCAACCTGCTGAATGTCTCGGTGGCAACGGAGTTCTTCGACTTCTCGGGAGGACTGCTGACGATGTACCTCATACACCTCGACGGCGACTCCCCCGTGGCAGGCTGCAGCGTGAAGGAGCTGGTGCAGCGGTACAGAAACATCCATGTGAGGATTGTGGCCATTCTGCGCAACGGCGAGACCATCATACCCCACGCCGACAGCGTGCTGACATCCGGCGACATGGTCTATCTCATCAGCCGCCCCAACCAGCTCGAAGCCATCAAGGAGGTGTCCGGCAAGCAGGACATCTCGGTGAAGAAGGCGATGATTGTGGGTGCCGGGCGCATAGGCCGCAATGCCGCCCAGACATTGGAGAAGAAGATGCGCATCACACTGTTCGAGGAGTCGCGCAGCCGCTGCGAAGAGGTGTCGGGGATGCTCAGCAACACCCTCGTCATCAACGGCGACGCCACCGACATCGAGCTGCTCAAGGAGGAGGGGCTGCAAAGCACCGACGCCTTCATAGCCGTGACAGACTCGTCGGAGACCAACGTCCTCACCTGCCTCCATGCCAAGAAGCTGGGGGTGCGCCGCACCATAGCGCTGGTGGAGAACACGGGCTTCATCAACCTCTCGCAGGATATCGGCATCGACACCATCATCAACAAGAAGCTCATCACAGCCAGCTATATCTCCCGCTTCCTCGTCCACGGCGAGGCCGTGCGCAGCAAGTGGCTCAGCGGCACCAACGCAGAGATCATCGAGTTCAGCGTGGGCAAGTGGGCGCCCGCCACACGCCATCCCATACGCGAGCTGCCCCTGCCGCAAGGCTCCACCATCGGCGGCATCATCCGCGGCAACGAGACCATCCTGCCCAAACGCGACACCCAGATCAAGGAGAAGGACCGCGTGGTGGTATTCGCACTGCCCAAAGTGATGAACATCGTATCGAAACTGTTTGTGTGAATTGTGATCTGTGAACTGACAATACAAGCCGATGGTTCCGCCCTCACTTTTTATTTCTTAATTCTTCATTCATCAATTAAAAAAACGGCTCCCGCCCTGAAGAAAGTCCAGTGGACTTTCGATAGCGTAGCGGAGAACAAACATTCTCAATTTTCAATTCTCAATTAAAAAAGATGTCTGCTTTTAGGCCGCACATAGAACGCATAGGGGTACGCAAGTTCAACCTCAAGCTGATCTTCAGGCTCATGGGGGTGCTGCTCATGTACCATGCCCTCGGCATGGCCCTGCCCTTTGCCATCTCTATCTACTGCCACGACGGGGCACAGTTTGCCCTCGGCATGGCGGCCGTGGGCATCCTCATCCCCGGACTCTTCTTCCGCAACATCCTCGGCAAGAACCCCACCTACGACATCGCCGAGAACGAGAGCTACTGGGTCACGACCATCACCTGGCTCACCATCCCGCTGAGCGGCACCCTGCCCTACATCCTCACAGGTGCCACAGGCAGCTTTGCCGACGCCCTCTTCGAATCCTTCAGCGGCTTCACCACCACAGGCTCGTCGGTGATGGCGCATCCCGAAGAGCTGCCGCAGGGGCTGCTGGTCTATCGCGCCTTCACCCAATGGGTCGGAGGCCTCGGGCTGATGCTCTTCGTGGTGGCTATACTGCGCAGGCTCACCCTCGGCGCGGAACAGATATACGAAGCCGAGTTCAGCGGCACCCAGCAGCGCAAGCTCCACCCCCGGCTGGCCAAGAGCGTCACCCGTCTGTGGGTCATCTACAGCGTGCTCACCCTCATGCTCTTCCTCCTGCTGCTCATCCAAGGCACCCCGCTGGTCGATGCGATATGCCTTGCCTTCAGCACAGTCTCCACAGGCGGCTTCGTCACCCACAGCAGCGGTCTCTCCATCCTCAGCGACGGATGCCTCTGCACCATCACCCTCTTCATGCTCCTCAGCGGCATCAACGTGGCGCAGCTCTACCGCATCTTCACCCTCAAGCTCCGCCACTGGGGACGCGACGAGGAGACCCGCGCCTACCTTCTCCTGACGCTGTGCTCGATAAGTCTCTGCGTCATCGGCTTCGTCGCTGCGGGGCAGGATGTCGGCACATCGCTGCGCTACAGCGTCTTCCATATAGCCTCGACGGTCTCCACCTGCGGCTACTACCTGCCACGCCCGCAGCACTGGTCGTTTGTCGTCAGCGTCCTCACCTTCCTGCTCATCGTCGTGGGCGCCTCGGCAGGCTCTACGGGCGGCGGCCTCAAGCTGCGCCGCATCATCATCTTGTCAAAATACATCGGCAACTACTTCACCCGCATGATGCACCCCAACGCCGTCTTCCGTGTCAAGGTCAACGGCGAGGTGGTGCAGCACGACTATATCACCAAGGTCTTTGCCTACTTCTTCCTCTACATCGCCTTCATCGTGGCGGGAGCCTTCGTGCTGACGCTCTGCCGCTGCTCCATACCCGACGCCATCTGCATGGCCGCCGCCAACATCAGCAACCTCGGCCCCTCGCCACTCATCAACAACCTCGGCGGCAGCCTCGACTACGCCATGCTCCCCACCATCGGCAAGCTGACCCTCACAACCCTCATGCTCGCCGGACGCCTCGAACTCTTTGCCCTCATAGCCGTCTTCTCCCCAGCCTACTGGCGCCGCGGCACCTAACGGCTCCCGCCCTGAAGAAAGTCCAGTGGACTTTCGATAGCGTAGCGGAGAACAAACATTCTCAATTCTCAATCAACCGGCACCCGCCCCAATTCTCAATTCTCAATTCTCAATTAAAACCCAACACCCTATCACCGACTTCAAGTACATACTACGTTTTCTCGGCATCATGCTGATGGTTGAAGGCAGCCTCATGCTCTCCTGCCTCATCCCTGCCCTGCACTTCGCCGACGGCACAGCCTCCGCCATCTCGGCGTCGGGGCTCTTCACCTTCTTCCTCGGACTGCTGCTGCGGGTGAGCTACCACGACGCCCGCACCATCACCGACCGCCGCAACGCCTACCTCCTCGTCGTCCTCCTCTGGGTCGTCCTTGCCCTCTTCGGCACCCTCCCCTTCCTTGCCACAGGCACCCTCCACACCTTCAGCGACGCCCTCTTCGAATCCATGTCCGGCATCACCTCCACCGGTGCCACCGTCTTCTCCGCCGTCGAGTGGCTCCCCGCCTCCATACTCCTCTGGCGCAGCATGACGCAATGGTTCGGCGGCTTCGGCATCGTCCTCCTCGTCCTCGCCATCGTCCCCTCTCTGGGCATCAACAAATACAGCCTCTACACCGCCGAAGCCTCCGGCGCCGACAACACCGGCAAGCAGTCCTCCACCATGGCCGCCACCATCCGCCAGACCCTCGGCGTCTATCTCACCCTCACCCTCCTCTTCGTCTTCCTCCTCTGGAAAAGCGGCATGCACCCCTGGGACGCCCTCAACATCACCTTCACCAACATCTCCTCCGGCGGCTTCTCCATCTACAACAACAGCCTCGAACACCTCACCCACCTCCAGCAATACATCGTCGCCCTCGCCATGCTCCTCAGCGGCGTCAACTTCATGCTCATCTTCCACCTCGTCACCTTCCGCTGGGACCGCATACGCACCAAGCTCGACCAGCTCTCCTTCTTCCTCGGCACCTTCGTCATAGCCTCCCTCTTCGTCTGCTTCGCCCTCCGCGCCACCGCCCACATCCCCTGGGCCGACGCCCTCCGCTGCGCCACCGTACAGACCATCAGCGTCCTCACCACCACCGGCTCCCTCGTCGCCGACACCTCCTCCTGGTGGGTCCCCATCACCTTCCTCTTCGTCATCCTCTCCCTCTGCGGCGGCATGGCAGGCTCCACCACCGGCGGACTCAAAGCCATGCGCGTCCTCATCCTCCACCGCAACGTCCGCAAAATCCTTCACGACCGCCTCCACCCCCATGCCGTCAACCCCGTCCGCCTCAACGGCCGCCCCGTCTCCTCCGAAATCATCACCAACGTCATGGTCATCTTCGTCGTCTATGTCCTCGTCATCACCGTCGGCATCATGCTCCTCATGCTCTGCGGCATCAATGCCACCGAGTCCGTCGGCGCCATCATCGCCTGCATCACCGGCTACGGCCCCGGCCTCGGCCTCAGCGGCGGCTTCGGATGCTACGGCGCCTTCACCACCGCCGCCAAATACCTCTGCGCCTTCTTCATGCTCCTCGGCCGTCTCGAATGCCTCACCCTCCTCATCCTCCTCGTCCCCGCCTTCTGGAAAAAATAACCGACCCCTACCTCAACAAAAAGCCGTTCCTCCCTCTCCGCCAGTCCTCGTCCAATCCTCAATCCCTCCCATACACGGTTAATCTCTATTAGTTTCTACCTAATGTCAGTGGCATCAGGAGAAAGTCTGTATGACACAAGAATTCCTGATTAATTTCCAACAATTTCTTTCAGTCTTGTAAATTCGCAATAGCAAACTACAAGCAAAAAGTATCTATAGAGCCCACTTTTACTCGCTATGCAGTCCAACCGTATCCCTGAACGGCCATATCCACAAAATGATTGAGTAGCAGATTCGTCTTGTCTGCAAATGTTTCCCTGTCGTAGCTCTGAGGGAGGTCATCATTAAGGGATTTCTGAATGAGTGTAAACACCATCGTTCTAGGTTGTTCGTCCTTGTACCAGTCCACTACCATCAGTTTGTCTTTCTCCTCTATCAGTCTATTGTATAGGTTCTTTGATGCAAGTATTACCTTTTGTTCCTCAACCTTGGTGAGATGCCGCCCTTGAACCAAGAGGTCGTATATTTCCAATTCTTCCTCCTCCAAATCCATCTCGGTTGAACGGCCTTGTTCCCTCTTGAGGTCGGCAATCAGTTGAAGGAGTTTCTCGTAATAATCTTCATTCTCACTGCCTCCTGCATTGTATTTGTCGATAATGCTCTTATATCGCTGAGAGAAAGATACACGTGTACAGTTCTTGTTGATGAGCTGTTCCAATGCAGCTTCAATATAAGTTCTGAGATTATCAATCTCTAATGATTTATAGGGCGTTGATTTAATCTCCTTTCTAATGCTTTCGATGTCCAGTTTGCTTAGGTCGATAACCTTGCCCTGATGGATGCCATATTGTACCTGGTCTTCTGCCGCAATAGCAGTAACACTATCATCCAAAGTATGTGCCATCCTGGCTTTTGCTTTTCTCAGTTTTTCGTCATCAATACGATTGCAAAACTGACCATTGAGATAATCCAATGGGGAGAATTTCTCATTAAACCAGTTACATTCAAAGATTTCTGGCTTTGAGGCATCATACAGATTCATCAAGAGATTGCTCATCACCTTGAACCTATCCTTCCACTCATCCTTTTCCAATATCCGATCATAGGCTTTCCTAAGCAGTTCAAGCTTGTCTAGCGTATCTCCACCTGCCAGAATATCATCAAGACTGATGCCGATACTCTGCAAGAAAGTATCACATTCCTCGATGCACTCATCAATACTCTCCATCAACTGCTCGATATCCTTAGCTGGATAATCCGTGCTTCCTTCATCGGTTGAAGCATAATCCGACAAGGCCTGCTGCATATACTTAAACACATTTACGTAATCAACCACTATACCACAGGTCTTGCCTGGGAAAACTCGGTTCGCTCTCGCAATGGCTTGCATCAGCGTGTGTCCCTTCATCGGCTTATCCAAATACAGTGTGGATAATGATGGTACGTCAAATCCTGTGAGCCACATTGCACAAACGAATACAAGGCAGAGTGGGTCATCTTTATCCTTAAATCTATCCTCAATATCCTTCCCCTCTGGGGATATTTCATTCAACTTCTTCCTGTGAGGGATAATGTCTAACCCCTGGGCAGCGAACTTCTCAACTTCGTCTGCCTCCTCACTTATCACTACAGCCATTTCCACCTTGTTCATATATTCCAGTCTGGCGGTGAGTTTGTCTCGTTCTTCCTTGGTCGTAGCCTCATTGCGTTCTTTGACAAGAGCCTTCTTCTCTTCAGCCCAATAATGCTGAACTTTCTCATACATCTTCACCGTGGTGTACTTGTCCACGCTCACAACCATTCCCTTACCAAGGAATCCTCTTCTGGGGAAATGATGTGCAATATCGTGAGCGATACGGTCTAATCGGCCATCCCTTTTTATGACTTCCAAGATTCTTGATGAGGAATTTTCCAACAGCTCCTGTTCTCTGTCATTAAGCTCTTCTTCCTCAACTATCGTATCGATATCGGTATCCAGCCAGTTGTTCTCAAGTCCCACCTCGGGAACTCTACGGCTGTAGAACAATGGAACCGTGCTTCCGTCATCAATAGCCTGAGCGAAATTATATTCCGAAACATAGTCTCCAAACCATTGATTTGTTAACCGTTTGCTTCCTAGCAACGGTGTGCCTGTAAAGGCTATATAGTTCGCATTGGGCAGGCCTGTATGCATATTCTCTGCCAGTTGCTTGTATTGGGTACGGTGAGCTTCGTCCACAAGTACGAAAATATCGTTACGCTCTGAGAGAATCGGGTATTTCTGTGTCTTTTCATACTGGAACTTATGAATCAGCGTAAACACCATGGGTTTGTTTCCCGACAGGAACTCGCGTAATTGTGCGGCATTCTTTGGCTGGCACTCTTCTTTGTCGCCAATCACCTCACTACGCACAAAGGTCTTATGTATCTGTGTGTCCAGGTCGTCTCTATCGGTGATTACCAGGAATGTGAAATTGCCGTGTAGCTTGCGTTTCACCTTGCGGACGAACATCACCATCGAGTAACTCTTTCCAGAGCCTTGAGTGTGCCAAAACACACCTAGTTTGCCGTTTAGCTGCTCTCTATTCTCTACGCTCTTCATAAGGTTATTCACACCAAGATACTGGTGGTTTTTGGCAATAATCTTTACTCGCTTGTTGTCAAAGAAAATGAAGTTCTCAATGTAGTCCAAAAGTCGTTCCTTACGGAAAAGACCATCAATTAGGTTGACAATACTCAGTCCATATTCTGCTATCTTGTCTCTGTTGAGTGTCTCTTTCTCATCATCCACACGCAGCCATTCAAAGAAGAATTCATATCCAGCATTCCAAGCCCCCAGTTTGGTTTGCAATCCATTGCTGAGAACACATATCTGATTGAGGGCAAAGATGTTTGGAATATCCTGGCGGTAGCTAACCAGGTTCTTGTTGTACGATTCCTCCACCTTCACCGTAGAGTTCTTCAGCTCGATAAAAACAACAGGCAATCCATTCACAAACAGAAGCACATCAGGTCTGCGATAGCGGAATCTGCCCTTTATCCACATCTGGTTGACACAATGGAAGTCATTATTCTCCACATTGTCAAAGTCTATCAGCTTGACGATTTCAAAATCTTCCTTGCCGTTATTCTTCACTTTCACGTTGATGCCGTTGCGAATCTGGTTGTAGAACCGGTAGTTGGTGTCAACCATATCGGTGGCAGTATAATCTTTGCGGTAATCGCTAACAATACCCTTCAATATCTCCTCATCTATCTGAGGATTGATCCGCTTCAAAGCGTTCAAGAAAATAACAGGCAGAATACACTCCGATGAATTAGCACGGCCAGTGCTGCCAACCTCATCCTGGGCAGATACATCTGGGTTGCACTCAATGCGTGCCCATCCATACTCTGGCAACGAGAGTCGTTTACAAATGGTTTGTTCTATATTGTCTTCGCTGATGAATGACTTCATATCTTATGAATTTGGTAGGTATTTTGAGTGGTGAATTCAACCTATCGAGAAGAATGTGTTAAGAAATCACGTTTTTTTTAACTTGTAACATTCCTCATGTGTAAAATTATCGTTTTTTTACCCACGTTTTGATCTCACCTGGGTAAAAATTGAAAGTTTTTACCCACGACCTTGGTTGATAAACAATTGGCATAATGCATCGTTTATGTAGTAATTTTCCTTGCCTAATTTCGTTTTCGTAAGCAAACCGTCTTCAACAATCATATCAAGATACTTGCTGGCAGTCTTGCGTGTGACCAACATATCCTTCTCCACATATTCTATCTTGGTGTAAGGATGCCGAAACAGATTATTCAGCAAGTCGTGCTTGTATTTGTTGCCCAATAGTTTCCTTAACCTTGCCTTGAATTCTGCCATCAGCACAGAGATGGATTTGATCAGGTGGATTGTTTCTTCCGCAGTCTCCTCTATTCCTTTTAGGACAAAGAGAATCCAGTCTTCCCATTCTTTCGAGTTGTTGCCATCATTATCTCTAATAGCCTGTATCAATTGGTAGTATCTGCCTTTGTTGCGTGTAATATAACGGCTCAAATACAAGATAGGCAAATCGAGTAGGTCATTCGTGACAAGCATCAGTATATTGATAATACGGCCAGTTCTTCCATTTCCATCAAAGAACGGATGGATGCTTTCAAACTGATGATGTACGATTGCAAGTTTTATCAAAGGGTCAATGTCAGAAACCGTTTCGTCGTTTATGAACAGTTCCAAGTTGCTCATCATCTTTACAATCTCATCATACTCCTGTGGCGGTGTATAGACCGTCTCACCAAGATTGTTCTTTAGATGAGTTCCTGGCACAGCTCGGAAACCTGCTCTGTTTGATTCCAGTTCAGATTGGATTTGTTGAATAATATTACAGGTGAGCAATTTGTTCTTCTTCACCAACTCAAATCCTGTTTGCATTGCACGGCGATAGTTCAACACTTCCTTGGCTGCCGCGTTGGATATTTCTGTTTGAATATTGAGGTCCTCCTTGAACAAATCGTCCTGAGTCGTCACAATGTTCTCAACAGAAGAACTCTCCTTTGCCTCCTGTAGGGTAAGTGTGCTGAGTAGGATGTTCTCGTTAGGGATAGTGAGTGCAACACCTTTCAACTCAGCCAATTTCTTGTTAGCGAGGTTCAACTGCTTCAATACGGCCTTTGTCTCAAGGTCGTAAGGCAGTGGCAGATGAGGTATCTTATATTTGTCAGTCATACTATTTTCTTTTAAGGTTTCACTTCCAACTTGCCAGACATTAGGCGAGGAAGGAGGAGGTCGCGTTGCTTCGTAAGTAATGCAATCTGACGCTGAAGATATTCCTTATCGTTCTCCATTATTTTGATAATTTCAGAAAACTCTTGTTGTAGTTTTATATTTGGTATAAGAACTTTCATTGCCATTAATCTTCCCCAATGTCTTTTGTATTCCTCAGTCTCAATAAGTTTATGGGTTGCATAGAATAGATAATACCTATTTGTTCTTTCCTCATCGTTGGAAACAAAAGGTATAACATTCTCGCCCAAAGAGAAATTTTTAATCATCAACTGAAATTTACAAGAATGGTCTCCGAAGATAATAATAGGTGCATCTAAAGTTGCAATATGGGAGGGTTCGTTATTATGAAAGCCAAGATACCCCTTAGTTGATTGGTCAATCACAATAACATTTCCTTCTTGTTTGAGTTCAAATTCTTTGTATGTTCTATTGAAAGGTAATCTTTTCACAATCTCTTTCAATTTTGCTATTGACCATCCTTTGGGCACACCTCTTTCCATTTCCACATTCTCGTGTCCTGGGAAACGGAAGCGGACGAACCATTCTTTGTATAAGTTCTCTGCCATCTGCTCTAACAGTCGGATGCGTTTGGTGTTGTTCTCTATTAGGTTGTCATAGGTTGAGAGAATGGAGGCTATCTTTTGCTGAGTAGGGAGTGTTGGTAAGTCAAACTTTATTTTCTTAATATACTTTAAATCAGCTCGTTGTCGTCCACTTGCACCACTCATACTATTAGCTGCAAGATTCCTAATATATTGCTGTCTGAGGAAATAATAAACGAATTCGTTGTCTGTTACATCTTTTTTGCCTCGAAAAACAAAGAATTCCGTAGAACCAATACCCTTGTCTGGGACTGAAACCATCGCCATCTTTCCATTTTCAAGGCAAGGCGTTATTCTCGCCATCAAAGTGTCTCCATTCTGAAATTTACAACCACTCTGCTTGTCATACACGATAGTTTCCTTATTGGTTACAAGTTTTCTTCCTACTGTGATTTTATCTATATCAATAAGTGGGTATTCAATCCCTTTTGTTAACTTGACA
This sequence comes from Bacteroidales bacterium, assembly GCA_024400665.1. Classification (GTDB taxonomy): domain Bacteria; phylum Bacteroidota; class Bacteroidia; order Bacteroidales; family P3; genus Colimorpha. Next base: position 54,134 of record JAKSML010000004.1, read on the forward strand.
GTAGGATTACATTCAATACAGTCTCCTATTCGTACTTCCATACTCAACCTCCTTATTCAAAATTTCCTTTAAGATTATTCTCATTCAAATTCCGCAACAGTGTAGCGGAATTTGAATACTCAATGAAGAATTTTCGTGATTTTTCAAGCGTATCTACCGACCACCCATTGCCATATCTCTCTGACAAGCGTGCAGATAGACGCTTCAACACGCTTTTCCCATAAGCTGCACGAGTTTCTCCACCTTGTTCAAATTCCACAATATACTGTCCCACGCCATAGTAAGTATAAACCATTGCGCTGTTAACGGTCTTTGCGATTTGCTTGCGACCATCATCAATGAGTTTGGCGATACAATCAAACAGAGTGTCTTCTGCAACTATTGTCGTTGCAGCATCCTGCGTGGTTATCATTTTGTCTTTCTTTTCCATAACTTAATCATCCTGTTATGTGTCCTGCTAATTTGTCTCACCTGCGATGAGAGTTTTCCATACTATTCCCCTCCAAACAGTTCCTTTAGATTCTTTTCAATCTCACTCTCCAAAGCCTTAGCCTCGTTGGAGAGGGCAGAGAACTCGCTATTGAGGTTTAGCATTTCGGCACGGAATTCCTCTTCGGTCATTCCATCGTCCTCAATCACCACACCTACATATCGACCAGCGTTGAGGCTATAGTCATTGTCGATGATGCCGTCCTCGCCTTCCAGTTTGGCAACCTTACACAAGCCTATCACATCCTGGTATTTGCCATCAGGCCAACGCTCCAAAAGCCAATCCACCTCGTCCTGTTTGCCTTCTGCTTTGTATTCATCCACCAAAGCCCAGAAAGCATCGCTATCGCCTTCATAAAGTCGGCTGATGACTCCCAGGTTCTTAATCTGCTCGTCAGAGAATTTGCGATGTGCCCTATCCACCTGCATGAAGATATTGCGAGCATCAATGAAAAGAATCTCATCACGCTTGGCTCTCTGTTTGTTGAAGAACCAAAGGGTGGCAGGAAGCGTAACTGTAGAGAACATATTGCTCGGAAGCGTCACCATCTGACTGATGATGCCGTCCTCTATCATCTTCTTGCGTATCTCCAATTCAGAGCCACCTGCATCGCTGGCAGAGTTGGCCATTACGAGGGCTGCCTTGCCATTCTCATTGAGCGCTGTGGCAAAATAGCCAATCCACAGATAGTTGGCATTAGGCACGGTCTCTTTCTTGTCAGAAGCCTTTTTGGTTGATTTGGTCTTGTTGCGAGGCACACCGTATGTATTAAAGCGGGCATCATCTATCACCTTATCAACCACCACTTCATCCACATTGAATGGAGGATTTGCCATCACATAGTCAAACTGGCCAAAGGCATTGTAGGGGTCGCTGTAGAAGGAGTTGGCTTCAGTAATATCACCACGAATATTGTTCAGCAGGAGGTTCATCTTGGCCAGCTTCACCGTGTCAGGTTCTTTCTCCACGCCATAGCAACGGAAGCGCATCATCTCTGCCTGTGCATTTCCTGAGGGTTCTCCCTCAGGCTTGTTATGCCTGTGCATATAACGGGCTGCCTGCACAAACATACCTCCCGAACCACAGGCAGGGTCGAGGAACTTCTTGTCGCCAGTAGTAGGCTGAAGCACCTCCACCATATATTGAACCACACTGGCCGGCGTGTAGAAGGCTCCACCACCCTGACCTTCGGCCAAGGCAAAGTTGCCCAGGAAGTACTCATATATCTGACCGAAGATATCAATGCTGATGTCTTCGGGAATATCCTTAAACACACGAAGGATCTTACTCAGCAGGTCTGGCTCCTCTTCGGGGACAAGCTGGCCATACACCTCCTTTGGCAGCACACCATCCATGCGAGGATTCTCCCTTTCGATAGCTTCCATAGCCTTCTTCACCAGGGTGGCCTTATTGGCATCATCAGGGGCGTTGTTTAAGAAATCAAAGTAAGCACACTCTGGCAGGAAGAAGCCGCATTTCTCAACGGCAACCTCCTTGTATTCACGTTCCATGCGCGACCCCTTATACTGGTTATACTCTGCATCAATCTCTGCCTTATGCTGCTTGAAAAGAACGTCAGCATAGCGCAGAAAGATTAGTCCAAGTATTGGCTGGCCGTACTTGTTTGCAGCAAGATGAGCACCAGCACGCAACATATCCGCAGACCGCCAAAGTTTATCTTTAAGTTTCTTGAGTTCAATATCTGTCATAGAAGAAATTTTTTCACTATTGTGAAAAACGCAAAAATATATTTTTTATTGTGCCGCTGTGTTTATAAATCTATCTCTACTCGAAGAGCCATACTTCTCTCCGCAGAGGGGCTTGTTTCTTGCCGACAGGTGTTTTCTTCCATACACGGATAATCTTTGTCGTGGGGATTAGAGACGCTCAAAAAACATGGAGTTTTGGGTGGCGGATTTTAACATTTCGCGGCGGGACGCTCTTGGCTCGGCATAGCTCCGCTTTAGCTCCGCCTTAGCTCCGCTCTAACTCCGCTCGGAGAGCGGAAAAAGGGCGAAGCGTGGGGGAAGCATCTATACGGCTGTGGCGTAGTCTGTTGCGTGCTTTGGCGAGAATGTGGCACAGAGCCCGTTTTTGAGCCCTAAATTTTAACATTTCGCCTTTGAAGTCTTAAAAATTCATAATGAAAAGAGCCTCGGCAAAAGGCATAGCAGCAGAGGCAGGACAGGTGCGTTCGACTGTTCTACTGAATGGAACAACAAGATGAGGAAGAGTGAGTTATCAGTCGAATGCCAATTCGACTGAGGTTCGATTGGAGGATAGAGGAGTAGAATGAGTAGAACGACCTCTTCTACGGTTGTGAAAACAATCTGGCGCACTACAAATCTTCCTTTATTAGTGGCGATTGCGGACAATCATAAAAAAAGTTTTTCATATATAAAAAAAAAGTAGTATCTTTGCATTTTGAAATACTGTATATGGAGGCTCCTATTATATCACTCAAAGAGGTGACTATCAGTCACGATGACGGCCCACTGCTGTCGCACGTCACCCTCAAGGTTGACGCGGGCGAGTTCGTCTATCTCATCGGCAAGAGCGGCGCGGGCAAGACTTCGCTGCTGCGCACCCTTTATGCCGACCACAGCATCGACAGCGGCGAAGCCCAGGTGTGCGGCTACGACCTCATGCACCTCAAGCGCCGGCAGGTGCCCCTGCTGCGCAGGAGGGTGGGCATAGTCTTTCAGAACTTCCGCCTGCTCAAAGACCGCGACGTGTATGGCAACCTGCTCTTCGTGCTGCAGGCCACAGGCTGGGAGCGCGAGAGGATGGACGGCCAGGTGATGAAGGTGCTCGAAGCCGTGGGCATAGCCGACAAGGCCCACGCCTCCATCCACCACCTCTCGGAGGGGGAGCAGCAGCGTGTGGGCATAGCCCGCGCCCTCATCAACGAGCCCACCCTCGTCCTCGCCGACGAGCCCACGGGCAACCTCGACCCCGCCACCTCGTCCGACATCATGCAGCTCCTGGTGGAGCTCAACCGGAAGACCGGCACCACCATGCTCATCTCCAGCCACGACTTCATGATGATCGACAAGTACCAGTCGCGCATGATAGTGTGCGAGAACGGCACCGTCACCGACCCTTCGGCCACGAGCTGACGCCCGTCACTTTTTTTGCAGCTAAGACAATAAAAGAACAATATACACGTTATACTTCATAATATCAATATTCACAAGATGAAAAAGAACATCCTCATAATCTGCCTCGCCGCCCTGATGCTCCTCCCCGCTCTCGACGCCCAGGCTCAGTATCGCAAGAAGAAACCTACCACCGAGATAGCCAAGGAAGGCTACAACAAGCGCCTCTGGCTCCGCAGCAAGGCCGACACGAACTGGCACCCCACCCCGGGAGGCCTCTACGAGCAGGTGACGCTCCCCGAGCTCGCCGGCAAGAAGGGCAAGAAGACCGAGCCCATCATCGACCAGAGCGGCAAGCACAAAGTGCGCGAGGCTGCCTACGACACCGTGTGGAAGTTCACCGCTTTCGATGCTAAGAAGTTCTACTATATCGACTACGACTACAACCAGTTCCGCACCGTGAAGTGGCAGAAGGACGACAAGCGCGACTGGGGCGCCTTCGACCCCGTCTGGGACTACCTCTCCTCCGCCGGCCGCATCCCTATGCACATCTGCGCCATCTACGCCATCAACCCCACCATCAAGGATCAGGACCAGCATGACGAGCTGGCCGCCAAAGCCCAGATGGAAGCCCTCATCTCGCTCGACTACTTCCGCGACATCGTCATCGAGAAGGAGATGAAGAACAAGATCACCTACAAGGTCTCCGAAGTCGATTGGCGCTACTGGAAGGACGACGCCTACTACAGCGAGGAACAGCCCACCTCCGACTACATCCGCGTAGGCCTCATCGTTGATTTCAGCTCCAAGAAGGTCGATCTCCTGCCCAGCCCCGCCAAGGACGCACAGACCTTCCCCGTCATCAAGTTCTTCGCCAACGACGCCACCATCCAGGCCTCCTACTACCCCGAACTCGACAACCTTGCCAGCTACCTCAAGCAGGAGAGCGGCCTCGAAGTGCTCCTCACCGGCTATAGCGACAACGTGGGCACCGAGACCTACAACATGGGCCTCTCACGCCAGCGCGCCGTGGAAGTGAAGAAAGCCCTCATCAAACGCGGCATCGAGGAGACCCGCATCGAGGTCATCGCCAAGGGCGAGGACGAGCCCGTGGGCGACAACAACACCCTCAACGGACGCATGGCCAACAACCGCGTCACGGTGGTCATCCAATAGTCTTTCATGACAGATAAAGAACAATACAGAATACTATGCGAAACAGAGGGGTCTAACATCCCTCTGTTTCTGCAATATTGGTGGATGGAATCCGTCTGCTGCGGCAAGCGGTGGGACGTCATCCTCCTCCGCGACGGCCACGGCACCATCACCGCAGCCCTCCCCTACCTCATAGGCTCCAAGCTCGGCCTCCGCTACATCCTCCAGCCACAGCTCACCCAGTACAACGGCCCCTGGTTCCGCCCAGGCACCAACGTTCCCGCAGCCACCCAACAGCTTATCCAAGAGCTTCGCAAGCTCCACCTCACCTTCTACCGACAGAGCTTCGCCCCCGCCACCCCCAACATCGAGGCATGGCAGGGCTACGAGAAGCAAGCCCGCGTCACCTACCGCATCGAGGACATTTCCGACCCTCAGCAGCTCTTCTCTCACTTCGACAAAAGACATCGCCGCACGCAAATACGCAGTGCCTCAAAGGTGCTGCACCCCGCAGATATCACCCCCGAGGCCTTCGCCGACTTCCACACCCGCTACTGGAACTCACGCGGCGAGGATGACCTCCTCTCGCGGCCCTTCATCATCCGCATCATCACCGCAGCCCTCCAGCGCGGCCAGGGGCTCCTCGTCGCCGTGGCCGACGACAGCGGCGTCATCCATGCCGCACGCTTTGTCGCCTTCGACGCCAACAGCGCCTACAGCCTCCTCTCTGCCCTCGCTCCCGACCACCACAACGGAGCCTCACCCTACACCTTCTGGCTCATACTCCAGCAGCTGGCAGGCAAGACCCGCGCCTTCGACTTCGAGGGTAGCATGACGCCCTCCATAGCCCACGCCTACAGCCTCTACGGCTCCCAGCCCACAACATTCTATCAACTGACACGATGCAAGAATCCCATCATACGCAAGATAATCAAATAGCGCAGCAGCTCCGCAGCCTCGACTATGCCGCCCTCCCCATCAGCGACTACAGCCGCAGCTACATCCTGCGGCTGCTGCCCAACCTCGACTACTACCTCGACATCTACCGCCGCTGCCTCGCACAGATGCTCGCAGCCCTCGGTCTCGCGCCCGCGCAGGTCGTCATGGTCGATTACGGCGGCGGCCACGGATTCCTCTCCCTCTTTGCCAAAAGCCAGGGCATAGGCCGCGTCGTCTATATCGACTACAACCCACAGGCAGCCGAGACCGTCACCGCCATAAGCAGCCAGATCGGGCTTTCGCCCGACGTCATCCTCTGCGGCTCCTCAGCAGAGCTGCGCCAATGGTGCCGCGACAACGGCGTCGTCCCTCACGCCCTCCTCGGCATGGACGTCATCGAGCACATCTACCGCCTCGACACCTTCTTTGCCGACCTCCAGGCCATCAACCCCAAGCTCTACCAGCTCTACACCACCGGCTCCACCCCTTACAACCGCCATGTGGTAAAGCGGCTTCATCAGTTCATGCTCGCCGACGAACTCGGCCACAACGGACAGCCCGGATTCTTCCAACTGCGGAGAGACCACATAGCCGCCCACTTCCCCACCCTCACAGCCTTGCAGCTCGACGCCTGGGCACAAGCCACCCGCGGCCTCGCCTACGACGACATACTACAAGCCGTCGAGACTGGCATCCCCGACCCCATCTCCGACCCCTACAACACTTGCGACCCCGCCACCGGCAGCTGGACCGAGCGCATCCTCACCCTCGCCCAGTACCAAGAGCTCGCCCGCCCATGCGGCTTCGACCTCGCCGTCGCCAACGGCTTCTACAACGACAGTCGCCACGGCCTCAAAGGCCTCATCTCCAAAGGTCTCAACATATTGTTACACTGCAGACGCCTCCGCGCCCTCGCCCCTTTCATCATCATCCACACACCATGAACATCAAGCTCCTCGTCGTTTCCAAGACCGACATCCCCTACCTTCAGGAAGGCATCGACATCTACGTCAAAAGACTGAAGCACTACGTCAACTTCGACCTCGAAGTCATCCCCGCTCTCAAAGACCAGAAGGGCGCCTCGCCCGAGGAAATCAAAGAGCGCGAAGCCGCCCTCCTGCTCAAACGTCTCGAAGGCGCTGACCGCATCGTCCTCCTCGACGAGCATGGCAAAGAGCACACCTCCGTGGGGTTCTCGCAATACCTCCAGAAGCAGATGAACGCCGGCACCCGCAGCCTTGTCTTCGTCGTCGGCGGTGCCTTCGGCTTCGCCCCCAGCATCTACAACGTGGCGCACGACAAGATATCCCTCTCCCAGATGACCTTCAACCACCAGATGGTGCGCCTCTTCTTCGTCGAACAGCTCTACCGCGCCTTCACCATCCTCCATCACGAGCCCTACCACAACAACTAACACCCATGCCTGCAAAGGGCGGAAAGAAGACTATTGTCCGCAGCCTTGCAAGGCCGAATCTTTCGTCATATTTCAGTCCGAGCCTAATCCCGCTCGGCGAGGGACGTTGAAGTCAACAGAAAAACAAAGAACGGCCCTCCGTGGGGAGAACCGTTCTCATTCTTTTAGCCTGACAGCGGAGAACTATTCTTCAGTGTTCTTCTCGATGGCTAACTTACCTCTGTAGTATCCGCATTCGGGACATACGTGGTGGTACATTACAGGAGCACCGCAGTTGCTGCAAGTCGTAATCTGCGCTTTCTCCAAGCTGTCGTGCGTTCTTCTCTTAGCAGTTCTTGTCTGCGAGAATCTGTGTTTTGGATGTGGCATAATTTATAATTTTTATTTGTTTATTTATCTAATAAGTTTTTGAGTGCGGCCCAACGGGGGTCGGTCTCACCCTCACCCAGCTCTCTCACCTCCGTCTCGTCGTCCTCTTCGTGCGCCTCCGTGATGTATTGGAGCATCTCTTCGTCGCACTGTCCTTCGGGATGCACATGCTGCATGGGCATACTCACAGCCACATACTCATACATCCACTGGGCCAGGTCTATCTGGTAGGCGCCTTCGGGGAGGAGCACCACGTCCTCGTCCTCGCTGGTCTCGGTGTCGCTGAACTTCACACACAACATCTCTTCTCCGCTCACCGGCACCTCTATGTCGCCCAAGCAGCGGTCGCATACCGACTTCACGCTCCCCTCGAAGGTGAAAGTGAAGAGCAACATGCGCTCGCGTCGCTCCAGAATGACCTTAAAAATGACTTTTCCATCCCTCAATTCCTCATTTTCGTACCCTTCAAAGAAGGTCTTGTCCAACACGTAGTCATACTCGTATCTTCCTGGCTTTAAGCCACTAAACTGGACAATTGTACTATTCTCACTTGTCATTTTTGCATTCTATTGAGTTTGCAAAGATACAACTTTTTTCTGATATATCGAATTTTATTTGCTTTTTTTCGCAAAAAAATATTATGGAAGTCCTTTTCGACTTGTCTGTCGAAAGCCGTTTGGCAGCGGCGGCGAGTCTTTCGCGTGTCACTTTTCGACAGGCAGACAGAAGTGCATGGGATGCAACTCGCCCACCTCGATGGCCTGCATCAGTTGATTGGCGCCGCGCATCCGTTCCTCGCCCAGACGGGGGTCGATGGGGAACATGGCATAATCCACGCGCGGGTGATCGTGCCGTATGTCGCGAACGATGGAAAGGAAGAGCTTCTCCATCTGCTCGGGCGTAATCTTCACGCGGTCGGTTTCCTCGTGCGGGAAATACCAGTTGTTGCAGTCGCCGGCATGAAAGAGCTTGGTGCCATCGCGCAGGGTTACAACGCAGCACACGCCCACGTCGGTGGAGCGATAAGCCTGAAGGCGAAAAAAGGGCGTCTCCACGCTCTCGCCAAAGCGGAGCACTGCCAGAGGCAGTTCGCGCGGTATGCGGCGGCGCTTCACAGTGTCGTAAGAGGGCAGCAGATGCCAGCCCGTATGGCTGGCACAGAGCGACGGCAACACTGCATTATAGTGGTCCTCGTGGAAGTGCGAGACCACGAAATAGACCTCGCGGCCCTCACTACGGCTCAGCAGTTCAGCCAGCCGCCCATCAGGGTCGCGCCAATAGTCGAAGACAATGAGGCAGTCCGCCTCCTCAGCGACAAAACAGCTATGATAAATATAATGAAGCGTCACGAAGAGAAATGTTACGTATAATAAATTAGACGGCCTTTTTTATTGATGATTGGGCTGGCGAGGTTTTTCAATTCTCCACCTTCTCTCCCATCATCGCTCTTACCTCAGAACGGCTTAGGGGTGAAGTCGATGATGACCCACTGTTCGTCAAACATGATATCTTCCAACGTGATGCGGTCGAAGAGCTGAGCCGTCTGCGGGTTCTTGCCCAACATGAGGCGGAGCTGGTTGCCGCCCATCATCTCCAGCATGTCGCCACCCGGACGTCCTTGAGCCTGGCTGAGAGCGGTGCGAAGCATAAACTCGATGCCGGCACCACCGCCGAAAGAGAGATAGATGTCGCTGCCGAACACGCGGTCAACGGTGATGTCGAGCCCCACAGAGCTCATAAGCGGCACCTTATAAGAGATGCGGACAGTGTGCGGTCCGCCGTAAGACATGGGAAGTTCTTTGCCCGACTTGCTGGAAATCAGCTGCTCGGCTTCGGTATAAGAGATACGGAACTGCATAGTATGATATTATTTTATGACAATAACGTGCCCACCCCGCAAAAAATTGTGTCCCCTACCGAAAAAAGAAAGCCATCCCTCGAAGTCTCTGAACCATCCTAAAAAGGACGAAAGGCCTCTACCCTACTCTTAATTCTCACACTGCTTAGCCTTATAAAAACAGCCAAGGGGACAGACGGTGTCTGTCCCCTTGGTTGTTATGGATGCGGGCGAAGCCCAATCAGACTATCATGCCGTAGAGGTCGTGTTCCAGAGCCTGAGTGATGCGGACCTGGTAGAAGGTGCCAGGACGGAGGACGCGGGTGGCTTCGACGAGGATTTCTTCATCGACTTCGGGACTGTCGTATTCGGTACGGCCGACGTAGTAGTCGCCCTCACGGCGGTCAATGAGGACACGGTATTCGCGTCCCACGCGAGCCTGGTTCTTGGCCAAGGATATCTCATCCTGCAGAGCCATGAGTTCGCCGACACGACGAGCCTTCTCCTGCTCGGTGACGGGGTCGCCAAGGATCTCGGCAGGGGTGCCCTCTTCGAGGGAGTAGGCGAAACAGCCCATGCGGTCGAACTGCGCCTCGCGGACGAAGTCTTTAAGCTCCTGAAACTCCTTCTCGCCCTCGCCGGGGTAGCCGACGATGAGGGTGGTGCGGATGGTGACGTCGGGCATCTGTTCGCGGAAGTGGCGCAGGAGCTGGAGGGTTCCCTCGCGGTCGATTCCGCGCTGCATGGAGGAGAGAATGCGGCTGTTGATGTGCTGGAGGGGTATGTCAATATAGTTGCAGATGTTGTCGTGGCGGCGCATGACCTCGATGGCATCGAGGGGGAAGGAGCGCGGATAAGTGTAGTGGAGACGTATCCATTCGGCGCCGGTCTCGGTGGCGAGGCGTTCGAGGAGGTCGCCCAAGCAGCGACGGCCGTAGAGGTCGAGACCGTAGTATGTGGTATCCTGGGCGATGATGATGAGTTCTTTGACACCTTGCTGCACAAGGCGACGACCTTCGGCGACAAGGTCGTCGATGGGACGCGACTGATGACGGCCACGGATGAGAGGTATGGCACAGTAGGAGCAGCCACGATTGCAGCCTTCAGCAATCTTGAGGTAGGCATAATGCTTGGGCGTAGAGGTGGTACGAAGGCTGAAGAAGTCGTCGCGGGACTTGTCCGCAACTTCGCGCTCAACAATCTCGTTCCACTGATGGACACCGTACCAGGCATCGATTTCGGGCATGGACTGCTGGAGGTCGCGGCGGTAGCGTTCGACAAGACAGCCGAAGGCTATGAGGCGGCGGGTGCGGCCGTCTTTCTGGTGACGGCGATTGTAGTTGGCCTTGGCAGCGGCCTGTTCGAGGAGAGTGTTGACGGACTCCTCTTTGGCGTCGCCGATGAAGCCGCAAGTGTTGACGAGGACGATGTCGGCATCGTTCTTGGGGCAGTCGAAGACCACTGTATGACCGGCTTTGGCGAAGTGGCCGGCGAGGTTTTCGGAATCGACGGTGTTCTTGCTACAGCCGAGGGTGATGATGTTTACTTTCATTTGTTTTCGAAGAGACTATCGACAAAATCGTCGGCATTGAAGACTTGGAGGTCGGTCATTTTCTCGCCCAAGCCGATGTAGCGGACGGGGACGTCGAACTGGTCGCTGATGCCGATGATGACGCCGCCCTTGGCGGTACCATCGAGTTTAGTGAGTGCCAAAGCGTTGACATCGGTGGCTGCCGTGAACTGGCGAGCCTGCTCGACAGCGTTCTGGCCGGTGCTGGCATCGAGGACGAGGAGCACCTCGTGGGGCGCGTCGGGCATAAGTTTCTGCATGACCTTCTTGATCTTGCCGAGCTCGTTCATGAGACCCACCTTGTTGTGGAGACGTCCGGCGGTGTCGATAAGCACCACGTCCATCTCTTTGGAGATGGCGGACTGGAGGGTGTCGTAGGCCACAGAGGCGGGGTCGGCGTTCATGCCCTGCTGGACGATGGGGACGCCCACCTTGTCGGCCCAGAGCTGCAGCTGCTCGACGGCGGCGGCGCGGAAGGTGTCGGCAGCGCCGAGCATGACCTTCTTGCCAGCCTGCTTGTACTGATAGGCGAGCTTGGCAATAGTGGTGGTCTTGCCCACGCCATTGACGCCGACGACGAGGACGACGTAGGGCTTACGTGGGAGCGGTGAGTCGAAATCCTCGGGGAAGTCGTGCTCGTGCTTGCGCAGGAGGGTGGCTATCTCGGCACGGAGGATGGAGTTGAGCTCGTTGGTGCTGATGTATTTGTCGCGCTTGATGCGTTCTTGGAGCCTGTCAATGATTTTGAGGGTGGTTTCAACACCCACGTCGGAGGTGATGAGGGTCTCTTCGAGGTTGTCGAGGACGCTGTCATCGACCGTAGATTTGCCCAAGACCGTCTTGGACAGCTTTGAGAAGAAGCTCTCCTTGGTCTTGGTGAGTCCTTGGTCGAGCGTCTCTTTCTTTTCTTTTCTGCTAAATAGTCCCATATCGCGTTATGTATTATGAGTTAAGGCTTTGGCGTAGGCGTGCGGACACCCAGGCTTTCAGCCCATGCTATTTTTATTGGATGCCCAGCTTTTTGTTCATCGTGGGACGGATTTCCTTGTCGAAGATCTTGACGTATTTATCGAAAGCGTAATGCTTGTAGTCGCCCGAGGCGAAGAACCAGAGCATAACGACGAGGTCTTCGGGTGTCTGATAGCCTTGGATAACGGTGATCTGCGACTTGTTGGAGGCAAAGATACCGAAGGAGGGGAAGCCCATCTGGGTGCCTAAGACCTTGCGGGCGAAACTGTGGGTGCTGGGTCGGGCACCGGGGGCGGTGATGGTATTGTTGTACTTGGTGCCGTTCCAGGTGAACTCGGAGCTGCCCTCAGCGTCGAACTTCACGGGGATGTAGTAGGTGGAGAGTATTTTTGCCACCGTAGCGTTGGTAAAAGTGTTGCGATCCATCTTCTTGCACCAGCCGCACCAGGAGGTGTAGAAATCGACAAAATAGAGCTTGGCATTGCCCTTGGTGTCGATTTTGGCTGCCTGTTCGATAGACTTCCATTCGATATGCTGAGCCTGGATGCCGCCTGCGAAGAAACAGGCGAGGGTGAGAAAGAGGAGTAGTTTTTTTGTCATATTGTGATATATTTTTGTTACTTATATATTTTAAAGTTCGGTTACCAATCGTAGCGCCAGTCCTCGTCGAGTTCTTCTGCATTGGGGTCATAGACCTCCTCGCGCTCCTCACGGTCGCGCAGACGGAAGAGGCGACCCAGCCAGTCGTCCTTCTTCGAGGCCTTCTGGGTGGCGGCGTTTTTGTCCTCCTCGATAATCTGTGCAATCTGCTTGATGTAGTTCTCGACGTATGTGTGAGGGTGCGACTCGTCGTAGGCGATGCGTGAGCCGGTATAGTAATGACGGATGATGCTGTCGTAGGCGTAGCCCAGATGGACCATGCGGATGGTGCCCTCCTGGCTGAGGCCAACACCATGGCCGAAGCCATGGCCGGAGAGGGTGACACGATGGGTGGCGGCATCGTAGATGACAGAGAAGAAGGTGGACTTCAGTTGGAAGTCAGTGCGGATGCGGGTGAGTGGCACGCCACAGAGACGGACCTTGCGCGTGGGCTGAGCAAAGGAGAGGAGCGCACGACGGATACTGTCGTTATGGATGTCAAGTTTGTGCTTAGAGGCGAAATAGTTGAGCCACTTGTCCTCGTTGACGACCTTGACCCACTCGCTCTGCCGCATACGGTAGGAGAAGGTGTCGGGCACAGAACGGAGATAGGGCAGCGCACTGCGCCACACATCCTCGGAGTTGGCAGTCTGGCCGCCACTGTTGCTATGGAAGGGGGTGTCGATGAGATGCCCGTCGGCATCGACGATGGTCATGCCCGCACTCTGCATGGTGCCGAGCATGATGTCGGGACGCACACAGCGGTTGAGGTATGCCTGGCAGTGGACCTGGTCGCAGAAGTTGTAGCCATCGGCCTTGTGCTTGTTGATATTCTTCATGGCCCATGTGCGGGAGATGATGGCCTGCACACGGAAGATGTCGGTCTGGTCGCCGTAGATTTCGCTCTGCACCACGCCAGCGATATAGGTCTCGAACTCCACATCGTTGATGATGAGTAGCTTGCCATTCTTGGCAACAGAGACGATGAGGTCGCCCTCGTAGGTGCGCTGCTTGATGTTGCGGGGGTTGAGGCAGAGGATGCAGGCCGTGTCGGTGGCCTGGAAGGTGACCTGTCGATGGCTGCCGTAATCGTAGCCGTCGATAGAGACATGGACAAGGCCCTCCTTGGGGATGAGTTCGACAGACTTGCCATCGCCCACAGCCGCCTCAATCGTGCTTCCGCCCTCGCCCATGAGGTCGTAATAGCCCAAGTCGAACGAGATATTGATGAGGTCTATCGTGTTGGTAGAGAACAGTCTCACCTTCACGCGGTCGGCAGAGGCACCGAAAGCGAGGAGGAGAAAGCAGAGTATGAGCAGGGGGCGTTTCACTGTGTTGTTACTTTGTTACCAATAATATTGATGATTTCTTGAGCCGTGCGGTCCGATGCGCCAACATTGCCGAGGAGGGCGTGCAGACGGGCATAGCCCTGAAGCATCTGCTGACGAGAGCCCTGCTGCACAGTGATGCGGGCGAACTCCTCTTCGAGGCGCTGCGGGTTGAGATCCTGCTGGATGAGCTCCGTGACGATGGGCTCGTCGGCGATGAGGTTGGGCAGCGAGATGTACTTAATGCGCTTGCCGACAAAGCGTTTGGCGATGGCTATGGAGAGAGCGTTGGCGCTGTAGCAGACAACCTGAGGCACGTTGAAGAGCGCCGTTTCGAGGGTTGCCGTGCCCGAGCAGACGAGGGCAGCGTAGGAGGAAGAGAGAAGCTCGTAGGTCTTGTCATAGACCACGGAGACATTCGCGGCATCTTTGATGAAAGGCTCGTAGAAGGCGTCGCCCAAGAGCGACATGCCCGCTATGACGAAGCGGTATTCGGGATGGGCGGCTGCCAGCTTGAGCATGGGTGGCAGCACCTTCTTCAGCTCTTGGCGCCTGCTTCCGGGGAGGAGTGCCACGGTGGCACCGTTCTGCGGATTCTCTGAAGTGTTCTCGGCACGGAACTGCGCCACGGCATCCAGGAGCGGATGTCCTACATAGACCGCCTGCGGGAAATGGTTGCGGCTGTAAAAGTCCTGCTCGAAGGGGAGGATATAGCAGAGCCTGTCGAGGTCGCGGCGCATGGAGGTGATGCGGCCTTTCTTCCAAGCCCAGAGCTGCGGAGAGATGTAGTGGATATTCTTATAGCCCAGCTTGTGGGCGAACTTGGCGATTTTGAGGTTGAAGCCTGGGTAATCGACATAGACCAGTGCGTCGGGGCGGAAGGCCTCGATATCCTGCTTGCAGAAGCGGATATTGCCCAAAACGGCAGGGAGGTGCATGGCCACCTCAACGAAGCCCATATAGGCAAGGTCGCGGATATGGCGCACACGGGTGCCACCCACAGCAGTCATAGCATCGCCTCCCCAGAAACGTATCTCGGCCTCGGGGTCGCGGCGCATGATGGCCCGCATGAGGTTGGCGCCGTGGAGGTCGCCAGAAGCTTCGCCTGCTATGATGTAGTATCGCATAACCTCGTTATCCTAATGTTATATATCTGTGGCGCAGCATGTACCACATGAAGAGCACAAAGGTGACAAAGAATGTGACGATGACGGCTTTAAGCGTGACGGGGTATTCCTGTGCCTTGGCATAGTAGCGCAACAGGAGCAGCGGCGGCACAAAGGCCACGGCAAACCAGCGCAGGTGTTCGGCCATAGGCATACCTGTCACGAGCAGCACCACCCACAGCAGGGCTGCGCAGAGCAGCTCGGAGGCGACGGCAGCCATGACACCCAGCGGGGCGCTGTTTTTATTGAGTATCTTCTTCATATTTCTAAATGTTTCATTTGTGCCATAGCGGCATAATCGGTGAAGTCGGTGCGGATGGGTACGACCGACACGAAGCCTTCTGCCAAAGCCAGCTCGTCGGAGCAGTCCTGCTTGTCGTCACAGACAAACTTACCCGTCATCCACCAGTAGGGGCGGCCTATGGGGTCTGTGCGGCGTTCGAGGCTGTCGGTCCAAGCGGCACGAGCCTGACGGCAGATGCGGATGCCTTTTATCGCTTCGGCAGGAAGGCGCGGAATGTTGACATTGAGCGACGTGCCCTGCGGCAGCGGCTGCTGCAGCACGCCGCCGATGATGTGGCGAAGGGTGGGCACACAGGCTTCAAAATCGGCCTCAGGACTGTGGTTGAGGAGCGAGAAGCCCACGGCGGGCAGCCCGTTGAGGTTGGCTTCGAGCACTGCGCCCATCGTGCCGCTATATATAATATTGATAGAGGCATTGGTGCCGAAATTGATACCCGAGAGCACCATGGAGGGCGTTCGGGGGCAGAAATATTCGAGGCCCAACTTGACGCAGTCGGCGGGGGTGCCGTCGCAGGAGTGGTACTTGATATTGCCGCTCTCCTCAACCAAGCGGGCACGCAGCGGTCTGTTGCAGGTGATGGAGGTGCTGAGGCCCGAGGCGTTATGGTCGGGGGCCATCACCACCACATCGCCAAACTCGGCAGCCGTCACGGCAAGCTGCCGGAGGCCGCGGGAGGCGACGCCGTCGTCGTTGGTGATGAGGAATAGCGGTTTTTCTGCCATGGTATGTTATTTATTGTGCTGCAAAATCGTTCCGCTGCTGTCCTAAGAAGAAGGAGGCAGGCTGGAGAATGTTGTCGAAGGTGTAGTACTGTATGAGAACCGTATCCTTGCTGTCGATGATAGCGTAGAGGCGGTTGATGTCGAACATCTCGTAGAGGTTGCTGTCGGGCATGGCAGCACGGTCATCAGGGTTGAGGTATTTGAGGTAGGTCTTCACCTCGCGGGTCTTGCCCTCGGTGCTGGTGACGCGCAGGATGGCGCGAGGACCGGCGTTGAAGGAGGTGTCCATGTTGCTGTTGGGGACATTGCAGGCGAACTCGTCGAAGTTGAGGTTGGCGAAGCTGGAGAGCATCTGTGCCACGCGGGCGGTGTCGAAACCGTTCACCATGGTGTGGCTCTGTGTGAGTTCGAAAGAGAAGCCCTCGCCCTGACGGCGCACAGCAAAGGACTGGTCGGGCGATGCGGGGATGTCGAGTTCGACGCTCTGGAGGTGACGCACATCCCAGTGCACCACGCTATGGCTGCGCCATGCCAAGGGGTCGGCGATGAAGCGCGGGGTGAGATAGCCGCGGAAGCCAGGGATGTGAATGATGTAGGGCACCTTGTCGCCCTCGCGGAACATGTGGCAGGCCATCATGTCCTGTGTCTCGTGGCCGACGAAATAGGTGACAGCGAGCTTCTCGTGGGGGAAGAGCTTGAACTTGCCGCCAAACCAGTTGATGAAGTATTTGCGCTGATAGACCTCCACCTTGACGGCGCGAGCCGAGAGCAGCTTGATGGCCTGGGGGACGGCGTTCTTGTTCACCTGCTGGCGGATGCGCATGTCGTGCAGTGTTTCGAGGAGCAGATCGACCATAGGCTGGCTGGCGGGATAGATGGTATCAACCGTCCAGAGGGTGTCGGCTGTGCTGTCGGCCGAGACACGCTGCAGGAGCACATGATGGTTCTGCTTGTCGGCGAGATATATCTTAGTTATTGAGTTGACATCTTCGACATGAAAGTCCTGGTCGAAGGTGGCATCCTTCGCGCCATGCTTGGCGATGATGAGCGCCACGAGTCCGATTACGACGACGGCGGCGATGATGATTATATTTTTTCTTTTCTTCATTTTTTACGGAATTGCTTACGACGGATAATGATGATGGCTATGCCTGCCAGAACGATGATGCCGGAGGGGAGCAGGATGTTGAGGAGCTGGTAGCCCGTGCGGTCTTCCTTAATCTTCATCACGTTCAGCTTGCGTATCTTGATGTTGCGGCTGCGGCATGAGATGGAGCCCTCTTCGCCCACGAGGTAGTCGATGCAGTTGAGCAGCAGCTCCTTGTTGGCATACATGGTCTCGGTGTAGAAGTCGTAGCCCAAAGGATAGCCCGTGAGATCTTCGAAGTTGAAGCGGTTCTTGATCACATCGCCGTCGGAGATGACAATCATGCTCGTGGTGTCGCCCTCGGCGCGGAAGCCCATGGCGGGAATCTCAGCAAAGTCGGGAGTGACGAGGTTGCGGAACATCGACTTGAAGCCGCCTTCGAGCAGGACAGCCACGGGGACGTTGCTGCGGCTGAAGAGGCGGCGGTCGGGTTCTATCTTAGCCTCGTTGAGGTCGTAGATGGCGGGGGCGTTCTTCACGCGGGAGAACTCGGAGGTAGCCAGCAGGACAGTCTTGTCGATACCGTTGTCGATAAGGTCGATGCTGCTGGGGAAGTCGGTCTTGATAAGGTCGAGGTTGCGCACGATGGGGTGCGGCGACATCGGCACGATCTCGGGGAAGTACATCCAGGGCTGGAACTGTATCTGGGCCTGTTCGCCCACCATGCCCACCTTCATGGGTATGGGGCGGCAGCGGATGTCCATGACCAGGTCGGGATTGACGCGCACGCCGTAGGTGAAGAGCATGTCGTCGAGGTTGACGGGGAGGCGTGTGGCCACAGCCGAGCCAGCGCTCTCAAGGCTGTCAAGGTCGGCATCGAGGGGGTCGATAAGCCAGAGCAGCTTGCCGCCATACATCACATACTGGTCGAGGATGTAGAGGTCGCGGTCGCTGAAGGGGCGTGTAGGCTTGGCCACGATGATGAGGTCGTACTTGTTGTGGAAGCGGTATGTCGAATCCTTGGGGTCGAGCTCGCGCATGGTGAGCGAGTTGATGTTCTCGTTCATGAGGATGGTGTCGAGGTTGTAGTACTCATAGAGCGAGGCAATCATGTCCGACATATAGGGCAGTTCCAGCTCGCCATGGCCGCGCATGAAGGCCACCGAGGGCTTCTGGCCGCGAGCCAGGGCGCGGATGCCGTTGGAGAGGACATATTCGAGGCTCTGTATCGAGTTGTTGAGCAGCTGTGTCTGATCAACATACTTCTGGCTTTGCAACAGCTGGATGGAGGTCTCGTTGCCCTTGTAGATGACGTCGGCGGCGGGGATGAGCACCTGCGTGGTGACGCCGTTGCCTGTGCTCACCTGTATCTGCGTGGGCTGGATGCCTTTCTGCGCCAGCTTCTGGTAGAAGACCTGGCGTTCCTGCTCGTTCTCGAAGCTGTTGGGGTTGACAAACTCATACTGCACGTTCTTGTTGTAGGCGCGGAACTGGTTGAGCATCTCCTTGGTCTCGTTCTGCAGGCGTTTGAAGTCGGCGGGGAACTCGCCTTCGAGATAGACGCGGTAGAGGATGGGCTCGTCAATCTTCTTCAGGAGGTTCTTGGTCGATTTCGACAGGGTGTAGCGTTTCTCGGAGGTGAGGTCCAAGCGGCCGAAGACGTAGTAGCCGATGACGTTGATGAAGACGACGATCAGCACGCCGGCTGCCAGCTCCAGCCAATGGCTGCGGCGGAGGTCCTTCTTGTTGCGCCAGCCGTGCCACTTGCGGCTCTGCAGCACGATGCGGGTGGCGAGCATGAAGATGGCTATCACGCTGGCGAAATAGATGACGTCGCGGGTGTCGAGCACGCCGCGGCTGATAGATTCATAGTGGTAGCTCATGCCCAAGCTGCGCACAAAGAGGTCGGTGTCGCCGAGGAAGCCCATGTGATAGACTGCCTCGAAGCCGAGGTGCATGAAGGCGCTCATGAGGGCGGCGAGGATGAAGGCCACAATCTGGTTGTTGGTGATGGAGCTGGCAAAGAGGCCTATGGCCACGAAGGCGGCGCCCAGCATCAGCAGGCCGATGTAGGAGCCCATCACGCTGCCCGTGTCCACGTTGCCCACGGGGTCGCCGAGAGCCACAACGCTGAAGTAGCACACCAGCGTGGGCAGCAGCGAGATGAACACCAGCACAAAGCCGGCGAGGAACTTGGCCCAGATGAGCTTCATCTCGCTCAGCGGCTTGGTGAGGAGCAGCTCCATAGTGCCGTTCTTCTTCTCCTCGGCAAACATGCGCATGGTGATGGCGGGGATGAGGAAGAGGTAGAGGAAGGGGCCTATGATGAAGAGGCCGTCCATGCCTGCATAGCCGTAGTCGAGGATATTGAAGTCCGACTTAAACACCCACAGCATCAAGCCTGTGAGCACCAAGAAGACGATAATCGTCAGATATCCGATCAGGGATGAGAAGAAACTGGATAGTTCTTTTTTGAAGAGTGTGAACATTTGGAGGTTGGAAGATTTGGAGGTTGGAAGATGTGAAGATTTGGAGATGTGGAGATTTGAAGGTTGGGAGATTGGGAGGTTTGGAGGTTTAGAAGTTTAGAAGTTTGGAGATTGGGAGGGACCCGTCCCATAACAGAAATCGGCTCCCGCCCAATTCTCAATTTTCAATTTTCAATTTTCAATTTTCAATTATACAGTTACTCGAATTTGTAGCGTCTTGATTTGAAGGAGCGGCCCTGATAGTCGCCCAAGGAGAGCTCATAGACCACCTCTGCCATCAGGCTGGCATTCTTGGTGAGGATGTCGCGGTTGATATTCTCCGAGATGTCGCTGGGCACATGGACGTAGTTGTTGCCCATATAGTTGGTGAACACCAGCGAGGGGATGCCCACCATGGTGAAAGGCACTGCGTCGCCCGTAGGCATCGTCTTGTAGCCGTGGAGCAGCGACTTGGTGGAGATAGAGTCGTTACGGTTGGCAATCTCCCACAGCAGGGGGAAGCGCTTGTTGCCCAGCACGTTGATGCTGTCGCCCATGCCGATGCACTCTGCATTGATAAAGCATTCCACATTCTTCAGCTGCGGGAAGTTCGAGACGAAGATGCTCGAGCCCAGCTCCTCAAACTCGGCGCCCGAGAAGAGGACGAAGAGGATGGAGCGCTTGTTATACTCGATGTTGGCGGGGGCGTTGCTCGTGAGCAGACGGGCGCACTCCAGCACGGCGGCCACACCGCTGGCGTTATCGTCGGCGCCGGGGAACACCACGGTGTTGCCCTGCATGCCCACATGGTCCAGATGGGCGCCCACCACGATGATCTCTCTCTTCATCTTCTCGTCATAGCCCGGCAGATAGCCAATCACGTTGGCGGTGGTGGCGTTGGGACGGTACTTGGCGTTGATATTGATCTCGAACTTCTTGCGGAGGTGGAACGACTGCGGGGTCATGGTCGTTTTGAGCATATTCAAGGCAGAGTCGAGCGTCATGGTCTCGTTGGCCAGCAGACGCATACCCATCTCCATCGTGGGCTGCACCACGGGGAAGGTAGGCATATACTCGCCCTCGCCGCAGTAGGCATAATGCTGCACCTCGAAGAAGCGGCAGGTCTCCGACATATTGATGCACACCAGACCCACGGCGCCATGCTTCTTGGCCACGGCGGCCTTGTCGCGCAGGGTGGCATAGCTGTCCGTCACGCGGCCGGGCAGGAAGTCGGGCACGCCCGAGAGGCAGAGCACAATCTTGCCCTTCACATCCACATGGGCATACTCGTCGAAGGCGCGGTTGTCGATGCCCCAGCCGCAGAACACCACGGGAGCGTTCGTGTAGCCGCGGCCCGTCATGCTGCCGCACACATAGTCGCGGCCCAGCACATACTGCGTGCGGGTGTCGTTATCGTTGACGTAGGTATTGAAATTGCAGTTCTCAATCTCGTTATATTCCACCTCGAAATACTGGCCCCACTCGCCCTGGTAAGGCTTCACGCCGTAAGAGGCGAGCACGTCGGCGCAATAGTCGGCGGCGTTGAGGTAGGCCTGCGAGCCGGCAATCCTGCCCTCGTATTCCGACGAGGAGAGGACGCGGATGTGCTTCATCAGCGTGTCTGTGTTGGCACGCAGCAGGGTGTCCTTAACAATTTCGTTCTGTGCGTTGGCAGCAGTGGGTGCCAGCACGGCCAAAATGGCAAACATAGCAATGAACTTCTTCATTTTCATTAGCATTTATATTATAATATATTTTTTTATTTTACTGACATCAAATATGTTACCGCAACATGCGGCACATATATTAGTATGGCAAAGATACGAAATTTTTACGACACTGCAAAAAAAACATTTCCACACCCCAAAAATGCCACCCCTGCCCCTGCCCTTCCCGCCCCAAGCCAGCCCCCGCGTCCCAAGCCCTAAACCGATGCCACACAGCAGCATGCCACACAAATTTTCCATACAAAAAACGTCAGCGCCATCAGTGAAAGTCCCATTAAGTCTTTTACACGAATTTCCATAAATTATTCATGAATTTTTTCATGAATTTTTTTATGATTATCCGCAATTGCCACAAAAAGTACAATTTGTGCCGGAATGA
>JAKSML010000040.1 GCA_024400665.1 Bacteroidales bacterium
GTGTCGAAGATGACCGTATCGGTGTTGGCATTCACATGCAGATATAGACTAACCATGCTGTCGCAGCCAACATGCGTGATGGTATGATAAATCAGGAGGGTGTCGAAGGGGAAGGCTGCTGGGGCTGGATAGGCGCTGTCAAGCCAGTCGCTCTGACAGATGGTGTCGAAGATGACCGTATCGGTATTGGCATTCACATGCAGATGAAGGATGACCGTGCTGTCGCAACCATCGAGCGAAGTGGTCTTATAGAGCAAGAGGGTGTCGAAGGGGAAGGCTGCCGGGGCTGGATAGGCACTGTCGAGCCAGTCGTTCTGACAGATGTTGGCAAAGATAGCCGTATCGGCATTGGCATTCACATGCAGATAAAGACTGACCATGCTGTCGCAGCCTTCGAACGAGGTGGTATGATAAATCAAGAGGGTGTCGAAGGGGAAGGCTGCCGGGGCAGGATAGACACTGTCGAGCCAATCGTTCTGGCAGATGGTGTCGAAGATGACCGAATCAGTGTTGGCATTCACATGCAGATGAATACTGACCATGCTGTCGCAGCCATTGTGCGAAGTGGTATGATAAATCAAAAGGGTGTCGAAGGGGAAGGCTGCTGGAGCAGGATAGGCGCTGTCAAGCCAGCTGTTCTGGCAGATGGTGTCGAAGATGACAGAATCGCTGTTGGCTTTCACATGCAGATGAATCTGTTCCAAGCGGTAGCAGCCGTCGGGCGTTGTGGTATGATAAAACAGAAGAGTGTCGAAAGGGAATAAGGCAACTGGAGCCCCATAGAGACTGTCGATATGGCTATAACCGTCGAGCCAATCGTTCTGACAGATAGCGTCGAAGAGATCGACCGTGTCGGAATAGTTGACGCGGAGATGGAGGCGGAGCATGCTGTCACAGTCGTTGTGGTTGGGCGTGGCGAGGACAAGGGAGTCAATGAGTGAAGAGTAGTAGCGACGGCCGTACCAGTCGAACGAGTCACACGCGACAGCCATAGTGTCGGCCGTAGAAGAGCGTTTTATCGTGAGATGCAGGATGGCGGAAACAGAGCAGCCATTAGAATCGATGCCGAAGCCCGGGATGGTGTCGGTGATGGACTGGTCATAGTTCCTGCCCATAAAGTAGAAGGTGTCACAGGCGGTCACAGAGGTATCGACATACCGCTGCGGATAGACGTAGAGGTCAAGATAGCGACTGCTGTCGCACTCGTACTGCGAAGGGTGCGTGAAGAGGTGGTATGAGCCTGTGGTGGAATAGAATGTGTCATCCCACTGAAAACGATCATAGCTGCAGATGGTGGCAAACGTTGTGTCTAAGAAGGTGGGGTGAACCCGCAACGTGAGTGTAATCACGCTATCCAGCCCCCAATGATTGGGGATAGTGTCTATCAAAGTGCCAGCACTATCGAAGGTGTAACCGTGCCAAGAGAGCGGCAGCATATCGCTACAGATGTCGGTGTCGGCCGAGAAGGTACTTGAACGTTTGATGAAGAGGTTGTAGATGACAGTACTGTCGCAATGGCAGTCTCCCTTTCTATAGAGGTGGAAGATGCAGTTGTTTGTGTCGTTAGTGAAGATGCTATCGTTGTATGTATAAGGAATGTCGTTTTCAGTGATGGTATCGAAGATGGTGTCGATGACGGCGGCACGGAATTGAACGTAGAAGAAGGTGTCGAAGACGTGCCGGTTGGAGTCGTAGATGTGAAGAATATATTGGACGAGGGTGTCGTGGGAGAGGTCACGGGGGGCGGTGATGACGAAGGTGGTGTCGGTGAGTCGCTGATACCAAGGACCCTCCAACGTGCAACTGTCGAGTGTAGGATTGTAACTGTTGCGCATCAAACGGTTGGAGTCGAGGGCGAGCTCCCAGCCGAAGATGTAGCCGTTATCCTCAGACCAGCCGTCGATAACTTCGATATACCAGGTTCCGTTCATGGGGCAGCCGACGAGGTTGGAGAAGGAGTCGTCGGGATGGTAGAACTGCCTGCGACGGAGGACATCGGAGGAGTCTATGCTGGAGTGAACCATGTTCCAAGCACGGTAGAGACGGCCGTCGCCAGGGGCATACTGATAGCCAGCATCAGTGGCGTTAGACCAGCAGTAGCGCCAGCCCTGGCCTGGGCGGTTGAGAGTTGCCAAGGAGTCGCAGGGGTAACGTGTGTCGCCACTGTCGAGGGCGGAGCCGAGGTAGGAGCCAAGACTTGCATTGTTGCCAGGATCCCATCCGCGGCAGTCGTCAGTGATGGAGGAGTTGCATGCCGAAGTGCCCACGCCGCCGTAGCGCAGAATATTGGAACTCTGACCGTTAGGGCAGGTAATATTCATATACAGGTCGCCAAGCCAAGAGTGCTCAATATTCAGCATGACATATCTGATATCGTTGACATTCTCAATGCGAGCACCCGGAGGAAAGCCCGAAAAAGTCTGTTCGGAACGATATGAACAGCCGTATGGGTCGCAATAAATACCGTCAGGCAGAAATATCTCATTTGCTACGGAGAGAACTGCCGAACCAGGGATAATGCGGATTGTTGCATCGCGGTCAAAGCCGACATGGATGTCGGCCTGGTCGCCGGGACAGAGGCATGGAGGAACGTTAATGTCGAGCACCAAGCCGACATGGATGATACGTGCATAGGCTGTGTCACTACAGCCGCCCGCCGTGACGGCTACAACGTAATATTCACCCGGTTGCTTGACGAGAATCTCGCGCGTAGTGTCTCCTGTGTTCCAGATATATCCGTCGGCGCTGTCGGCCACAAGGACGATGCTGTCGCGGCTGCCGATGAGGGGGCGAGCGCCCGATATCCCAGCGACGAAGCAGGGCGTGTGGATGGTACAAGAACGCGGACAATAAACATTGGCGGTGTCGGCGAGGCTGACAATAGTGAAGGTGTAGTTTGTGTCAGACTGGAGGCCGGTGACGTCGCAGTAGCAATGTGTGACGAGGGTATCGGTGCCATCAATATCGAGGAGGAATGGTCCGTTGGTGTCGGGCGAAACCCACTGAAGGCGGACAGATGTGGAAGCGATGTCGATGGCCTCGAATTCCATCACGTTGTTGGAACAGCTATTGAAATGAATCTCGTAATGGATGGTGAAGCCGCTATCGACAATCGACCTATCGGTATTGAACCAAAGGCTCGCATAGCCCGAAGTTGACTGGAGGGCGAAAGAGGTATCTTTGCAGAATGCGCCAATCAGGCCCTCACGTCCGTTTCCCTCATACACAAAAAGCTGGTCGCAGGCGCCCTCAGTCTTCACATGTCCCCACACGATGATGGTGTCGCCCATGTCGGCTTCAATTCTGACCATTCCAGCAAAGTTGTTTCTGTATTTGCCATTGGGGCCGCCATCATCATAAATAGTACCTGTAGGATGGGTGTTGCCGTCGATGACAGTGACGACGGAGTTGACGAAGTTCACGCTATACTGCGCAAATCCCGTCAGACAACACAACATCCATACTGCCACGGAGAGAAACCTCTTTATTTTTTGACCAACCATACTTCGCCTACTTGGCTTATAATTTATTTATATAACGAGCAAAATATAATTCTAGTATATATAAAAATAAAAAAAAGCACTTTTTAATGTTAAAAAGCATTCACAAAGTTTGTAAATGTGAAGGTGCCACCTTACATTTATCAATTCAACATTCACAAAACCCTGTGACCCGCGTGCAGAAACCGTCATTTGCCTACTCACAGATTACAGAGATCTGTTCACTAATATCGATTCAAAACTTATACCCTACTCCTAATGTTATCAAGCTCGTATGCAACGCATTCACCCCAACTCCGAAATGCGACACCACCGTCTCCGACACGATCTCCGCATCCGCGTTCGTTCTCGCATCTGGCACAGTCTGGCCGTAAAGTCTCTCCCTCGTCCGACTGTACGAAAGCGAGAGGAGGTTGACATATACATCCATGCCGATATGCTCGGTGAAGGCATAGTTCACAACAGGTGTCAGCAGCACTTCGAAGAGCCCCGTCCCACACCGCTGGCTCACTTTCACATCCCACATCGTATGTACCTCATACTCTGTCGTCACCACCTTGCCGAAGCCGTGCCCGTAGCTCGCCAGCAACTCGGCATGTAGCGACAGTTTTCCCCATGCCATTGCCTTCATTCTCACAAAAGCCCCTGCGCTCAAATCCAGCTGCGACACCTGCCGCACCTGACTCTGCCTCCACGTTCCGACAAGAGGGTCGAAAAAGCCGTCCGTGTAAGTGTAGTCCGAATAGCCTACACCCAACTGCAAGCCCACCGTCACATCATCATTCAAACTATACCCCGCACGAGGCGAAAACGAAAAGTTCCAGCCTCGCGGAAGACTGTTGTCAAAGGCATTTGCGCCGCTCCGTGTGAAAGAATACCCATCACGGCTAAAGCCCAAGTCTGCCGTCACGGAGACCTGAGCCTCCGCAACGCAGAATGCCATCATCGCAATGATAAAAAAAAGCTGTCTTCTCATATTTTCATAGTTAAGAGTGAATTAGTCAAGAATTAATAGACAAGTACGGCATAAAATAAGAGTTAAGAAGGATTCCCCGTTTCGTAGCTATTTCCTTTTGAAATAGGAGATTCTCTCGGTTTTCAAAGGAGTGCCAGATTAATAAGGGCTTCGTTCTTAACTCTTAACTCTGCACTCTTAACTCACTCTGAAGCGGGAGAACCGTTAGGTTTCAAAGGAGTGCCGGATTGATAAGGGCTTCGTCCTTAACTATAATTTGATGTCTTCAAGTTTGTATGTGCCGTGAAGCTTCAGGCCGGGCGTATATTCCACGATGCCAGTAATCTGCTCTCTGTCGGTATATTCCCACACAGTGTAGCGTGTGGAGGGGAATTTCAGACCGTTGCTCACAATCATCACATGATACGCAGCATAGCGCTCCAGGCTGAAATACTTCAGATAAGCCTCCTGGTTAGCCATGATCATAGGCTTCACGCCATACTCCTCTTCCATGAGCTGGAGAAGCATATCCAGGCGCTTCACATTGATATCATAGCCGTCGGCAACAACATACACAACAGGCAGCAAGTCGAGGTGATGACCCTTCACTGCGGCCTTGTAGTTATCCATCTGGCCCTGAGCCGAATAATGGCGGTCATAACGATGCACACAGCCCACGGGGAAGCCTGCGGAGAAGGCACGTTCCAAATTCGTCCCGCAACGCTCGTCAGTCTTAGCGGCACCGTAGGTCGTCATCACATACACAAAGTCTAAATCATTCTGCTCATGGACAGCGGTCCAATCCACGGTACCTTGTCTCTGAGTCACCAAAATGCCCATCGGGGCGGTAGTCTGAGCTGCTGCCATCAGAGGCAGAGCCATCATCATAAGAAGTATTATTTTACGCATAGCATGTATATTTTATTTCTCGAAATATTTTGCAAAGATACGACTTTTTTACGAATTATCGCATTTATCAATCAATTTTTTTAGAATTTTATTCATCCTGCCCCTTTATCATCTCCAAATATTCCGTTTCCGTCAGCATCTGGATGCCAAGTGCCTGTGCTTTTTTCAGCTTCTCTGGCCCCACCTTCTCGCCCGTCAGGAAATAGTCAGTCTTGCTGCTGATGCTCCCTGTCGCCTTTCCTCCGTGCTGCTCTATGGAGGCCTTGATTTCTTCTCTCGAAAAGTTCTCGAAGACACCGCTCACTACTATGGTTGCCCCGTTCAGCACGTTGCTGATGCGCGTATCTGCCATCCGCATCTGCAGTCCTGCCTTGCGCAGCCGCTCGACAATTGCCAAATGCTCCGCGTTGGCGAAGTAGTCATGCACCGCCACGGCGGTGACCTCGCCCACGTCTTCTACCATAGCCAGCTCCATCACATTGGCGGCCTTCAGTGCGTCGATGTCGCCGAAATAGCGTGCCAGCTTCTTTGCTCCCACCTCGCCCACATAGCGGATGCCAAGCGCGAACAGAACCCGCTCGAAGGGCACCTTCTTCGACTCTTCTAACGCTTTGAGGATATTTTCTGCACCCTTCTCCTGTATGCTTGCCGACTTCTTTGTCGGACTGCCGCCATCGTTGGCTTCGCTGACGCTTTTACTCTCCGATTGAAGATTTGAAGGTTTGAAGATTTGAAGATTTGAAGAGGCTTCGTCGCAAAGGTCCAGCGGGTCAACATTGATGGAGAAGAGCGTCTCTTCTTCCCTGCTTCCCAGCCCGACGAGCTGCTCCTTGCGGAGGCTGTAGAGGTCCGCGACGTTGCGCACCAGTCCTGCATCGTAGAGCATCCTAAGGCGCTCGCTTCCGAGGCTGTCGATGTTCATAGCCTTGCGGCCCACGAAATGCTCCAGCCGTCCAAGCTGCTGCGGCAGACAGCCATCCTGGTTCGGGCAATAGCAGCCTGCCTCGCCATCAGCCCTCACGAGCTTCGTGCCGCACACGGGGCACACCTCCGTGTAGCCGATTTTCGGCGCGCCGGCTTGGCGCTGCTCCATATCGACGCCCACAATCTTGGGAATGATTTCGCCGCCTTTTTCTACCAGGAGGTAGTCGCCTTCATGTAGGTCAAGTTTTCCCATATAGTCGGCGTTGCACAGCGTGGCACGCCGCACCGTAGTGCCGCCGAGCCACACGGGCCGCATATTCGCCACAGGTGTCACAACGCCTGTCCTGCCGACCTGATAGGTCACAGACTCCAGCGGCGTGCTCACCCGCTCGGCTTTGAACTTATAGGCAATAGCCCAGCGCGGCGACTTGGCAGTGAGGCCCAAGCGTCCCCACAGCTCTGTCTGGTTCACCTTGATGACCACGCCGTCGATGCCGAAAGGCAGATTCCAACGCTCTTTGTCCCAGAAGTCGATGAAGAACTTGATATCGTTGATGTCGTTGCATTCCTTGATGTATGGCTGCACCTTGAAGCCCATCTCTTTGGCGGCTTCGAGTCGTCCGAAATGGGTCGTGAAACGCCTGCCTCCGTCGGCAGCCTTCTCGTCGTCCATCATCATGAAGTACATGCAGAACATAAGCTTGCGCTTGGCGCACTCGGCGGAGTTTTGCAGCTTCAGCGAGCCGCTGGCCGCGTTGCGCGGATTGGCGAAAGGCTCATCGCCGTCGTTCTCGCGCTGGCGGTTCATGGCCTCGAAGGCCTCGAAGGGGAAGACCACCTCGCCGCGGGCCTCGAAATCATCGGGATAGTCGCCCCTCAGCTTCAGGGGTATCGTGGGGATTGTCCGCGCATTGTCGGTGATGTCGTCGCCTACCGTGCCGTTGCCGCGCGTCACGGCCTGTACCAGCTCGCCGTTCTTATAGGTGAGGCCGATAGCCACGCCGTCGTATTTCAGTTCGCAGGTGTAGCTGAAGGGCACCCCGTCGAGCAGCTTGCGTGTGCGGGCTTCAAACTCTTCAATCTCCTCGATGCTGTAGGTGTTGCCCAAGGAGAGCATCGGGAAGCGGTGCGTGACCTGCTGGAAGCTCTTGTTCACCTCGCCGCCCACACGTCTCGTCGGACTCGTCGGCAGCGCATACTGCGGATACTGCCGCTCCAGCTCCATCAGCTCGCGAAGCAGCGCATCAAACTCGAAGTCCGACACCAGCGAGGTGTCGTTCATATAGTACTCATAATTATAACGGTCAATGAGCTCAGTCAGCTCGGCAATGCGTGATTCTACATCTTTCATGATTGGAAGGTTGGAGGATTAGTTAAAAGTTAAGAGTTAAGAATTAAGAGTTAAGAAGGACAGTCCGTTTCCATTACTATTTCCTTTTGATACGGTAGATGGTGAATTGTGAATTGTGAATTGACAATACAAACGACGGCAACCGCCCTAATTCTCAATTCTCAATTTTCAATTCTCAATTAGCTCGACTTCTCCCTTGAAGTCGAAGGATACGGGGCCTGTCAGTTTCACATCTTTATAGTACTGGTCCGTAGGGGTGAAATCGACGTTGAAGTCGCCCCCGCGGGTCAGAATCCTGTGGTTGCCCGACACGATGGAGCATGCCGTGACGCCTGTGCCGCAAGCCCAGGTCTCGTCTTCCACGCCTCTCTCGTAGGTGCGCACACGAAGACGGCTGTCGGGCATATCCTCGACGAAGTTGACATTGGCGCCTTCGGCTCCCAGCTCGGCAAGATGGCGGATCCTCCGCCCCTCCCCTACCACGTCGAAACGTTCCAGGTCCTCGACGCGCTGCACATAGTGCGGCACCCCGGTGTTGAGCAGCCAGCCGTCAAGCACACGCCGCACCTCGTCGGTCCGCACGTCGCGCATTCCCAGTTTCACAATGCCTTTGCCCGACGCTTTGTCCCACGCGACGATCTCGGCATCATGAGGACCGTCATCGGCTCTGAAGCGGAGAAGCGTGCGTTCCGCGCCCTGACCATTCTGCGGTGTTGAAGGTTCTCGTGTCCCCAGGCCTAACAGATAGGCAAAGACCGCTATGCAGCGTCCGCCGTTGCCACACATCGAGGCAGTGCGGCCGTCGGAGTTGTAATACTTCATCACGAAGTCGTACCCCTCCTCGCCAGACTTCAGCAGCATGAGGCCGTCGGCACCCACACCGAAACGACGATGGCACATCCGTGCTATCGCCTCCGTTGAGAGCTGCGGGTCGTGCTCTCTCGCGTCTATTAGGACGAAATCGTTGCCCGCCCCGTCGAATTTATAGAATTGTATATTCATATCATTTTTAATTGAGAATTGAAAATTGAGAATTAGGCTGACGCGCCCTTTGTATTGTCAATTCACAAATTAATTGAGAATTGAGAATTAGGCTGACGCGCCCTTTGTATTGTCAATTCACAATTCACTATTCACAATTCACAACTTCACAATTCACCACTTCACTACTCACTCCTCCCCTCCTTCTCGTCGCGGAGTGCCCCGGGGTCTGTCCCGGCTTCGCCGTCGAAAGAGGCGTCGGCATGTTCCTCACCCCATTCCACCTCATCCACGTCCTTCATCAGACGGCGGCTGCTGACCAGCACGAGCAGCGAGCAAATGATGATTGAGGAGAAGATGACCGCGTAGGTGATGTTCTTTATCTCCGTGGCGGAGGCGATGAGCGGATAGCCAATCTCCGCGTTCACCTGCTCCGGCATAGATGCCAGCACGGCGGCAACCAGTCCTTTCGGTATCATCATCGACACCGTGAGGCGGTCTTCGCGTGTGTTGTTGCGGCCCACGATGCCCACGATGGCGAAACGTATCACAAACAGCGCCGCGGCGATGATGGCGCCATACAGCAGTGCCTGGAAATCGGTGAAGGGTATGCAGATGCCGATATAGACGAAGAAGTAGGTCTTCAGTATGAAGACGAACTCCTTGAAAAAGCTCTTCTCATTCTCCTGGAGCGGCGTGATGCGGTGCTTGTTGAACATCTTCAGCAGCGACATCTCGAAATACTCCGTGTTGCCCAGCACCAGTCCGAAGGCCAGGGCGGCGATAGCGCCGCTGTATCCGAGCATCTCCGTCACGCCGTAGAGCACGAAGACGAAAGCCGGGGTGAGGAACATCGAGTTCTGCAGCTTGCGCACGCGGTCCATCAGCGACGACCACATTATGCCTCCTATCACCCCTATCACCAGGGCGAGCAGTATCGAGGCTATCACCCTCCCAACCATATACCCCACGCTCACGTTGCCGAGTTTGTAGCCCTCGATGAAGGCCAGCGAGAGCACGATGCTCAGCACTCCCGAGATGGCCGATTCGAGCGTGAGGGTGACGCGGGTCTTGTCGCTCACGCGCATCTGCCGCACCAGCGGTATCACGATGGCGGCAGCCGTCCCGCTCACTATGGCGCCAAGCAGCACGGCATCCTTCAGTTCGAAGCCCACATAGAAATAGGACAGCAGCGCCACCACAGCCATCGATGACACGAAGGAGAACAGCGTGACCTGCACCACGCCGCTCCAATACTTCTGCACCATGTTGATGCGCATATCTATGCCGCTGTCGAAAAGGATGAACAGCAGCGTCAGCGAAGCCAGCACAGGCCCCACCTCCGTAAGCTTGTCGGGCGTGATCAGTCCGAACACAGGCCCCACCAGGATGCCGATAATCATTAGCAGCAGCACGTCCGGAATACGACGGCGGCTGAACCACGCATTAAAAAGATGCGCACAGAATATCAGCAGTCCTAAAAAGATAAAAGTCATCCTATCACAATTTTAAATTTTAAATGGTAGATGGCAACTTGGGCTGACGCGGCTCAATTATCAATTATCATTTACCATTCTCAGAAGTCTATCTCGGGAAAATACACTCGCATCGTAGCCAGCGCCGGGTTAGACTCCAGCATTATGTCGTACTTGTCGCGGGGCATGTACGCCACCGTATCGTGCTCCTTTGCCACAATCTCTATACGGCAGTTCAGCAGCTGTCTGTTCGTCCTCCCTCGCAGATACTTGAGGATATCCAGCAGATGGGGCTTGATCTCCGTCTCTGCATAGTTGCTCTCCACCTCCACCACAAACATATCCACCTCCTCAATCCGCAGCGTCAGTCCCTTCAAGTGTTGTGCGGGAATCCCTGGCAGCTCACGCAGCATCTCTTCCCACAGACTTTCCAGCACCTCCTGCGTGACGGGCTTGGACTCCTCCACAGGCTGCCTCTCTTCCTGTCCCGATGACGTCTGGCTCACCGAGGCAATCTTCACGCGATGCAGCTTGCCCTTCAGGTCTTGAAGCTCCGAAGCCTTGGGCTCCTGAGCCACAGCGGCCCCCGCTGTGGCTTCAACCCCTTGGGACTTCTGAGGCGCAGCAGCCTCGGCAGTCGCTTCAGTCCCTTGGAAGCCTTGAGGCGCAGCGGCTCCGCCAGCCTCCCCAGCCCTATCGGCGTCCGAACCACAATGCTCGGCAGCCTCATAAGTCCGAAGCCCCGTATCCGTCTGTCCGTGCCCCGCCCCCATGCAGTCCTCAGGTGCCGTCTGACCACTGCCTCCTGGCGCTGCCTGGTTGGGCGACCTTGCAATCTATGGCTCTCGGCCTGCTGTCTGGGTCACTATCGATGCCAGCTTCATCAGAGCCACCTCGATAAAGAGGCGCTTGTTGCCAGCCTCCTTATAGCGGTACTCGAAATCGCTCGAAATGTCCAGATAGCGCAGCAGCAGTGCCAGTCCGCACCCTGCCGCCTGCTGTCCGTAGCGGGCGCGCACCTCCTCGCCCACCTCCATAAGCTTATGCGTGGCAGGGTCGAGCGACACCAGCAAGTTCCTCACATGCTCGCTCAGTCCTGTGATGAAATGCTGCCCGTCGAAGCCCTTGCGGATAACCTCCTCATACAGCAGCAGCGACTGCGCGATGTTCCCTGCACGGAAATAATCCACCAGACGGAAATAATACTCAAAGTCCAGCAGGTTCAGATTCTCATTGCACAGCTGGCGCGTCAGGTTGCCGCGTGTGAAGCTCACCAGCTGGTCGAACGTCGAAAGCGCGTCACGCAGTCCGCCGTCCGCCTTCTTGGCTATGATATGCAGCGCCTCCTCCTCATACTTCACCCCTTCGCGCTCCGCAATCTTGCGCAGATGCGCCACGATGTCCTCGCTCTCTATGCGCTTGAAGTCAAACACCTGGCAGCGCGAGATAATCGTGGGCAGTATCTTATGCTTCTCTGTTGTGGCAAGGATGAACTTGGCGTATGCCGGCGGCTCCTCCAACGTCTTCAAGAAGGCGTTGAATGCGGCCTGCGACAGCATGTGCACCTCATCGATGATATACACCTTGTACCTCCCCGCCTGCGGCGGAATGTTCACCTGCTGCACCAAGTCGCGCATCTCATCCACACCGTTATGCGATGCTGCATCCAGCTCGAAGATATTCATCGACGTGCCGTTGGCAAAGCTCCTGCAGCTCTCGCACTCATTGCACGCCTCTATGCCCTCCGTCACGTTCGGACAGTTGATTGTCTTGGCCAAAATACGGGCACAAGTGGTCTTGCCCACGCCCCTTGGACCGCAGAACAAGAAGGCCTGCGCCAGCTGGTTCGTGCGGATGGCGTTCTGCAACGTCGTGGTCACATGCTGCTGTCCCACAACCGATTCGAATGTGTCTGGACGGTACTTGCGTGCCGAAACAACGAAATTATCCATAGCAAAAAATCCTATATTTCAAAATGCAAAGATACGAAAAAAAATCGAATTAGGTAGAACATAGCAAAAAAAAATCCTTTATTATTATCTGCAATCACCACAAGCCATACTACAAGTGCAAGAATGACGCAGCTGTTCTCCGCTATCGAAAGATTCACCGAATCTTTCCTCATCCTTCTCTAAAAAGGAATAAAAAAAGTAGAGACGCGGCACGCCTCATCTCTACTTTTTTTATTCTATTCATCCATTCATTAAGAGCTATCGCTCTATCAACAGCTTCTGCGTGCTGCGGCCTTGGGCGGTGAGGACAACCACGATGTAGCTGCCCTGCGGCAGGGCGGCGATGTCGAGGCTTGCCGTGAAGCCCTCGGCCTCGCTGTCGAGCACCTTGTGGCCCTGCATATCATAGATGGCGATGCTCCGCAGCGCGTAGTCCGTGGCCACCATCACCTCCCCGCGTGCGGGATTGGGCGAGAGGTGGGTGTGCGGCGAGGGCTCCTCCACCCCCTGCGTGCCTTGGCGGACGAAGTGCACCGTGTCGCTCCATTCGCTGTATATCGTCGTGTCGAAGCACAGCCCGCGCACCCGCACGGCATACTCTGTGCCGGCCTCCAAGCCGCTCAGCCAGCAGCCCTCCTCGTCGGAGGGAACCACCGTGTAGCCCTCTGGGTCCTCGTCGGCACGGCCGTAGGCCACCTCCCAGCTGCTGTTGAAGCGGCCGCGCTCCCACAGCACGTATGCCCTTGCCGAATCCTGATAAGGCACCTCAAGCCCCATCACCGTCTTGCAAGAGTCCGGCACACGGTACGACCCCGTCGTATCTATGATGGGAAAGATA
>JAKSML010000041.1 GCA_024400665.1 Bacteroidales bacterium
TCGAAACATACCCCGCCCTTCGGGCACCCCTTTCCGAAAGGGGAGGCTGCCGCGTTACAATATTCTACATATCAGTTAGTTGTATTTGCACAAAACATCCTTGTTTAGGGGTGGTTATATAGAAGGGGAGGCTGCCGCATCACAACTATATTGCAACAATTAGTTACATATTGAATAGCATGATCTTTCTAACACGTGGTTATATAGAAGGGGAGCGGGTGGGAGCCGGCGGTTTGTATTGTCAGTTCACAGTTCACCGATCACCGACTCACGAATTTCAAATTTTAAGAATTTCAGGGGGGGTGGTGAAAGAAAAAAGTCCGACACGGGGTCGGACTTTCGGGCACTAGTTGAGATAAACTTTAATGTTCACATCTCCAACGCGGATGTTTTGGAAACACCGGGCATACTGGAGGATGCTTTGCACAACTTGGGGTGAGGGTTGTACGGCTGTGCTTGCAGTTTCAGAAGATGTGTCTTCGAATAATTCGTATTCCTGCGTCATACGCACCTGATTTAAGTTGAACTTTGGGTTTATTGTCTCTCTCTTCGTAAGAAGATACCGTAATAACGCAGTTCATTTCTTTTTATTTTGCGGAATGTGCAGAAAAAGTGTTAATTAACATTTCGTTTAGTTAAAGAGCGTTTTTTGTGGTGGAATGACGACGATGACCAGTGGCCTGGGGCGGGGGGGCAGGTCACTGGTCGCTGTTATGCTGACCTCTTTTTTATCAGAGTTCGATGTACATGTTGTTTTCTTCGGCGAGGCGGCGCAGGTTGATGATGGCGTAGCGCATGCGTCCGAGGGCGGTGTTGATGGAGACGCCGGTGCGTGCTGCGATGTCTTTGAAGTCGCACTTGCCGTAGTGTCGGAGGATGACGACGCGACGTTGTTCGGGTGGCAGCATCTTGACGAGTTTGCGGACGTTGCGGCTGGTCTGCTGCCGCATGAGGCTCTGCTCGGCGTTGTCGTCGTGGAGCTTGAGGTTTTCGATGATGTCGTTGTCGGGACGGTTGGGGACGATGGGCATCTTGTTGCCGCGACGGTAGTAGTCGACGATGAGGTTGTGTGCGATGCGCATGACCCAGTGGATGAATTTATTTTCGTCCTTATATACGCCGTATTGGATGGTTGCGACTACTTTGAAGAAGGTATCTTGGAAAATATCGTCAGCGACATCTTTGTCTTTCACTACTGAGAATATGTAACCATATACCTTGTTCTGGTAGCGTGACAAGAGGATGTCGAAGCTGGCGCAGTTGCCTTCTTTATAGCTCTGTATCAGCTCGTTGTCGGTGAGCGTGCTAACAATTTCGTCAGTCATTTTTTTCGCTATTAGGGGTTGAACTGATAGTTGTGTTTCGATAGTCGTTGTATTAGTTTCTACTTATATTTGAGTTTGCAAAAATACGCATTTTTTTTTAAATAACAAACTTTTCTACGTATTTTTTTTATTTTTAGTATGCGATGGCGAAAATTTATTGCATTTTTGTCGGTGAACTGTGAGGGGGCGGGGGCCGTCGGTGAGCTGTGATCGGTGAGCTGTGGGGCGGGGGTGGTGGTCGGTTTGGGGCTAACTTTCTTGGCTGCTGCCGTGGGCTTGCTGCTGTCCGGCGAGGAGGCCGCAGGCTGCCATGATGTCTTCGCCGCGGGAGGCGCGGATGGTGCAGGTGATGCCGTGGGCGAGGAGGTTGTCGCGGAACTGTTCCATGGTGGCGGTGGCGACGGTGCGGAAGGGGGTGTCGGGGGAGGCGTGGAAGCGTATGAGGTTGATGCGGCAGGGGAGGCCGCGGAGGAGTCGCACCAGCTCGGCGGCATGGCGCGGGGTGTCGTTGAGGCCTTTGAACATGGTGTATTCGAAGGAGATGCGTCGCTGTCCGCTCCAGTCGTAGCGTTTGAGGAGGGCTATCACGTCGGCGATGGGGTAGGCTTTCTGCATGGGCATGATTTGCAGCCGTTCGTCGGCGAAGGGGTTGTGGAGGCTGATGGCGAGGTGGCAGCCGCTTTCTTCGATGAAGCGGCGCAGCTGCGGGATGATGCCCACGGAGGAGACGGTGATGCGCTTGGGGCTCCAGGCGAGGCCCCAGGGGGAGGTGAGGACCTCGGTGCTTTGGAGGATGTTGTCGAGGTTGTCCATAGGCTCTCCCATGCCCATATATACGATGTTGGTGAGGTGCTGGCTCTCGGGTATGGAGAATATCTGGTTGAGGATGTCGGAGGTGAGGAGGTGTCCGTGGAAGCCTTGCTGTCCTGTGACGCAGAAGCGGCAGCCCATCTTGCAGCCCATCTGGCAGGAGACGCAGAGGGTGGCGCGGTCGCCGTCGGGGATATAGACGGTCTCGACGTACTGGCCCGGGGTGTGCGGCACTTCGAAGAGGTATTTCTTTGTGCCGTCGTTCGAGACCTGGCACTGCACGGGGCTGTGGCGGCCTATGTAGGCAATCTCTGCCAGGCGGCTGCGGGCTTTGAGGGAGAGGTTGGTCATGGCGTCGATGCTGTCGATGCGTTTGGCATAGAGCCAGTCGGCTATCTGCTTGGCGGCGAATTTGGGCATCCCTTCAGCGGCGCAGAGCTGCTGAAGCTGGGAGAGGGTCATGCCGAAGAGGTCTGTCATGGTCTTTTTTTAGTTAAGAGTTAAGAATTAAGAGTTAAGAGGGGCTTCCCTGTTCTTTGGGGCATTCCTTTCTTTTCTTGAGGTAGTTCCTGTTCTTTTTAATTGAGAATTGAGAATGGGGAGGTGTGGTCGTGGTCGCGGGGGATTACCCTTTTCTTTTGCGGTTGGTCCTGTTTTTGGGGCAGCCATTTCTTTTCTGGCTGACGCCAATTTTCAAAATTTCAAATTTTAATTGGGGGGTTATGCTGAATATAGAGTAATGAATATAGAATACTGCCGCCTGTACAGATGTAGCGCGCTACGTCGCTACTTATTATTCTATATTCATTATTCATTACTCATTATTCATTATTCATTATTCATTACTCAGAAGTCGTATTCGGGTTCTTCTTCCATGATTTCTTGCTGGAAGCGTGAGCAGTCGAGTTCCACGTCGAGGGGCAGGTTGGGACGCTCGAAGTCGCCGCGTGGGAACTTCAGCGTGTTGTCGGTGTAGATGCTCCTCATGTAGTGTCCGAAGATGGGCAGCGCCTGGGCGGCACCCTGTCCGTAGGTCATGTTGCGGAAGTGGATGCTGCGCACCTCGCCGCCGGTCCAGATGGCTGTGGCAAGGTGGGGGGTGATGCCCACAAACCAGCAGTCGGAGTTGTTCTGTGTGGTGCCCGTCTTGCCGGCGATGGCGTTGCTGAACTCGTTGAGGCGGTATTTGTAGTTGAGGCGGACGCCGGTGCCGCTCTGCACCACGCCTTTCATCAGTTCGATCATCATGTAGGCGGTGCGTTCGCTGATGGCTTCGTGGCGTTCGGGGGTGAAGCGTTCGAGGACGGTGCCCTTGTTGTCTTCGATGCGGGTGATGAAGATGGGCTCTACATATTCGCCTTTGTTGGCGAAGGTGGCCATGGCGCCAGCCATCTCATAGACGGTGATCTCGGGGGTGCCCACGCAGATGGCGGGGACGGCGTCGATGTCGGAGGTGACGCCCATCTTGCGAGCCACGCTGATGACCTGCTCGGGCGAGCCCTGCTTCATGATGTATGCCGAGACCCAGTTGACGGAGTGGGCGAGGGCCCATTTGAGGGTGACCATCTCGTTTTCACGTTCGTGGGTGGAGTTCTTGGGGCACCAGTCGGACTGCCCCCAGGAGTTGAAGCACACCTGGCAGTTGGGCACCTCGGTGCAGGGGTACATGCCGAGGTCTTGCAGGGCCATGGTATAGACAAAGGGCTTGAAGGTGGAGCCTACCTGACGGTGGCTCTGCACGTTGTCGTACTTGAAATAGCGGTAGTTGATGCCGCCGACGTAGGCTTTGACGTAGCCTGTGCCGGGCTCGACAGACATGAGGCCTACGTTGAGGAATTTCTTGTAGTAGAGGAGCGAGTCCCAGGGCGACATGGTGGTGTCGATGTTGCCTTTCCAGGAGAAGACGCGCATGGGTACTTTCTGCTGGAAGATTTTGCGTATCTCTTTCTCGCTGAGGCCTTGGTTGTGGCTGAGCTGGTAGTAGCGGTCGGAGCCTTTCATGGCCTGGACGAGGATTTTTTCTTGCAGTTCGGGCGAGATGTCGCAGAAGGGGTTGCCGCCGCGGGTGCGGAGCTCGCGGTTGAACTGGGGCTGCACCTCCTTGCTCATGTGCTCGCGCACGGCGGCTTCGGCGTAGCGCTGCATACGGGAGTCGATGGTGGTGTAGATGCGGAGGCCGTCTTTGTGGACGTCGTAGTGCTCGCCGTCGCTGTTACGGTGATGCTTGCACCAGTCTTTCATGTAGTTGCGGATGTATTCGCGGAGGTAGGTGGCGAGGCCGTCGTTGTGCGTCTGGGGAGAGTAGCGGGAGACATCGATGGGCTCTTCGCGGTATTTCTCAAAGTCTTCGTCGCTGAGGTAGTCGTAGCGGTTCATCTGCGAGAGGACGGTGTTGCGGCGGTTGAGTGCATTCTCGGGATGGAGGATGGGGCTGTAGGCCGTGGGGGCTTTGAGGAGGCCGACGAGCATGGCGGCTTCGGGGACGGTGAGGTCGGCGGGCGTCTTGTCGAAGAAGGTCTTGGATGCGGTCTTGATGCCGAAGGAGTTGCTGCCGAAATCGACGGTGTTGAAATACATGGCGATGATTTCCTGTTTGGAGTAGTTGTGTTCCAGTTTCACAGCCACGACCCACTCTTTGAACTTCGAGAAGACCACGCCAATCTTGCCCTTGTGCTCGCGTGGGAAGAGGTTCTTGGCGAGCTGCTGGGTGATGGTGCTGCCGCCGCCGCTGCTGCTGTGACGGCCGATGAGCGTCTTGACGAGGACGCGGAAGAGGCTGCGGGAGTCGATGCCGGAGTGCTTGTAGAAACGCACATCCTCGGTGGCGATGAGTGCGTTGACAAGGTTGGGCGAGAGGTCGGAGTAGGTCACATTGGAGCGGTTCTCCACGCCGATGAAGCCTAAGATCTCACCGTCGGCCGAAATCACTTCGGTGGCCTGGTTGCTCTGCGGGTTTTCGAGTTCTTCGAAAGAGGGCATGAAGCCCAGCCATCCCAGCGACAGGAGGGTGAAGAAGAGGAATATGAAAATCCAGATACCGGCAAAGACCTTCCAAGCGGTACGGATTGTTTCTTCTGTTGTTTTTTTGCGTTTTTTCGACATAGCGTCAAATATTTATGGTTTGGCCTGTATTATGTTACGGTCTCGTTATTTTTGTATGGAGGTTGCGCGTCCTAAGCATTCGACACGCATTCCGATGCTCTTGATGCCGACCACGTTGGTGTCGCGCATGCCGTGGGTCACCTCGAAGTGGTAGTGTCCCGAGTGGGGGAAGACGACATGCTTGCGGAATACGAAGCGGCTATCGACATAGCGGCCCGTGCGGCGGCCGTACCAATGGCCTTCGACGTCGGCCAGGGGGCATTCGAGGGTGTCGTAGGCCACGGAGCCGTCGGGGAAGGTGG
Source organism: Bacteroidales bacterium (assembly GCA_024400665.1). Taxonomy (GTDB): domain Bacteria; phylum Bacteroidota; class Bacteroidia; order Bacteroidales; family P3; genus Colimorpha. The sequence continues at coordinate 5,540 of JAKSML010000041.1, forward strand.
TGTTGATGAAGAGGAAGGCGTTGGCCTTGTCGTAGTGGAGGCTGTTGCGCACATCGATGTAGAAGTCGAAGAGCTGGAGGGTGTCTTCGACGTCGATGTCGTAGTTGAGGCGGTCGTTCATGTTCCAGCCTTTCTCATCCACGTCGCGTTCGGCGGTGTAGAAAACATTCTTGTCGCAACTTTGCAGCAGGACGAGCAGGAGGGCTGCGGTGGCTAATATCTTTATGCTGCGCATATTATGTCGGAATTTTATGGGTTAGTCTCTATGGCCTTTGTCACTGCTGCGGCGGGGTGCGTTGCGGGGATGATTGTGGCGCGGGTTGTTGTTTCTTTGATGCTGTTCGGCGTTGTTGTTCTCGGCGTTCTGTTCGGCGCGGCTGCCGTCGTTGCGCTGCTGTCGTCTCTCGACCTGTTGTCGCGTCGGCGGTCGTCGCGGCGTCGGCGGTCGTCGCCACCCTTGCGGTCGTTGCGGTCGTCGTTGCTGCTGGCGGTGTCGCTGCTGTCGTCGGCCATGCGGCGAAGCTCGCGTTCGAACTCGGCGGAGTTGGTCTCCTGGATGAGTGCCGCGGTGGACATCAGCTCTACCTGGAAGTCTTCCAGCTTCTCGGGGTACTGCTGGTTGCGGTTCATCTCGATAATCTCCTTGACGCGCTCGGCGGGGATGGCGTAGAGCTCGCTGTCGCCCTCGTAGGCATACCACATCACGCCGCGGAACACGTCGGTCTTCTTGTAGAGGGCGAGGCCTTTCTGGAAGCGGATGGCGGTGTTGGCTGGCGGGAATTTCTTCAGTGCGTCGGCATAGACCTCGCATTCGAAGTTCAGGCAGCATTTCAGCTTGCCGCACTGACCGGCAAGTTTCTGCGGGTTGGGGAGTATCTGCTGTATCTTGGCGGCGCTGGTGGTGACCGATTTGAAGTTGGTGAGCCAGGTGCTGCAGCACAGCTCGCGGCCGCAGGTGCCGAGGCCGCCCACTTTGCCAGCCTCTTGGCGCACGCCGATCTGCTTCATCTCGATGCGCACATGGAACTCGTCGGCCAGCACCTTGATGAGGGTGCGGAAATCGACGCGGTCGTCAGCCGTGTAGTAGAAGATGGCCTTCGAGTTGTCGCCCTGATACTCCACGTCGTTCACCTTCATCTCCAGCTTGAGGTCTGCGGCTATGCGGCGGGTCTTGATGAGGGCGTTGTGCTCGTTTTTGAGGCTCTCGGCCCAGCGCTCGATGTCGGTGCTCTTGGCGCGGCGGAAGAGTTTGCGCACATTCTCGCTGGTGGGATCGACGCCGCGTTTCTTCATCTGGATGCGGCACACCTCGCCCGTGAGGCTGACGATACCGATGTCGTGTCCGGGCATGCCTTCCACGGCAACCACGTCGCCTTCAGTGACATCGAGGCCGTCGGGCAGGCGGTAGAAGTCCTTGCGGTTGTTCTTGAAGCGCACTTCCACGCAGTCGAAAGGCATGCAGCCGGGTTGGCGGATGCCTTTCATCCAGTTGCAGGAGGTCACTTTGCTGCAGCTGCGTATCTCGGTTTCGCTGACGGGGACATAGGACTCGGGGCATTTCTTGCAGCCGCGGTTGAGAAACAGGTTCTCGTCATATTTCACCCACGGCAGCGTGGGGTCGGGTTCCAAATAGGGGTCTATCGAATTTTCGGGAGCCTGATGCTCGCCAAAGATGTCAATCTTGTCCTCCTTCTTTTCGTGACGCTCCTTCTCACGGCGGTCGCGGATGAAGGCCTCCATCTCTTCGGCTGTGGCAACGTTATCGTCGAAATCCTCCGGCGTGTTTGTCACAGTTTCCTGCACATTCTCGTTTTCTTTCAGTTTCTCCAAATCTTTCTGCTCTTCTTCCATAAGTGCTATTATATATGAGTGTTATGTTATCTGTTCTTAATAAGTTTGCTAAAGGTGAACGACAGCTGCATGAAGGCTATCTTGGGGTTGGCGTTGCGCTCTATGGCGTAGAGGGTGTCGTTCACGGCCTGGTTCATGGCCTCCACGTTGCGCGGCGTCACCATGGCGGGGAAGGCGGCGTTGAACTTCTCGTCGTCAAATTGCAGCTCATCTTCGATGACGATGCCAGCGGCTGTTTTGAGGAAGCAGGCGCGCAGGGTCTCCTGCGTGTATTGCAGGAAGCATTTCTGCGGCTCACGCCCGATGGCGGCAATCTTCTCCACCCAGTCCGAGAGGGTCTGCATGTTGAGCTTGAAAAGCAGGCGCATCCACGAGACGAACATCTGGGCGTAGGCTGCACGCTTCTCAGGGTTCAGGCCCACGTTGCGTTCGGGCACCACAATCTGCTGCACGCGCGACAGGATGGTCGGCAGCATACGGTCCTTGTTCTCCACCACCAGGAGGATGAGCGTGTTGTCTGTCGGCTCTTCGAGGGTTTTGAGCAGCTTGTTGGAGACCGATAGGTTCATGCGTTCTGCCAGCCAGATGATCATCACCTTGTATCCGCCCTCGTATGACTTCAGCGAGAGGATCCTTGTGATGCTGTCGGCGTCGCGTTCGCGAATTTCGCCCTGCTTCTTCTCGATGCCGAGGTGGGCATACCAGTCGTCCTCAACGCCCACCTGGTTCTTTGCGTTCAGGAAGTCGCGGAACTCCTCTTGGAAACGGTCCGAGCTGGGTTCCTTCGTCATTTTGGCTGTCGTGGTGTTGGGGAAGATGAAGTGGAGGTCGCTGTGCATCAGCTGGCGGTACTTGCGGCAATGGGGGCATTCGCCGCATGAGTCGGCCCTCAGCAGGGAGCCTTCGCCATAGTGCTGGCGGTTTTCGCAGTTGAGATATTGGGCGTAGGCAATAGCCAGCGCAAGACTGCCGCTTGCGGTGGTTCCGAGGAACATTTGGGCGTGGCTTACACGTCCGGAGTCAATAATTTCGGTCAGGCTGTTTATCAAAACGTGCTGACCCTCAATATCTTTAAACTGCATTTTATATATTAATTAGTTTACAAATATATAAAAAAAAATCGACATAACAACATTTTGCACAATAATTTGTTCCGTCAATCTCTCAACGGAACTGCACGGATGCTCTTTTTGTCTCTTTTTTCGACCTTTTTGGGATGCCTTGCCTTTATAGTTTTTCAATCCAGTGCTTGATCTCCTGCTCGTCTTCGAGGCGGCACACGAGGAGGCTCTTGTCGCGCAGGGCAACCAAGTATCTGTCAAGTCCTTGCACCACGGCTTCGTAGCCTGCTTCGATGTTCACCACGGTGTGCTGCGTGCCCTCTAGGACGGCATGGCCGCTCACGGAGTTGTCGTGCTCGTCGTGGGCAGTGTGTTCGAAGAGGGAGCCCCAGGTGCCGATGTCGCTCCAGCCGAAGTCGGCGGGGATGGTGTAGCGGCTCTGCGAGCGCTCCATCACGCCATAGTCGATGCTGATGTTCTCGCATTGGCCGAACATCTCGTTGATGAACTCCTGCTCCTTGGCGGTGCCGAAGAGGCTGCGGCCTTGGTCGAAGAGCTTCACCATGTCGGGCAAATAGCTGCGGTAGGCCTTCTGTATGCCCTCCATAGACCACACGAAGATGCCGGCGTTCCAGAGGTAGCTGCCGGCGGCGAGATACTCCTTGGCGGTCTCCAGGTTGGGCTTCTCCTTGAAGGCCACGACGGGCTTGATGTCGCCCTTCTCATCGGCATCCACGTTGATGTAGCCATAGCCTGTCTCGGGGCGTGAGGGCTTGATGCCTATCGTGAGCAGGGCCTCCCTGTGGGCGGGCTCTTCCACGAAGTCCATGCCCATGCTGATGATGCGCTGGAACTCGCGCTCGTTAGTCACGAGGTGGTCGGCGGGGGTGACCACGATAGAGGCGTCGGGGCAGGCCGACATGATGCGGTAGTTGGCGTAGGCTATGCAGGGGGCTGTGTTGCGGCGCATGGGCTCGCACAGCACCTGCTCGGGCTTCAGCTCAGGCAGATGCTCCAGCACCATATCCTTGTAGGCAGCGTTGGTCACCACAAGGAAGTTCTCGGCGGGCACCACGGGCAGGAAACGCTCGAAGGTGCTGCGTATGAAGCTCTTGCCAGTTCCCAGCACATCGAGGAACTGCTTGGGGTAGTTATTCTTGCTGAGGGGCCAGAAACGGCTTCCGATGCCTCCGGCCATGATAATGCAGAAACGGTTGCTCATAAAGGTATCTTTTTAATATTGAATAATGAACACGCCACTCAATACTCATTAGTTTCTATATCCGATGACGTGGCGCACCTCGTCGATGGTCTTCTTGGCGCTCTCGTGAGCCTTCTCCTTGCCCTGGTTCATGACGCGCTGGAGGTAGGCCTCGTCGGCCGAGAGCTCTTCGATGCGGTTGCGGAAAGGCTCGGTAAAGGCCACCATGTCCTCAGCCAGCTGCTTCTTCATGTCGCCGTAGCGTATCTGGCAGCGGTTGTAGAGGTCGTCGAAATACTCCACGGTGTCGGGGGTGGAGACCACCTTCATCAGCGTGAAGAGGTTCTCGATCTCTGTGGGCTTGGCCTGGTTCATCTCAGTGGGGCCGCTGTCGGTCTTGGCGCGCATAATCTTCTTGCGTATCGACTTGGGGTCCTCGTTGAGGAAGATGGCGTTGCCCTCGCCCTCGCTCTTGCCCATCTTGCCGCTGCCGTCGAGGCCGGGTATTTTCACCAGCTCGTTGCCGAAGTTGAAGGCCTGCGGCAGGGGGAAGACCTCGTGCTTGTACATGTTGTTGAAGCGCTGTGCGAAGGTGCGGGTCATTTCGAGGTGCTGCTCCTGGTCCTTGCCCACGGGCACCTTGGTGGCTTTGTGTATGAGGATGTCGGCGGCCATGAGGGTGGGGTAGGTGAGGAGGCCTGCGTTGACGTTGTTGGGGTTCTGGCGCACCTTGTCCTTGAAGGAGGTGACGCGCTCCAGCTCGCCGAGGTAGGCGTTCATGTTGAAGAAGAGGTATAGCTCGATGGTCTCGGGCAGGTCGCTCTGCAGGTATATCGTGGCCTTGTCGGGGTCGAGGCCGCAGGCCAGGTACTGGGTGAGGATCTGGCGTGCGTTGCCGTAGAGGTCGTCGGGGGTGGGGTGGGTGGTCAGGGAATGATAGTCGGCAATGAAGAAGAAGCAGTCGTGCTCTTCCTGCATACGCACAAAGTTGCGTAATGCTCCGAAATAGTTGCCCAAATGGAGGTTGCCCGTGGGGCGGATGCCGCTGCAAACGGTCTCGCGCTTAATCGTGTCTGTCATATATTGTGCTCAAATAGTGTCGTTATACGATATCGGCATTGTGCCGAAAAGATTTGCAAAGATACGAAAAAAAACTGATATAGCAATAAATATATATAAAAAAAATAAGGCCGACATTGCCGACCTTACTTTTTTTCTGTCTGTTTCCTGAATTACTGAGCAGCAGCTTCGGTAGCGACCTCTTCAGCAGCAGCCTCAACAGCAGCAGCAGCGCTGTCCATAACGGGCTCTTCAACAACGGGCTCTTCGATAGCGGGGGTGTCAATAACCTGCTCTTCAGCGTTATTGTTGCAAGCTGCGAAAGCGAACATGCCGGCGACGGCCATAAGGAACATTACTTTTTTCATCTTTGATTTTTTTTTAAAAGTTATCTTTACTAGTTAATTAAAAAATTTTCTTTGTTGTTGTTCTGATTTTTTCGCCATTTTTTTGGTTCCGAAATCGAATGCAAAAGTACTACTTTTTCTACGACTAAAAAGAAAAAAAATGTCAAAAAATCTTAAAATCTTCGCAATGCGTTAAAATACAAAATGTTAAAAAACCACTTTTTTTGAACATTCTCCTTTTTCTTCCCTGAAATTCAGTGTTTTTTGTGTTGAAAAATCGCAAATTTGGGGGTCAAAACACACATTTTTTAGGGCAGAGGAACCAAGCCATTGAATCCCATAAAGGCCATGGCGAGGATGCCGGCCGTCACGAGGGCGATAGGCACGCCCTTCATGCCCTTGGGCACGCCCGTGAGCTCCATCTGCTCGCGGATGCCTGCGAAGATGACCAGTGCCAGAGTGAAGCCGATGGCGATGCTGCCGGCATAGATCACGCTCTCCAGGAGGTTCATGTTCTTCTGGATAACCAGGATGGCCACGCCGAGCACGGCGCAGTTGGTGGTGATCAGGGGCAGGAACACGCCCAGGGTCTGATACAGTGCGGGAGCAATCTTCTTGAGGATGATCTCGACCATCTGCACCAGGCCGGCAATCACGAGGATGTAGGCGATGGTCTGTAGGTATTCCAGATGGAACGGTGCGAGTATATAATAATATATAAGGTATGTGACCAATGTGGCAAGGAGCATGACGAAAAGCACTGCTCCGCCCATACCCAGAGAACTCTTCACATCCTTCGATACACCAAGGAAAGGACAGATGCCGAGGAACTGTGCCAACACAACATTGTTGACAAGGATGGCACCGATGATTAATGCAAAAATATTGATACCCATTGTATTAAATGATATTTATATGTTTCTAATTTATAAAATTCGGATTGCAAATATACTATTTTTTTTCGACATAACAACTTTTTTGTGCTAAATTTATTTATTCCATGCTCTTTTTCCCCGTCTCAGGGGCCTTTGTGCTGCCGGTCGTGACGTGCCTCCCCGCTCGCCCTCCCCTCTTCTATGCAACCACCCGATAGCGAGGATATGACGTACAAGCATAACTGACTGTTGTATAGAGTAATGTTGTGCGGCAGCCTTCCCTTCTATATAACCACGTGTTGAAAAAAAACTTGCTATTGGATAGCTCTATAGAAGATGTCTGGAAGCCATAACCTATAGTGACCGTGGGCAAAAGCCGAAAGGCTTTCTCCCACGGCGGCAGAGGCACGCGACATTCTGGCTTCCAGCCAGAGGCGGAGTCTGAGAGGAGGCTTGCGGACAAAAATCCTATGATTATCCGCAATTGCCACAAAAAGTACAATTTGTGCCGGAATGACGCGGCA
>JAKSML010000042.1 GCA_024400665.1 Bacteroidales bacterium
TCGAACGTCGAAGTCGGAGGCTGCCAGAAACGTTTTGGGGCTCGAACGTCGAAGTCGGAGGCTCCCAGAAACGTTTTGGGGCTCGAACGTCGAAGTCGGAGGCTCCCAGAATCATTTTGGGGCTCGAACGTCGAAGTCGGAGGCTCCCAGAAACGTTTTGGGGCTCGAACGTCGAAGTCGGAGGCTCCCAAGAGGCATTACGAGAGCTTCCGTCCTCGGGGATGTTCTGAGGGCGGGGCGCTGTGTCGGATTTGCAATCCGAGCCAACGTGAATGAATTTATAGAACCCACCACTAATTTTTTCATGGCAATTCATCTACTAATTTTACATCAACAAACATCAATTGTGGGCCAAAAAAATCCCACATGTCGGGTTCGTATTGAAGCGTGCCAACAACGCGTACCTTCTCATTGAAATGTTGAGCGCCCCACTGCACTACAGAATCTGGAGTGTCGAGAGGCATGACAAAATCTGTACGAGGATACGCTATGGCTTGGTCAGAAATACACAGATTGTTATCAAGCCCATGGTCAACGTTGTAGGCTTCGATGAGGATGGTATCGCCTAAGTGCTCCATCATATCAAGGCTATCCAAGCGAAAATGATAATGAAAATTATGAACGCTGTTGTAATCCGTCCACGATATGCCCGGGTCTGTCCATGTGAACTTATTTTCATTTTCTTTCTGGCAGCTGACGGCCATAGTTCCGAGCACTGCGATGAGTGCGATGGTGGTGAGAGTTTTGTGCATAACAATTATTTATTTAGAGTTAATTGATTCATCGAAGTTATGATGAAATATTGCATAGAGTTCATCGTTGTTATTAGTATGAAATAGGGTAAGCGTGTGGGAATAATAGGAGATGGCGAGCACATCATAATTAGTAGTATCAGCATGTGCTTTCAAGGGTTGGCCGTTTTTTGCAATCCGCCGAGAGAAAATCGGGTTTTTGCCATTGTCAATGAAGGTCTGCAATTCCGCATTTAGTTCTGGTACTGAGAAATCCTGTTTCAGCATCGCCCAGCCAGCGGAGTCCTTGGCCTCCAACATTGTGACATCAACGAAAACGGAGTCGTTGACCTTATAGTCTTTAATGAACGAGGCCGCGATTTCATCTACGTTTTCATAGCGAGTGTATATTTCGCTGACCTCTTTGGAGGGGAAGATGTATTTCCACTGGAAGATACAGAAGAGGGTGAGAGCCTCGACAAGAGCTATTAGGGCTACAATAATCCAGAATCTTTTCTTGTTAAATTGTCGTTTCATAGCTGCTTGATTATATTGTTGACGGAGTCGCAGACCGCGGAGGCTGTTTGCTCGGTGTTGGTTGTGACGTTGATATAGGCGCGAGAAGAGGCAAAGGTCTCGCAGGCGTTGACGGCGATGAGCAGGAAGAGGAGCGCTGCCAAGGCGTAGGAGGGGATGCGCGGGAGCAGCATCTCGAAGCGGCTGCTGGAGGCCCCGGCCTCGTTGCTGCGCAGGACGCGGTTGAGCCAGCGGCGCCGGCGGTGGGAGAGGCGGCCCAGCCGGTCGGCATAGCAGGCCATGCGGTAGGGCTGGGAGCGGTGGCGGAGGGTGAGCCTCATGAGCCAGAGGCTGCGGGCGGCACGCAGGGTGACGAAGAGAACGGCCACGGACAGCAGCAGTATGGCGGCATTGAGGGGTGTGGCCCCCGCAGGAGCGGTGTGTCGCAGGATGCTCGCGGCTAGGGCGAGGAGGCAGAGCCCAAGGGCCAGCAGGTGGCGGTCGGCCTGGCGGCGGAGCTGGAACTGCGAGAGGCGGCCGCTGCCAATCAGGTCATGAATCTCTTGGGGCGAGAGTGGCGGTATTCTTGAGGCGTCCGTGTCCATCTGCTGCTGTGCCGCAAGCAGGCGGGCCGAGGCCTGGCAGCAGGCGCTGTCGGCAGGTGTCGCGGAGCCGCGACTGCTCGTGGTCCGAGCCGCGCGAAGGTCGGCGCCGCTGTCGGACCTCTGTTTCCTTTGGCAATATGGCATTAGTTTCAATCTTTTCATTGTTGATGGGTGTTTGCTTTCTTGGGGATGGGTGAGATGAGAGCCAGGCGGATGATTATTTGTTGATTAGTATTTTCAGTTTGTTTAGAAGGCGTGACATTCGTTTGCGGGCGTTGCTCTCGGTGATGCCTTCGAGGCGTGAGATGGTGCTGTAGGAGTCGTTGTTGAGGTAGTGGTCCAGAAGCTTGCGTTCGCGGTTGTCGAGGTGCTCGGCAAGCTCGTCGAGGAGGCTCCAGTTGTTGGGGGCATCGCTGTCGGTTCGGTCATGCCAGTCGTATAGGTCGGAGCGGGATAGGAGCTCCTGATGATGGGGGTTGCGGAAGTAGTTGGCCACGGCGTGGAAGGCGATTTGGTAAATCCATGTTGCCTCTGCGCTGTTTCCGCGGAAGCGGTCGAGGCCGTGGCGGCTGAACTCCGCCCAGATGGCCAGGGTGCATTCTTGTCGGAGCTCATCGAAATAGAAAGTGCTCCCTCCGCAGTACCTAAGGCAGATACTGTTAATGGCTTGGCAGTTTCGCTCCAGCAGTTCGCTGAATTCTATTTCTTGCTGTGACGTAGGCATCAGATGGGTTCTTACAGTCTATAACGTTTTTGGGCTCGTGATATTATATTTTCTCAGATGTGCGGGTTTCCTTTCTTTGATTTCTTTTTGCCATATTAGACGTAAATGTTTTTAAATTGTGTGACACGGGGGCAAAAAAATGAGGGATTTAACTTTTTTTATGAGGAATGGGAGAGGAGGGGGATAGATGGTTTTTTGAAGGGGAATCGAAGAAGGGAGGAAGAAGGCACGAAGAAGGAGGCGGGGGGAGAAAAGGGATTTCGTAGGCGCGATGGCGGACATCTTGTCTGCTCTTGGGTTGTCGAGAACGATGATTTGGCAGCCCTCCGCGCAGGGCCTTGGTGGCATGGGGAATATTTTTTCGCGTAATACAATTTATTTTCGTAACTTTGCAAACTGAATGCCTTTTCATGGAATGACGCGTAATTATATGAGTATAGTTAAAATATCCGTTGAAAATGGCATGGAAAATTGAATTTTAAATTGTTCGCTCATTGTGGTTTGGGCAAAAAACAATAATTTTTGGAAAGGGGAAAAAATGAATAAGGCACTTGTTGTAATTGATATTCAAAACGACATTACGAAGCATTACAAGGATATCGTCTCGGGTATCAATACCGCCATCGAATGGGCGGAGAAAAATGGTATGCACATCGTCTATATCAAGCACAATAACATCACGGCGGCTACGCGCACTTTCAAGCCCGACACAAAGGGTGCCGAGCTGGTGCCTGAGTTGAACGTGGTTTCAAACAATATCTTCGTGAAAACCAAGGGCAACGCGCTGACAAGCGAGGCCTTTGCAGCGTTTATCGAGGCCAATCAAATCAGCGAATTTTACATCACAGGGGCTGATGCTACGGCTTGTGTGAAATCCACTTGCTTTAATATGACGAAAGCAGGCTATACGGTTCATGTGATTTCCGATTGTGTTACGAGTTACGACCTCTCAAAAATGGACGAAATGCTGGCCTACTATAGCAGCAAGGGCTGCGAGGTACGGCCTCTGTCGGAGTATATCGGCTGATTTTTTCTTGTATTACAAGAATATTTCGTAACTTTGCAAACAGAATGCCTTTTGTAGAAAACATACGTAACTATCGGAGTCTGGCTATTGTAGGCCTCGAAAAGAACACGGGCAAGACTGTCTGCCTCAACTATCTTTTGCGTCGTCTGCACGAGCTGGGCATCTCCACAGCCGTCACCTCTATCGGGGTGGATGGCGAGAAGGTCGATTCTGTCTATGCCACGGCCAAGCCCGAGATCACCCTCTACGAAGGTATGCAGTTCATCACCTCCGAGCAGCACTATTTCCAGCGCGGCCTCGTCTCCAAGATTCTCGCCGTCGATGAGCGGCGCACGGCCCTCGGCCGCCTCGTCACGGCCCAGGCTCTCACGCAGGGCAAGGTGCTCCTTTCGGGTGCCGCCACCACGGGCCTCCTTAGGTCGCAGATTGATGATTTCAAGCGTGCTGGGGTGCAACTCACGGTGGTTGACGGAGCCCTCTCGCGCCTCAGCCTGGCCTCGCCCACGGTGACGGAGGCCATGATCCTCGCCACGGGTGCTGCGGTGTCGCCCAACATCCAGCAGCTGGTCTCCAAGACCCGTTTCGCCTACCGCCTCATCAACCTCGAAGAGGCTCCGGAGAAGCTCCGCCTTAGCTTCGCTCAAGTTTCGCTTGGGCTGTGGGCTGTGGATGAAGCCGGCGAGGTGCATGACTTGAACATCCCCTCGGCCTTCCTCTTGGGTCGAGGCGAGGAGAACCTCTTCCGCTATGGCAGCACTCTCTTTGCCGCAGGCGCTGTGAGCGACCGCCTGCTCAAATACCTCTCGCGCCAGCCCAATGTGAAGGACATCGTGCTCGTGGTGCAGGACTTCACCAAGCTCTTCATCACTCTTGAAGCCTATGCCGAGTTTACCCGCAGGGGCGGCACCATACAGGTGTTGCAACGCTCCCATCTCATGGCGGTATGCCTCAACCCCACCTCGCCGCAAGGCTATACGCTCAACTCTGCCGAGGCCTGCCGCCAGCTGTCCGAGGCCTTGGAATGTCCGGTCTATGATGTTGTGGCTGGCACCCAGCTTTGAGGATCTCTTTCGGCTCTGCCGCAATTCAAAAAAATCCTTAATATTGTTACGTGTGTGGTATTTTATATAATAAAACAAAAAAAAAGTGTATATTTGCTGATTATTTAAACAAATACCAAAATCTATCATGGTAAAGAAATACAAACATTTAGCCACTGTGTTGGGGCTTCTCCTATTCCCGATAATGATGTTTTCGGGATGTTTGAAGGAGGGCGACGACACGCTCGTGCTGCCCATTCCCGACGGAAAAATCCCCAACAGTGTCATCCCGCAGCGGTTGCAGGATTCGCTCATCGCTCATGGCTTCCGCATCTATGAGGGCGTGACGCCTCCTACCATCAATGGCAGCTACCTGGCTTCGCCCATGGACCTCAGCTATGCCTCCGACAGCTACCAGAACCTTTTCTACGATCTCTACATGACCTTCACCGACCAGACCGAACGCGGCAAGGTGAAGTACGCAGAGTCGCAGCGCGACACAATCAACGGCACCTCCTTCTTCGCCGATGTGATTGGCACCGACAGCAACTTCACGATGTACTGTTACCAGCACATCGCCTCCTGCGGCACCCAGGGCGACACCCTCTGGCGCTGCACCACGGCAACTCTCGTCTCCGGACAACTGCTGCCCGAGGGCATCATGAACTGCCAGTATTCCAACATCGTGCTGGACAAATGGGCTGCCAGCGACTATTTCAGCACGCAGATGCCCGACGAGGGCACCTTCCGCATCTGGGTGGATGGCGACAGCCTTGCCCGCAAAATCTCTAACAAATAAGTCTGCCGCGCTATGAAACAAAGAATATTCCTTTTCCTCACCATGGCTCTGGCAGCCAGCACGGTCCTCGCCGCTCCCAAGCCCTCGGCTTCGGAGCCCGACACGGCCAAGAAGTACGAGACCCGCGTGGTCTTCCCCAATGCGTGGATAGGTCTCCGCGGCGGCGTGAACATCTCCGACATGGAGTATTCGCATCAGGCTCTCGACCGCTATGCCCACACCAATATGTACAGACCTATGGGCGGCCTCTTCTTCCATTTCCAGCTCGGCAAGAGCCATCTGGCTCTGAGACCTGAGGTGACCTATATCGAGCGTGCCGACTCCCTGAGCTGGCTGGATGTGAACTACAGCCTCAATGCCCGCTATGTCGATGCCCGCCTGCCCTTCCTCCTCAACTTCGGCGGCCCCAAGCGCAGGGTCTCACCCTATCTCATGGTGGCTCCCGAGTTCTGCTGGGCTTTCGGCGGCAAGGCCTACTATCACGATGCCGAAGATTTCCCCAAGGGCATCACTGCCGACATCACCAACGCCGACATCAGCCAGTATGACGTGGGCGTGCTCTTCGGCGCCGGCATCGACTTCCTCATCCGCACGCACCATGCTCCGCTCATCTTCTCCATCGAAGGCGGCTACAACATGGGACTCTTCAACACCTTCGCTCCCCGCGAGATTAAGGACAACCCCAACGTGACCGACGACAACCGCTCCAACATCGGCAACCGCTTCTTCGGCGCCGAGCTCTACCAGGGCGAGCGCAAGAGCAAGGGCATCGAGGTGGCTCTCCGCCTCGCCATCCCGCTCAACCACAGCTGGGAACGCCAGTTCGAGGTGGTCGAGAAGCAGAAGCCCGAACTGGAGAGGGGCCGCGACACGGTCTATATCATGGTGCCCGACACCACGAAGAAGTCCGACACGGTCTATATCATCCAGGAAGGCAACGGCGGCCGCGGCTTCGGCGCCGGCAGCTATGTGCAGAAGGACTGCTACTCCATCTCCGAGATGTGTGCCCTCATCAACCTCGGCTTCGATGTGAGCGACAAGCGCATGTGCCTCTTCAACATCAACTTCGACTTCGACTCCTACCGCCTGCGTCCCGAGTCACGCGAGCCCCTCAACCAGATTGTGGGCCTCATGCGCGACTATCCCGACATGCGCATCGAGGTCTATGGCCACACCGACAGCATCGGCTCCGACGAGTATAACCAGGAGCTCTCCGCCAGCCGTGCCCAGGCAGTCATCGACTACCTCAAGGCCAATGGCATCGACGGCAGCCGCATGCAGCCCAAGGGTCTCGGCGAGGCTTACCCCATCGACAGCAACGAGACTGAAGAAGGCCGCTTCAAGAACCGCCGCGTAGAAATCGAGCTCCTCAACGTGGGTCTCAAAGCCACCGAAGGGAAAGTCGATAATCAGGATGAAAGCCGTTAATATAAATTGAAAATAAACAATATATATATGTGTAACAAAATCATTTCTCGAGCCATGCTCATGCTGCTCTTCCTCATGGGAGGCGCCATGCAGATGCACGCCCAGCAGGCCATCACCAACGCGGGTGGCAACATCGGCAACAGCACAGGCAGCCTGAGCTACACCGTCGGTGAGATGGCCGTGCAGACCTCTGTGGCCCGCGCCATCACGGTGGTCAACATCACCGAGTCTTTCACCGAAGGCGTGCAGCAGCCTTTCACAGACCGCGACCGTCAGTACAACGGCATAGACCCGCTCAACTTCAGCGTGGCAGTCTATCCCAACCCTACCACCGACAATGTGGTGTTTGAGTGCAGCGAGGCCCAGCCCCTCACCTACGTGCTCTATGGCACGAACGGCCAGGTGCTCCAGCACGGCACCTATATGGGCGGTCAGCAGACTGTCGATATGCAGCAGTACGCAGCCGGCAGCTATATGCTCCAGGTTGCTACGTCAGACAAATCAAAAATGAATATTTACAAAATTATTAAGGCCAGATAGTCATGAAAAAAGTACTCACAACATTATTCGCCATCATCGCTTTAGCAGGCACCCTGTTTGCTCAGGCGCCTCAAGGATTTAATTATCAGGCTGTCGTCCGCAACGCAGCCGGCCAGCTCATCGTCAACCGCCCCGTCAGCGTGCGCCTCAGCATCACCCGTGGCTCGCAGACAGGCACCACCGTCTATCAGCAGGTTCAGAATATCAACACCAACGCCAACGGCCTCCTCACCCTCGTCGTGGGCGAGAACTCTACCGATTTCGCCAACATCGACTGGGCTAACGGTCCCTATTTCCTCAACAGCGACATAGACCCCGAGGGCAACAGCAACTACACCCTCTCTACCTCGCAGAAGATCTTGGCTGTGCCTTACGCCCATTTCGCCGAGGTGGCTGCCCGCCTGGACGAAGGCTACGTCTATGAGGAGAACGACCCCCGCTTCACCAACTGGGGCTTTGTCTATGACAGCCTCCGCAACGCTCCCACCAACCTCAGCCAGTTCAACAACGACATGAACTTCCTCACCCCGCAGGACCTTGTGCTCTCCCTCAACGGCGACACCCTCTCCATCACCGGAGGCAGCTATGTCATCCTCCCCGTCAGCCGTGGCGGCGGCTCTGTGGAATGGGACAGCATCATCAACCGTCCTGTCAACCTGAGCGACTTCATCAACGACCTCGGCTTCATCACTGCTGAGGCTCAGGGTCTCTCCGATGTGATGAATATCAACAACAACGCCTATGGTCAGATTAAGTATGTCTCCACGCCTACTGATCCTCTCGATGCCGTGAATAAGGCCTATCTCGATGCCGAGCTCGCCTCCCGTGTGGCACAGCTCAACGCCCGCATCGACAGCCTCTACAGCCTCCTCACCAATATGACCATCACCATCACTAACCTCAATATCACCTACGGCGAGCAGTTCGACAGTGTCGAGACCCGTATGCACGACTATGAGCACCCCGACATCAGCGGCACCCTCCCTGGCATCTTCAGCATCAGCGCTGAGAAGCACATCCGCTTCTCGCAGGGCAACCTCCAGTACCGTCCCCGTATCAAGACCTGGCGCTTCGCTGTCAATCAGTACGATGTGGCTGGCAGCGACAACAACAACGTCTTCATGCAGGCCTACTGCTCCTCTTGGATCGACCTCTTCGGCTACGGCACCAGCGGCTGGGACGGCGGCGCAAGCCGTTACATGCCTTACGAGACTACCACGAACGATAGTGAATACACCGAGTCGAACGATGGTGACGACCTCACCGGTTTCTATGCCAATGCCGACTGGGGCTTCTACAACCCCATCATCAACGGCGGCAACCAGATGGCTCAGTGGCGCACCCTCACCTATGGTGAGTGGAACTACCTCCTCAACCTCCGTCCCAATGCCAACAGCCTCAAGGGTATGGGCACCATCGAGAGCACTCCCGGCTATATCCTCCTCCCAGACGATTGGACCTGCCCCAATGGCGTGACCTTCACCAACTCCAACTCCAGCTACAACGCCAACGTCTATACCTCAGCCACATGGGCTATCATGCAAGCCGCAGGCGCAGTGTTCCTGCCCGCCGCAGGTTCCCGTACCAGCAGCACCACCTCCAACACGGGCAACATCGGCAACTACTGGTCGGCCAGCCATGTTAACGGCACCACGGGCTACGCTTTCCATATCGAGCCTAACGCCAACAACATGACCAACACCACCCACTACTCCCTCGGCTGCTCCGTCCGCCTTGTCCGCGACTATTGATTTCAATCTCGCATAACGCAAAAGCCTCAAAGGTCCTCGCCTTTGAGGCTTTTCTTTTACCCCATTCGATTCGTTCGACTGCTTCGACAGGGGCGCTGCCGAGATAGTCGAAAGAGGTCATTCGACTGCTTCGACTGGGAGGGTAGAAGAGAGGCGGGACTGACATTTTGTCAGTCTCGCTCTTCCGTCATAGAAGGGTAAGAGTAGCTCCGCCTTAGCTCCGCCTTAGCTTCGCTCTAGATCCGCTCGCCGGGCGAAGAAAAAGCGGGTGAAAAATGGGGCTTGGGAGAGGGTAAAGCGGACCTATACTGACAAAATGGCAGTTTTTTCGCGGAGGGATAAAGCGGGTCATCGGCTATCGATGCGGAGCGTTCAAATAGAATGCACGGAACACACAAAACGTCGTGGTACTTTTGTGTGTTCTGTGTGAGCGATAATCTCAAGTCGAACAGTAGAATGGCGTTCGACTGCTTCGATTGGTCGATTCTACTGCTAACGGAATAGCCCTAAGCGTTTTACGTGCCAGTCGAATGAGTCGAATGGGGTGTATCTATCGTATAATACAGAAGTGGGCGGGCTGAAGGCCCACGCTGTTTCCGCCTACGGAGTGAAGGCGGAGGTGGGGCGAAGCTGCACTGGAGGAACGGCACCGCGGAGAGCTATTCGGCATGGGTCATGCCGGAGATGATGCCGAGGCCTATCTGGAGGTTGATGGAGAATCCTTGGGGTTGGCCGACGACGTTGTTGAAGCGGTTGTAGGTGGCGTAGAGCTTGGCGTGGAGGGTCGTGCAGTTGTGGACACCATTGTAGTAGTTTGTGCGGCCAGTACTGTAATAGACATTGTTCGAAAGAAGGTAGGCGAAATCGATGCCCACATGCGGACAGCCGTCGGCTATTTCTGCCGCCGAGGTGGCGGCATTGGGGCCGTTGGGAGTGAAGCACAACACACCATAGCCCACAAAGGGCGTGAGGTGGAAACGGTTAGTGTTGACAATGCGGTACCCGTATGTGAGGTAGAAATCGAGCATCATCGCGTGGCATCCCTCGGGAAAGTCGAGCGAGGCATCTCTGTTCCCCTTGTGCTGGTAGGCGGCGGTGCTGCGGCAGGTGTTGCCGCCGATGGTGTAGCCGAAATTGAAGATGTGGCGGTTCCAACCGAGATCGACATTCAGCCCTAAGCCTCCGTTGAAGCCGAAATATTGGTGTATGTCGCCCCCGATAGCACCGGCGTAGAGATCGAGTGAGCCAGCGAATTGGAATGGCTTGTCCTGGAAGGTATATTTCGGCTGGTTCTGCGTGGTGTCCAAAGCTTCGCGGATGCGCTCCTGCCAGAGCCTGAGTGCGGCGGTATCTTGTCCCATCTGAGTCTCGTTGCTGAGCTTGCTGCTTGCAACCTTGAATCGGCTGAACGAATTTGCCAGTAACTGCCGCAAGAGGTCGTCGCTGGTTACTTCTAGACTGTAGATATTACGCTCTGATTCGCGAGAATACATTTCGAGCAAGTCGAATTCGGCTTGGAGGCATTCAAGGGCTGTGGCCGTTCGATAACCTGAGTCAGCCCATGAGTGGTTGGGGTCTATGAAGGCTTTGGCCTTGCTGCGGTGATAAGTCACGCCGTCGATTTCCGTTGTGTCGGTTTTCGATTCAAGATAGTACGAAATGAAATAGGCGGAGTTACCCTTTTCAAAATAGTTGGGATAGCCGAAGTCGTCCCATGTGAGAGGGCCGTCGTTCCAATAATGCAGCGGCTTTTGTGCATTTGCGGTGCCGAGGATGAGGAGTACGAGTGTAGCAAAAAGAAGTGTTTTTCTCATTTTCGTTATTGGTAGGCTCTAAAAATTGATTATTTTTGTCATCTGGCTTTGACGGAGAGCCTACTTTTCCCGCTTCGCCAGAGTTGTTATTATCTGCAAAGGTTATAAGAGGTACGATTTTGGGTCACAAACCTCTTTCGGCATTAATATTTCAGACTAATCTACATGGCTTTACCTCACGTTCTCTTGTTTGGTTAGTTATTCCGTTATCTTATTCCGTTTCTTACGAACTGCTCGTATCGAAACATGTTGTAGGTCAGGCATTTTAGGAAGATGCATGTGGCCGCTCTTGCCATACCTATCGTCCGCACGGTCAGCCCGTGCATCGCTCCTTCCATAAAGCCGAAGACGTGTTCCACTCTTGACCGTATGGACGACTTCTTCCTGTTCTCTTCTCTCTGCTCGTCGGTCAGAGGTTTGCCGCGGTAACCCTTCTCGCATATCTCATCTTTCAGCCCGTACTTCCGTTGCATCGGATTTGCAATCCGATGCTTCTTACTATTAGGATTTGCAATCCGCAATTCACTAATTCCTAAAATTTCCACAATATAAACATTTATCATATCATTATTCCAAGCAGTAACTCGCCACAGAGTTGAATGATTAATGCGGATTGCAAATCCTTATAATAATTTGTGTCGGATTGCAAATCATGAGTGGTCGAAAGATTTTTCAGGGCAGATATCGGC
>JAKSML010000043.1 GCA_024400665.1 Bacteroidales bacterium
TTGTTTAGAGGCTGCCAAGAGGTGTTTTGGAGGTCGAAACATTTGTTTAGAGGCTCCCAGAGGCGTTTTGGAGGTCGAAACATTTGTTTAGAGGCTGCCACGGGGCGGCTTGGGGGAGACAAATGTAAGATTTTGGTTCTTCATAAAACGCACTTAGAGTCTTGTGAGACGCTATTCAGTCGCAGAAAAGGCGTTCTGATAGCTGCGGCATCTTTTTTGTGCCACTATCTCGAAGGGGAGCTTGCCTTGCTCGGCCGATTTGATGATGACTTTCGTCCCCACGAGGGCATAGCGTGTGGCGAGGTCTATGATGTCGGCGTCGCGGAGGCGGATGCAGCCTTCGCTGTCCATGCCTGGCACGGAGGCCTCGTTGTTGGTGCTGCCGTGGATGCCTATCCCTTTGAAGCCTGTCTCAAGGCCGAGGAACCAGGCTCCGTAGCTGGCTATTTCGCCGCGCCCATCGCCGAAATCGTGCGTCCACCATGAGGCGTCGGCTATCTTGGTGATGGTGAAAGGACTCTCCATGGTGCATTCGGGGGTCTTGCAGTCGCCGCTTTTGCTTTTGGCTCCTGCATTGCGCCCATAGCATATCGGGTAGTGGGCCGCGAGGAGCGTGTCCTCGCCAGCCACTTCATAGACATAGAGGCGGAACTCCTGCTTGGAGGCCACGAAGAAGCAGTTCTCTTTCACGGCCTCGGGCCGATAGACGTGGGCGGAATCGATAATGTCGGCCACGTTGTAGGTGTGCGACACATTTTTACCAACCTCCATGGTCACACTCTTCATGGGGCAGGGGAAAGTGGCTGGGCGATTTGGGACGGATTGGCACGCCGCAGGAATGCAGGCCGAGGAGAGAAGCAGTAATGCTATGATAATTGCGTTGTGTTTCATAAGGTGTAATAGTATTGGGCGAGGTGAAGAGAAGGACGCTGTGGCGATGTTTCTCAGATAAAAGGATTATTCGTCCGTGTCTTGGGAGGGGGTGTCCTCATCATTGCTCTCGTTGTTCTCCGTGGGCTCTTCCTTCGTGGGGAGGATGGTGACTCTTTCGCCCGATAAGAGGCCGAGGGCCCGCATGAGGAAGAAATAGTAGGCGATAACAAGGGCGCCGAGCATGATGTTGCCGATACCGATATAGGAGCGGTCGAGGAAGAGCAGGGGCAGTATCATGAGGAGGAGCTTGGCGAGGGTGTAGCAATGGAAACCGTTCTTGCGCAGGCGCCACATGAGCACGAGGCCGACAACCGAGGCCGCGTCGAGAAGGGCGGAGAGTAGGTAGTACCATTGTGGTATCTGCAAGGAGCGCTGTACCAGCTGGCTGTACTCTTCGGGCAGCATCGAGGGATTGGAGGCGTAGTATTCCTGCATCCAGGGCAGGCAGAGGCCGCTGAAGAGCTCGCTGATGAGGTAGAGTCCTGTGTTGATGAAGCTCAGGACGAGCAGGATGTGCAGACTTTTGATGTTGGCTTTGTATTTCAGTTCTTCGATTTCCATGATTGAGTGATGAGTAATGAATAATGAGTAATGAATGGGCGGTGGCCGTTTGAGTAATGAATATTTAATAATGAATAATAAGTAGAGACGTAGCGCGCCGCGTCTCTATAGACGGTGGCCGTCAATACTCATTATTCATTATTTTATATTCATTATTATTTTATAGCACTTGATTATTTTATAGCACTTGCGCCATCTGTTGCTGGAGTTTGCGGGCTTCTTCGGCTGCGCGCTCGGCAAAGTCGGGGCCATTGGAGGCGTAGATGATGCCGCGTGAGGAGTTGACGAGGAGGCCGCAATCCTTGGTGAGGCCGTATTTGCACACCTCTTCGAGGCTGCCGCCCTGGGCGCCTACGCCTGGGACGAGGAGGAAGCTGTTGGGCACGATGGCACGGACCTGCGTGAGCATGTCGGCCTTGGTGGCTCCGACCACATACATCATGTTCTCGGGATTGCCCCACTGCTGCGAGGTTTCGAGCACCTGTTCGAAGAGCTTCTTCTCGCCACCCACGGGGAGGAACTGGAAGTCGAAAGCACCCTTGTTGGAGGTGAGGGCCAGAAGGATGACCCATTTGCCCTCATAGACGGTGAAGGGCTGCACGGAATCGGCACCCATGTAGGGAGCGATGGTGAGTGCGTCGAAGTTGAAGTCGCCCTCGGGGTCGAGGAATGCTTTGGCGTACTGCTGAGAGGTGTTGCCGATATCGCCGCGTTTGGCGTCAGCGATGGTGAAGGCGGGCTTGCCGAGGCCGTGGAGGTAGTCCATGGTCTTCTTGAGTTGCACGAGACCTTCGATGCCCATAGCCTCGTAGAAGGCCAGGTTGGGCTTGTAGGCCACGGCATAGTCGATGGTGGCATCGATGATGGCCTTGTTGAACTGGAACACGCCGTCTTCGGCATCGCGGAGATGCTCGGGCATCTTCTTCTTATCCACGTCAAGACCTACGCAGAGGAACGACTTGCGGGCGTGGATGAGGTCGATGAGTTGCTGTCTGGTCATTTCTTGATGAAGTTTCTGAGAAGGGGAATGAGGTTGTCGATGCCGGGGATGTTGAGCTTGTCAATCTTGTCGAGAGCTTCGTTGAGCTCTTTGGCATCAAAGCCGTTGGCGATGTTGATGAACTGAGAGGCGTTTTGGGGTTTCTCGTTAGAGAGTTTTTTCAGAAGGTTGAGGACGGGAGCGATTTTGGCGTCGTCCTTGGCGTGGCCTTCGAGTTTCTCAATGATGGGGGCAAAATTGATAGCGCCGATTTTACCCACGATAGGGTCGAGCAGGTTGGTGTTGCTGCCCACAACTTTCTTTAATGCGTCGAAAATACTCATGATGTTATTGTTTTTTGATTAATGATTTAATGAATAAAAAATAAAAAGTGGACTGCCGCACGACGGCTTCTGCCTATACAGACGTAGCGTGCTACGTCACTGCTTTTTATTTCTCAGTACTCAATATTTATTAGTTATTAGTTACTTTGTGGAATTTCTCAGTGAGCTGCTGCGAGGTGATATGCTCAAGCACGTCGTCCGAGACCAGGCGGCCGTGGTTGATGATGATGGCGCGGGAGCACATGGCCTCGACTTCCTGCATAATGTGGGTGGAAAGGAGAACCACCTTGCTCTTGCCAGCCTCTTTGATGACGCTGCGGATTTCCTCCAGCTGGTTGGGGTCGAGGCCCGTGGTGGGCTCGTCAAGGATGAGCACCTTGGGGTCGTGGATGAGGGCTTGGGCGAGGCCTACGCGCTGGCGGTAGCCTTTGGAGAGCTGGCCGATGCGCTTGTTGCTTTCAGGGGTGAGGCCCACGAGCTCAATCATCTCCTCGACACGGTCGTTGCAGTTCTTGATGCCGTAGATGCCTGCCGTGAAGCGCAGGAACTCGCGGACGTACATCTCCAAGTACAGCGGGTTATGCTCGGGAAGGTAGCCGATTTCGCGACGCACGGCCAGGGGGTCGTCATAGATGCTGTGGCCGCAGATGCTGGCCTCGCCTTCGGTTGGCGGGATGTAGCAGGTGAGGATTTTCATCAAGGTCGATTTGCCGGCACCGTTAGGGCCGAGGAGTCCTACTACTTCTCCTTCTTTGACAGTGAAGCTCACGTTGTCGAGAGCTTTCTGGCCGTTGTAGATTTTAGTGATATTGTTGATTTCAATCATGGTCGGATATCTCTATGTTTGCTTGATTATCGATTTTCCATCTCTTTGGCTTGCTGGAGGGTGATGCGGCGGTCGCCGATGAAGGCCACCACGAAGGCATCGCTGAAGCCGAGGGCGCGGATTTCTTTCTGATAGGTAGAGGCGTCGCGGACGTTGCGGAAGGAGCCCGTGGTGTAGCGATAGGCGCCGTTCTGAATGTAGTATTCATAGTCTTTGAGGCCTTTGAACTCGCGAGAGCCCTCTTTCAACTTTTTGTCGCTGCTGAGGAACTGCACCTTATACACCACTCCGTTGCTGCTTGCGGCTGCGGTCTCTTTCTGCGGGGTTGCAGACTGGAACTCATCCTCCTCGGAGGCTGGAGGCAGGGGCTCTGTGACGCTCTTGGGCAGCTCGGGCTCGGCTATGGGCAGGGGAGGCTCGACGCCGGTCTGTGCTGTGGAGACCACCATGGCCGAGGGAATCTCGGGAGCGGCCTCCTTGGGGGCCTCGGCAGGCTCGGCGGGTTTGACGGGCTTGGGCTCCTCTTTCTTCACCTCTTTCTTGCCGCTGTTGTAGCCCTTGAGGTCTATCTTGAGGTTGGTGGGTGCTTTCACGCCCTCGGTGGTGCTCTTATATTTCACAAAGGCCTTGAAGATGCTGGCCACGATGGTGGCTTGACCTTCGTCCGACATCATATACCGCTCCTCTTCGGGGTTGCTGATGAAGCCCACCTCGGTGAGCACGGCAGGCATGGCGGTCTTGTAGAGGACAAAGATCTCCGCCTGCTTCACGCCGCGGTTGATGGTCTTGATGGCGCTCTTATACTGCTCTTGGATGTAGCCGGCAAAGTCGAGGCTCTTGTCGAGATAGGCGTTCTGGTACATGGCGAACATGACATAGCTCTCGGGCGAGTTGGGGTCGAAGCCTTGGTACTCGCTGTTGTCCTTATAGTCCTTCTCCAAGAGAATATCGGCATTCTCTTTTTTTGCCACCTCCATGTTGGCCTTGCTCTGTGAGAGACCCATCACGTATGTCTCCACGCCTGTCGGGGTGCTATTGGCCCACGAGTTGCAGTGGATGGAGAGGAAAAGGTCGGCTTTGGCGCGGTTGGCTATGCGGGCTCGCTCGGCCAGGGTGATGTCGGCATCCGTGGTGCGGGTGTAGATGATTTTCACATCGGGGTAGTTGTCTTCGATGACCTTGCCTAATTTCAGCGCCATGGAGAGCGTGAGGTTTTTTTCTTTGCTCTGATGACCGATTGCACCGGGCTTTGCACCGCCGTGACCGGCATCAATTACGACAGTTTTGACCTGTCCGGCTGATTTTTTCTGCGAAAAAACGACTCCATTTATGCAAATCAGTGCAATAAAAAGGGCGAATAAACGTTTCATTTTCAATTGTGTATTTTTTATTTTTCAAAAATGTGCAAAAAGTTGGTATCTTTGCAATTCAAATTGCAAAGATACGAGTAAATTCGGAAAGTGACAAAAAATATATGGAAACTTTTGAACATCTGCTTGTTAGTCTTCTTCGTAGGACTGACAAATAGCCTTTTTGCGCAGTCCGATTCTACGTTTTTGGAGGGTCAAAAATCAAAATTGGCACCCAAATCTGGCACCTTTTTGACCGATTCTTTGGCTTTGTCGCAAAAAAATTTTTCAACAATTCGCGATTCAATACGCGAAGCCCACGCTCTCCGCGACAGTCTCGCCATTTCGGCCGATTCTACCTCCAGTGCAGATTCGCTGAAGCTCCGCCCGGGCATTATCCCCAACTCCCCCAGCGCCCTCACAAGCACGGTGCATTACACTGCCACGGACTCCATATCGATAGACCTCGACGTCCGTAAGGCCCAGCTATACACCGATGGCGTGATAGAGTATGACGGCATGGTGCTCAAATCGGACGACATCAGGGTCGATTTCGACCAGCAGATGCTCACCGCGCAGCTTGTCCTCGACACAAACGGCCAGCCTATCGGCCGCCCCTATTTCAAAGAGAGCGAATCGGAGTATATGGCCGACACCATCTTCTTTAACTACCGCACCAAGAAGGGCCTCATCTCGGGCGTCATCACCAAGCAGGGCGACGGCTTCCTGCATGGCTCGAAGGTGAAGAAGCTCAACGACTCGGTGATGTACCTCAACAGCGGCCAATACACCACCTGCAACTACTCCCATCCCCATTTCGCCATCAATTTCAGCCATTCCAAGCTCATCATGCACGACAAGATCCTCACGGGTCCGGCCTACGTCACCATCGAGGATGTCCCCACCCCTCTTGTGCTGCCGTTTGCCATGTTCCCCATGAAGCAGGACCGCACTTCGGGCATCTTGATGCCGAACTATGGCTGGATGAACAATCGTGGCTATTACCTCAAGGATGGTGGCTACTACTTTGCTCTCAACGACAGGATGGACCTTTCGCTCATCGGCGAGATTTATACCAACCTCAGCTGGGCTGCCGAGGCAAAGAGCAATTATTATGTACGATATAAATATAGAGGCAACATCGATGTCCGCTACGGCATTACCAAAGAGGGCATCCCGGGCGATACCAACACCTTCCAGAAGTTCAGCGATTTTAAGATTGTCTGGACGCATGACCAGGATTCGAAGGCCAATCCCCGCAGCCGCTTCTCAGCCAATGTGAACCTCCAGAGCCGTAACTACAACAAGAACACCACAAATCGCAACGACTACTTCAACAGTACCACCACCTCCAGCATCTCCTACACCGCCCAGATAGGCAGCTCGCTCAACTTCGCCGCCTCGCTGCGCGAGTCCTACAATGCTCAGACAGGCTTGATGAACATCAAGCTGCCCTCCATCTCGCTCAGCTCTACGACCTTCTACCCCCTGCGCCGTCGCGAGGTCTCGGGCTCGCTGCGTTGGTACGAGAACATCTCGTTCTCCTATTCCATGAATGCCGACAACAACATCACGGCACAGGATTCCGACCTCTTCAAGCTCACCACGCTCAGCAAGATGCAGTACGGCATCCAGCAGGCCATTCCGCTGAGCCTCTCGGTGAAGGTGCTCAAGTTCTTCAACTGGACCAACTCTGCCAGCTATAACGAGCGTTGGCACTGGTCCACAATCCGTAAGAGCTTCGATACCGTGAGCAACAGCACTGTCATCGACACTGTGCGCGGCTTCCGCGCCAACCGCGACATCTCCTTCACCTCGTCGCTCTCTACGCGCATCTATGGTATGTTCAACTTCAAGTTCGGCCCCGTCAAGGCGCTGCGCCATGTGATCAACCCCTCCATCTCGTTCAACTACCACCCCGACTTCGGCGATCCTTCGCTCGGCTGGTGGCAGTCCTATACCGACAACACGGGCTACGTCTATCGCTATTCCATCTTCGAGCAGAGCCTCTACGGTGGTCCTGCCGACGGTCGCTCTGGCCGCATCAACTTCTCCGTTGGCAACAATTTGGAGATGAAGGTGGTCGATAAGAAGGACACCGTCACAGGCGTGAAGAAGGTGGTCCTCTTAGAAAACCTCTCGTTCGGCACCAGCTACGACCTTGCCAAGGATTCCCTGCAGTGGGCCGACCTCTCCGTGTCAGGTCGTACAACTCTCTTCAAGAAGTTGGTCATCAACTACTCTGCTTCCTTCAGCCCCTACTATATCGACGAGCAGGGCCGCAAGCATCAGCAGTATATCTGGGATGTGCAGGATAAGCTTTTGCAGAAGAATAATTCCACTTGGAGCACCCAGATCTCATACAGCCTCAACAAGGACACCTTCAAGAAGAAGGGCAAGGATGCCGAGACCAAGAATGCCGAGCCCCAGCCCGAGAGAATCGTGGCCCCGATTATGCAGTCGCCCTACAACTACAACCCCGCCTTGCTGATGGGCACATACGCCGACTTCTCCATGCCGTGGAACGTGTCGCTCAACTACACCCTGAGCTACGTCAGCACATACGTCGCCGCACAGTTCAACTTGAAGCGCGAGGTGATACAGACCCTCGGCGTCTCGGCCAACATGGACCTCACGCAGAATTGGCGCGTGGCAGTCTCCACGGGCTACGACTTCGTCAATAAGGGACTTTCCTACACCTCGCTCGACATCTACCGCGACCTCCACTGCTGGGAGATGCGCTTCAACTGGGTGCCTTTCGGCTACTACAAGAGCTGGAATTTCCAGATTAATATCAAGGCCAACAGCCTCAAGGATGTCAAATACACCAAGCAGCAGTCCTATCAGGATCGCGGCTATTATTCATACTAAGCAGCATTATGGGTGAGAAATTATATTATGGTATAGGGGAGGTCGCCGACATGCTGGGCGTCAACACCTCGCTGCTCCGCTTCTGGGAAACGGAGATTCCCGAGCTTTCGCCTCACAAGAATGCAAAAGGCTCGCGCTACTACACCACCGAGGACATCGCTCTCCTGAAACAAATCTATCACCTCACCCGCGACTGCGGCTATACGCTCGACGGCGTCCGCGACCAGCTCCGCAAGCATGGACAAGATGCCGACCGCCAGCAGCTTGTCAACACCCTCCTCGAAGTCAGGCAGTTTCTCTTAGACCTCAAAGAGCAGCTCTGAGGTTACCAGGTTCCAGTATTTCAAAGAACTCTCGCAGGCTTTGCTATGTGGCAAAGCATAATAAGCACGTGCTCTCTGTGCCGATAATTGTTGTTAGGGTGAATTGTTTGATGATTTTAGGTTAAAGTTTTTGGTATGTTTCCCGCTATCGCGAAAATGCTGTAAAAGGGTCGTTCTGATGCTTTTGTGTGGCTTTCATACTGTCGGAAGCAGCCCTTTTGGTTTTGCAAAGATACGACTTTTTTCTGGTTTAGCAACTTTTTTTCACGCTTTTTTGGCTGTGTCTTGCATCATGTTGATAATGAGCTGAGGGCGTGCTGAACGCACGCCCTCAGCTTGTATCTATCAGCCTAAGACAGCTTTCATCTCGGCGTCGTTTCTGTAGGTCATCTGGCGGAAGAGGTTGGCCTCGTCCTTCTGGCGGGTGATGCGCACCTGGTCGGCAACAAACTGGCGTATAGTGGCATAGCGCTGTAGGTACTGCTGCCATTGCGTCTCGTTGAGGCTATGGGTGAGGCTGAGGTCGCACAGCACCTGGTAGGCATGCTTGCGGCATTGTGCGGGATAGGCTTCCCACAGTTTGTCTAACTCCTCGTGTACCTCGTCCCAGCTCTTCACCTCGCCGCTCTCGATTTTGCGTATCAGGATGTCGAGGTCCTGCTGTGCCACGAGCTGTCCGCCCAGGTTAGCCCATTCGCGGATGCGTTCGCCTTCGCCAAGGCTGGCTTCGGGCATGGCGTTCTCGGCGCCATCGTTGGTGAGGGTGTTCATGGCATAGTAGATGAGCATATCCTCGTAGGCCTGGTAGCCCTGGGCCGATTTCAGCACCACCGTTCTGCGCTTGCCTTTCTCCAGTCCGTAGCCGAGCACCTCCACCTTTTCCTTCGTCTTGTCGAAGTTGAGGTAGGCCTGTTCGGTCCAGCACTTGATGAGCATGCGGGCGTTGATCATCTCCTCGGCGGTGTCGGGGGCGAAGGGGTTGAAGACGATGTGCTGCGCCTTCTTCTTGCGCTTGTCGCGTTTGGCGAACTTGGTGATATTGCGGTTGAGGGCATACATGTTATACATCCACCAGTAGGCGGGCATCACTTCGAGCTGGCCCTTGGAGGCGTTGTTGTTCACCAACGAGAAGGGGAGCGTGATGCTCAGCTCGGCGGGGTAGGAGCCTTTGGCGAGGAGGGTGTAGGAGGCGAAGCTCGACGAGTGCTTGAGGCTGGTGCAGAGTCCGGGCCAGAAGCCTCGGCCTGCCACAATCTCGTTGTCGGCGGTGCGGCCGTTGTGGTTAGAGCCCACGGTGCAGCCTGCCGCCATGTTGCTCTGTCCCATCACCACGCCGGCTATGAGGAACGAGTTGTTGTGGTGCTGCTCATGGGCGGGGAAGATGATGTTGTTGCCCACCTCGCAGCGTGCTATGGTGGAGTTGTCGCCCACCACGGTGTCGTTCAGGCGCACGCCGAACTCCAGATGCACATGCTCGCCCAGCACGAAGCGCATAGCTATGCAGCCATACTCGCAGGTGCTGCCGTAGCCCACCACGCCGTCGGCCAGCACGATGCAGTCCTCTATGCGTGAGGGGGTCTCCTCGTCGGAGAGGACGGCCACGTTATGCACTGTCCTGGTGTTCTTGATCACGCAGTGGCTGCCCACGTTGCCGTAGCAGCCCTCTTCTGTGGCGAGGCGCTCGCGCGTCATCTGCTCCAGACGTTCCACCATGGCGCCGTGGTCGCGATACTTGGCCCAGAGATAGGCGTCGCCTATCGTCATGCCGCTGAAAGGCATGATGCGGCGGCCGCCGTTCTCGTTCATCGGCTCAATCCAGGGATAGTCGTTCTCGATGTTGGGGCGGCTGGCGGTCATCTCGTCGATGTTGAAGAGCAGACAGCTCTCGCCCACGCTGTAGCCGCTGAGCATCTTCACGTTATGGATGGCGCAGTGGCTGCCCACCTGGGCATCGCAGAGCATGGAGTTGTAAATACCTTCGGGCAGTCGCAGGTCGCCGTCGTGAACGTAGCCCTGCACCATAGCGCCGAGCCATACACGGCCCATAAAAACGTTGTTGCGGAAAAGGGCGGCGTCGAAAGCGTCGCTTACCTGCACCTGCGACCAGTCCTCGGCTCTGTTGCCGAACTGCTCCAGGCTCTCAATCTCTTGGCAGGTCAATGCACGGAAAGTATTCATTTTCATGTGTAAATATAATATATGTAGGTTTCAAACAAAAATGCAAAGTACGGAAAAATTTTTAATATAATCAAGCAAAATCGTCATTTATGGCGAAAATTTTTCCATTCAGCAAATCAATATCCGTTCGAAATCAGCACACTATGCCTTCTTCACAGGCATACGCAAAACCGTCTTCAGCCTCTCGGGAAGAGTCTTGCGAGGGTCGGAGAGATAGATTTCGTGGTGGCGGCGCTCATCAGAATGGTCCTCCGCGTAGCCCTCTGCGGCGGCAAACTGCTCCATCAGTGCCATCGTGGCAGGCTCGTCGTCGTAAGGCCCCACATGCAGGCACTGGATGCAGAGGCCCTCCTCCATTACCCTGTACTGCACCTTCTCCAGGTCCAGCCCCTTCTTGCGGGTGGCCTCGGCCTTGGCCCATTCAAACTCCTCAGGCGTCACAAAGTCGGGTATGCGGATCATCGACACCCATTCAAAGGCCGATTTGTCGTCCAGATTCACCCCCTCGACCCCCTTCTGCCACCACAGCCCTTCCAGCGGTGGCACCACAAAGTCGAAGTATCCATCCATCTTGTGCGAGCCCATCTTGCTCATCTTGATAGTGTAAGCCACAGAGTAGAGCATCTCGACAGCCTTCTTGTACGCGCCGCCCTCCTCGTTAGGGTCGCCGGCACCCTGCACAGCCACAAACCGCATCTCGGGCACATTCACAACCTCGGGCTTGGCCTTGGGCATATAAAATTCCTTATATTCCTTCTTGTAGTCGAAAGCCATAAAAAACTGATAATATTGGTGATAAATAAAAAACTCTTGTTTCTATCCAAATACAAAGATACGAAATATTTCCGACATAACAAAACGAACAACATTATATTAATTGGAGAGCATCCCTTTAGGATGCTCTCCAATTATTCGTCAATTGCCGAAGATGTCGTTCATCTATTTTTTCACCAGTTTGATGTA
>JAKSML010000044.1 GCA_024400665.1 Bacteroidales bacterium
GATAGGCAGGGTCATATCCCGCTCCGGAAGCCGTGACATATATCAGGCCTGTCGATTCGTCTATAGCTATATGGGAGGCTCCATAGTATTGGTTTTGGGTAAAGGCATTTAGCAGTCTGCTCCAGAGGCACTGCCCTGTGCTGTCGAAGCAGGCCAAAACCGAGTTGGTGCCTCCACCAGATGTGTTGTCCACATATAGCTGGCCGCCGAACCAAAGGCTGTCAGAATAGAAGTCATTATTATATAGAACGTAGTATTTATCGCGAGATACAGCAAATTCAATATTTACCAGAGTTTTGTTGAAATAAGGATATACGTAGAAGTCCAGCGAGAAATGTCGTATCTCTTCGCCTTGAGGGGTGCAGACTTTGACGTAGGCGGAATCGTCATCAATGAAAGAAGCGGAATCTTCACGATAATACCCTAACAATAAGTGCAACTTGTCGCCAGAATAAGATATCTCTGCAAAAGGTCCTGTATGGACTATGCGGATAGGCCTACCGCTGTCAGTGCTCATCCATAGAGCATTGAGCCTGCCTGTGAAAACCGTTCCGAGGGGAATCGTATCCAGCACATGGGTGCTGTCGCAGAGATACAGTGTCTCAAAGATGCCATTAAAGTTCATAACCAATGTGTCTTCCACCATGGTCACCTCATTAAAGAAAACAGAACTCCCGTGGGTGGAGTTGGACTGACTAAATATTGTCCGATACCATTTCATATTGCCCTCGCAGTCGTAGCAGACAACGGCGCAGCACTCTTCGACATTGCAACGAGGTCTATAGACCGACCTGCCTTCAATCTTCACAGAGTAGGAGTTGGCGAAGGAGAGGCAGTAGTAGATATTGTCCTTGCTGTCGCGGAATATCTTGGTAGGGGAGCTTTGAGATACAGAAGAAGCCGTACTTGACCCCGCCGAGCGAGACCATTGGAAGGACTGGGCATGGAGGGGGAGGCCAGAGAGGCATAGCCAGCAAGCCAGGAGGAGAGGGATGATTTTAAAATATTTATTCATAATTGATAGATTTTATTGTTGGTAACCCGTTGAATGAGTTTGTGGTTTAGGACTTTTCAAAGGAGGATGTTTATTGCTGGGAGGAGAGCATCTTGTTGATGAGGTGGCTGAGGACGGCGTTGGCTTGCTGTGCGTTCTGGCAGTAGAAGATATAGACGGTGCGGTCGAGGTAGGAGACGCCGATGTAGCAGGTTTGTGATGGGTCGATATGCTCGTTGATGACAGCAATGGGCTGGGTGGGGTCGAGGCTGTTCCGCTGTGCGAACATGACGCCGTCCCAACTGTTGAGCTTTGGGGCTGACTGGTCTTTGACCACGGTGCTGCCGCTTTCGCTTGGGGCGGGGAAGCCGAAGTCGTTGCAGAGGCCTGCCCAGGCTTCGAAGTTTTCGGCTTCGAGGCGTGTGACGCCGATGGTGGTGGCGGAGTCGATGGCGAACTTGTTGACGCTGGCCACGCGGATGTCGGTACGTGCGGCATAGCGTTGGTAGAGGTCGGTCTGTGCTGTTGCCGTGCAGGCAAGAAGGAGCAGCAGCAGGGCTGTGAGTGCTTTCTTCATGGGCATGATGTCTTTAGGGCTGTTGTGCGGCAGGCGGCAGTGTTAGGCTTTGAGGAACTTCCAGATGTCGTCGATAACGTCTTCGGGCGAGCACTGAGTGTTGCAGGCCACCATGGGGGCGTCGCCGAGGTGGATGTCGGGCGCAATCTCATCGGCCACATTGACAGCGGGGCTTTCCACGGCTGCAGGTTCGCTGATTGTGGGCTCTTGCTGTGTGGCGGCTGCGGGCATGGCGTTGCGGCTCTGAGCAGGCTGGGCCTGGGCCTGGGGCTGCTCGGCAGGCATGATGGCAGGCAGCTGCTCTGCCGTGGCTGCCTTCACGGCGGGGATGTCGGCCTGGGCAACGATGGGCGTGCCTTCGACGATGCTGCTCTGGTGTGAGGGAAGGAGGTAGAAGGCTCCCGCAACGAGGAGGAGCGAGGCCACGGAGGTGATGCCAATGCGGCGCTGGCGGCACACTTTGTCGGCGCGGAGGGTGGCGGACTGGATGATGTTGTCGCGATGGGTGAGCTGGTTGAGCTCTTTCTGCTCGTCGGGCGTGAGGGAGCCTTCGGCATAGCGGCGCAGGAGATATTCAAGATTGTTGTTCATAGTCCTATTTATTTTATGGTGAGTATTATTTATTATCTGTCATGTCGTTTTCGTGTTGTTCCAATGTGAGCAGCTGCTGTTTGAGCTTGTAGTGCCCTTTGTAGAAGATCTTGTTGACGGTGGACAGCGTGAGGGAGGTGTGCTGGGCTATCTGCTCGCGGCTGTAGCCTTTGACGTAGTAGAGGTCGAGGATTTCGCGCATTCGCGGCGGCAGCTGGTCTTTGAGCTTCCAGAGCTGCTGGATGCGGGTCTCGGTGGGGTCGTCTTCTGCAAAAGGGTCGTCGGGCAGCGAGCGTGGCAGTGAGTGTGGCAGCGAGTAGGCGCATTTTTGGAGCAGCTTGATGCTGTTGTTGCGGACAATTGTGGAGCAGTAGCGGTAGGGGTCTTTGAGCATTGGCTGGGACATGGTTTTGACGAGCGCGTCGTGAACCGCATCTTCCGCATCGGCGGGGTTGCGGAGGATGCTAAACGCTATTTGGTAGAAGTCCAAATAGTGGTCGGCCAGCAGTTGTTTGTCACGTTCTCGCATAGGTCTTCAAAAGAAGTTTACTATATAGAGTCAAAACACCCGTTTTTTTTACCTTTACCCCCTATTTTTTAACATCATTTATGATAGAATGGTAATTTTTTTAACAATTGGAGCTTTTTTTGGTCAAAATCGACATGGCAGATGATACTTTGCGGGCCGTTGGTGAGAAGGAGGTATGGGACGCGGAGAACGAGGTTGTAGCGCGAGGCTTGGTCGAGGACTTTTTGAGTGATGGGGACGCTTTCCTGCTTGCATTCTACGATGATGAAGGGGCGGACTTGTGCGTCATAGACTACGATGTCGCAGCGGCGCGTCATGCCGTTGAGGGTGATGGCTCCTTCCACTTGGATGAGCTCGAGGGGGTAGCCGAGGTTGTAGTGGAGGTTGTGGATGACGTTCTGTCGCACCCACTCCTCGGGCGTGAGGGCCACATAGCGGCCTCGAACGATGTCGAAGACCTCTAAGCGGCCCTTTTGCTCGCGGATATCAATATTCGCCTTCTGAGGAGTCATCTTCGTCCATTGTGCGTGGCTTCTGCTTAAGACCGTTGTTGATCTTGTAGGCGAAGCCGATAGTTATGGTGGGGGAGATGCGGCGAGAGCGTACTATGCGGTTGAGTTGTTCGGTGTGGGTCTCGTGGCCCCAGCCGCTGGTGGCGAAGAGGTCGCCGATGCGGAGGTTGACGGTGCCGCGATGCTGGAGGACGTCCTTCTTGACGGCGAGGTCGAACCAGAAGGAGGAGAACATGGTGGTCTGGAGGTCGAGCCAGGGAGCGAAATACTGGCCGGAGAACTGGATGGTCCAGTCTTTGGGTAGGTTCATGAAGGAGGTGAACTTGCCGCTGGCCTGGAAGGCGTCGGTCTTTTTGTCGTCGAGGAGGGCGGTGCCTTCGATGGTGCTGTGGTAGAGGTTGAGGGAGGCGTTGAGCTTCCACCATTTGAAGACCTGCCAGTCAACGATGAATTCGAGGCCGTAGTTGAAGCCGCGGTCGAGGTTCTGCCAGGTGCTGGCCCAGTAGCCGTCGTACTGGTCGTTGTAGGGCATCCACCAGGAGTAGCGCTGGTTGGTGACGGAGTCCCAGACATAGCCGTAGCGGGTCATCATGTTGTTGGTCTGGCGGTAGTAGGCGCAGGTGTAGATGTTCCACTTGTCGAGGCTGAGGTTATAGGAGAGCTCGAAGGCGTTGGTGAACTCGGGGTCGAGGTTGGGGTTGCCGAAGGAGAGCTCCTGGCCTTCGCGCACGTCGAGGTAGGGGTTGAGGTCCCACATGTGGGGACGGCGCACGCGGCGGCTGTAGGAGAGCTGCATGCTGTTGCTCTTGTTGAACTCGTAGGAGAGGTGGAGGGTGGGGTAGGGCTCCCAGTAGCTCTTGCGCACAGAGTCGGCGGCGGGGTGGTTGACGTCGTAGCCGAGGAGGTAGGCATATTCCACGCGGAGGCCGCCCTGGGCTGAGAGCTTGTCGGTAATCTTGCCGCCCACGGTGGCATATACGGCATGGGTCTGCTGGTTGTAGTTGAAATGGGTGGAGGAGATGCTGTCGTAGTAGCGGTTGTGGCCGAAGGTGGTGCCGATGAACTGGAACTCAGTGCGATAGTAGTCGGCGTTCTGGTCGGGCCAGTCAAGGCGGCCTTCGTAGCCGGTCTCGAATTTCCACTTCTCAGCAAAGGGGTGGACGTAGTTGAACTTGAGGTTGAGGGCTTTGTGGAAGTTCTCGCTCAGGCTTTCGCGGAGGTAGTAGTTGCCCCAGTTGGCGAAAAGGTTGGGGTAGAGCTGCTCCTGGGTGCCGTCGCCGAGCACATGGCGCATGGAGAAGGTGGCATCGGCAGTGAGCTCGCGGTCTTTCTCGTCAAACTTCTTGATGTAGCTGAGGTTGAAGGAATGGTTGATGTTGCGGTTGTGGTTGGTGTCGAGCTGCTCATAGTCGAGGAAATGGTTCTCGTTGAGGAGGTCGGTAGAGAAGATCTGGCTGGAGCGGTTGCGGAGGCCGCCGCGCATCTGGTAGGAGAGGAGGAGGCTGTTCTTGTCGTTGAAATAGTATTCGCCGCCAATCTTCATGCTGCCCATGTAGTTGCGACGGATGCTGTACTGGTCGAGGCTGTCGTGGCTCCAGGCGGCGCCGTTTCTGAGGCGCTCTATGTTGCTGTGGCCCACGCTGCCGCGGCTGCGCATACCGCCGTCGAGGGTGAAGAAGAGGTTGTACTTCTCGGTGGTGTAGTTGAGGTTGATGCTGCCCATCGTCGAGGGGATGAACTGCGGCATCTGCTCAGGGATCATGAAGGGCAGGGGGGCGGTGCCGTTGAGGTTGACCATACCGTTGAGGCCGAGGGCTGCGGCGGTCTTCTCTTTGAGTTTGAGGTTGATGATGCCCGACATGCCTTCGGGGTCGTACTTGGCCGAGGGGTTGGTGATGACCTCGACGCTCTCCACCGTGCTGGCGGGTATCTGTTCGAGGAGGGTCTCGAGGTCGTTGCCCATAAGCTCGTAGGGGCGGCCGTTGATGAGCACCTTCACGTTCGAGGAGCCGCGGAGGGTCACGTTGCCGTCATTATCTACCGACACGCTGGGCACGTTCTGCAGCACCTCAGTGGCGGTGCCGCCCGAGGTGACGAGGTTCTTATCCACGTTCACCACGCGTTTGTCGAGTTGGTATTCCACCATGGTGCGCTCTGCGCTCACCACCACTTCGTCCATCATCATGGCGCCGGGGGTGATGAGTATCTTGCCGAGGTTGGCCGAAGGGCTTTTAGCAGTGAGCACCACGTTCTTGGGGTGAAAATAGGTGGTGTAGCCCATGAAGGAGACGCGGACGATATAGGAGCCGTAGGCTGCCTTGGTTGTGAAAGAGCCGTTGCTCTGGCTGATGGTGCCTGCTACCATGGAGGAGTCGGAGGCTTTGAGCACGGCCACGGTGGCATATTCCACGGCCTTGCCGGATTTGCTGTCGAACACGCGGCCTGAGATGGTGCCCTGCGCGAGGGCTTGGGAGGCGAAGGCTGTGAGGCAGCAGAGGATGATAAGGTGCTTCAGTTTAATCATTTCTTTTCTTATGATAATAAGTGTGTTTCCTTTTTTTCGCTGGCTTTTGTTGTCTGCGGGTTACTGCTCTTTGGGCTGTCTGACATAGTGGGGCATGTCGAAGGGTATAGGCAGCGAGAGCTCTATGAGGCCGCCAAACTCTTCGCCGTCGTACCAGGGCACCTGGTAGATGAGCTTCTTCATGCCCTTCTTCTCTATGGTGTAGGCGTTGAGCTTCTCGTGGTCGAGGAGGTCTTTCAAGATGGCAGCGGCACGCTCGGGGTGGCAGCCGAAGAGGTTGTTGCCGATAATCTTCTTGCCTTCGCTGTTCACGTCGGCGGAGCGGGCGTTCATGTCGAGGATGTTGCCCTCCTTGTCGCACACGGTGATGGCCACGCCCTTCAGTCCTTCAAAATACTTGTCCATGATGGAGATATAGATAGTCGGTGAAAAATTCTGTTTTAAGACTAGAAGATTGGAAGACAGAAAGCTGTTGAGGCCTTCGCATCTTCCAATCTTTCAAATAGTATGGTTCAAGCCTTATTTAGCGTTGATAGCTGCCAGAGCGATGCTGTAGAGCTTGGTCTTAGCGCTGTCGCCACGGCTGGTGAGGATGCAGGGAACCTTGGCGCCCACAACCATGCAGGCCAGTTCGGCGCCGCCGAACTTGGTGCAAGCCTTGTAGAACACGTTGCCGCTCTCGATGTTGGGGAAGAGGATGCAGTCTGCGTCGCCTGCCACCTCGCCGCCGACCTTCTTGGTCTTGGCGCTTTCGGCATCGATAGCCACGTCGAGGGCGAGAGGACCGTCGATGACGGCGCCCTTGATCTGGCCGCGCTCACCCATCTTGCTGATGATGGCAGCCTCTACACATGCGGGCATACCCGTGGAGACCTGCTCGGTAGCAGCCAGCACGGCCACCTTGGGCTTGGCAATCTCCAGGCTCTTAGCGGTGCTGATGAGGTAGGAGAGGATCTGCTGTTTCTGCTTCATATCGGGAGCGGGCACGATAGCTACGTCGGAGCAGACGAGCAGTTTGTGATAGCGGGGCACCTCGAAGACAGCCATGTGGGTGAGCATGTCGTTCTTCTTGCCGGGCATGAGGCCGGTCTCCTTGTTGAGGATGGCGCGCATATACTTGTCGGTCGAGAGCAGGCCCTTCATGAGGATGTCGCCCTTGCCTTCGCGGATGAGAGCCACAGCCTTCACGCCGGCCTTGGTCTCGTCAGCTTCCTGCACGAGTTCGAACTTGTTGACGTCGATACCTTCCTCGGCGCAAACCTGCTTGATGGTCTCGATGTCGCCCACGAGGGTGGCATCCACGATACCTTTGTCGATAGCGGCGCTCACAGCTCCGATAGTATGAGAATCATTGGCGTATGCAGCCACAAGTCTTTTCTTTCCCTTGGTCTTGACCAGTTCCAGAAGATCGTCTAATTTTGTAATCATCTTGATGTGAATTTATTATGAATATTATATTATTAATTTCGTCTCAAATCCGAAGTTGCAAAGATACAAAAAAAATCTCATACTTCTCAAATTTTTCTCGGTTATACCCGTAAAAACTTATATTTTTCTCAGACTTTTCTCGGCTATACCCATAAAAACTTGCGAAATCATACATAGATATCAGAGGCGTCTATATAAGTTGTTGCGGATTGACAATCTGCCCGTTGCGGCCCTCGTCAGGCATCCCCAAGAACGGAAGGGCGTAATTTTTTTGTGGTTGATAAGCCACGTACTACGTCTTTTCCATAATAATCACATTCTAGCTGGGTTCTATTGACTAAATTCGTGCTTCCTGAATGGCCAGAGCCCGTGTAAACTCATCAGTCGGCAGTATTCGGGTTGTATGGCTCTAACAACGTAGAGTTTGTTTCAATAGGCAGGCTCTAAAGGCAACTTCTATAAATTCAAGAAAATTAATGATAATAAGTTTTTTTACACGAATTTCCATGAATTATTCACGAATTTTTTCATGAATTAATTTATTGTACAATAATAATTTATGATTAAATTCATGGACAATTCATGATAATTTATGTTTATCAAAATATTGAATTAACACGAATAATTAGAAGTCCCCTAAAAATTCAACTTATTATTCGTAGGTGTTCGACGGAGAGCCTGGTTAAGCCGTTTCGCACTTTATTTCAGAATGGAAATCCGATGTAACGGAACTCGTCAGATCATCCATCCCCAAGAACGGATTGCTATTTTAAACGGACAGAAAAGCAAATATAGTTAGGTGCCAATTCTGGAAGTGCACTTGGGTTATTCGTAGGGACGCCTTTTGAAATACAAGGCTCATACAACAAAGAGTATCCTACTCGATTATGCCAGAATGTGATGCTGAAAGGAATGACATAATTGTTGTATCTGGCTGAATGATTATTGTAAAAATAGCCAAACACATCATAGCCGATGCCACCACCAATACTTAATTTATCCTTCTGATTAAGATTAAAATAGTATTCCAGACCTAAGGAGAATTTGATTCCTATCGTCGAAATCTCATCATTTGTTATCTCTGCCAGTTCGCGTCCGATGTAAGGAGACAGTTCCAAGTGATATGCTAAATTATCTATCAAGAATGCGTCCCCTTCATAGGAGAAACCCAATACACCCAAAGATGGATTTTTGTGCAATTCGTCCCTTTGTGACAAGTAACTTTCCATTGGGGACATATTGCTAGATACTCCCATGAAAAATGTATTAGTAATACCGATAAAATACTTCTCTGTTTTGATTTGCGCATAGGTCGCTTCACAAAAAAATAGCAAACAAATTAGAGTGATTACTATCTTCTTCATTTTGAATGTTATTAAAATGATTTACTATTTCAATTATCTTCAGAGCCATCATTGTCTTCACTATCTGTAGGAGAGACGGTATACCCCCCATCATCATTTTTACAATAAATCGTATCAATGGCATCGGTAATGTCCCATATTGGGAATGAACTTCCTGCTTCGCCATAAGCTAATATGGGTAAACACGCTTTACTACCAGATAACAATACGAACGATTTTTTTCATTGTTTAATTATAGTTTTAATCTTACTCGTTTCTGTGGTCCTTTGTGTTGAAATAATAGTTAAGGCCGACACCTACTCGCGGCTCGGGGTTTGTGATACTAGCTCCTTTATTGTTACGGCTAAATGTCATACTCGCATTAAGATTGAACTTTAGATGTTCCCACCCGAAGCGGAACAAAACCGTTGGTTCGATGAACGGAGCAGAATGTGTATAAGGGTACTCAACGAACATTGACTCATCGGTCTCAGGATTGTTTAAGACAACAGAATGCTCGACATTGCCATATAGATAGCCACCTTTCACACCCAGTGCAACATCGATGTGCGAATTTGCAAGTCCGCACCAACCATAGTCGGCCTGAACAAAATATGATTGATATAGAGCCTCGTATTCGTCATTCACTTGCCCTCGTTTTCCGTGGCCGATAGATGCACCTGCATAAACTTCAAAAATGTTGTTGGTATTGAGTGGTGTGAACCATCCTGCAGAAAGTTGTCCACCATAACGTGCTCTGATAGGAAAATCCATTCCTTGAAAAGAGCCCTGAACCCCCCAATGGTTACTGAACGCGTATGCCGCACTGGCAGTAGCCCCAACGCAATTCAGATCAAAATCAAGTCTTATATCATTTTTCTGCTGAAGCATTGGCATGTCATGATTCACTGGTCCGTATATGCCTCCCTCGGTCATACCCAGTAGCAGGCTCAGTAAGTAAATGAAAAAATTGTTCATATTGAATGTATTTTTAATTTATGATTAACTTTTGAATGTATTTTCCGTTGCATCGGATTTGCAATCCGATGCTTCTTACTATTAGGATTTTCAATCCGCAATTCACTAATTCCTAAAATTTCCACAATATAAACATTTATCATATCATTATTCCAAGCAGTAACTCGCCACAGAGTTGAATGATTAATGCGGATTGCAAATCCGACACAACGCCCCACCCTCAGAACATCCCCAAGGACGGAATTTACGGCATAACCCTGCGCCATGTGGTGCTGTCTTGCCTGTTATAAAAGGATACCATACCTTGATTCTTGACAAAACATACCGAATCGTAAGGGCCGACATCGAATATCCTGATTGTGTCACCCCATGGACATTCTACCATCTCCCAACTGGGAGTAAAACTAAGAGTGTCCTCAAACTCTCTTGACCCATTTATGCCGTGGTACGAACCATTCACATACCAGCACAATCTGATTGTCGAGAAATCCCAGTTTTCTGGATTGTCGGAGCCGTACCCAACGTACCCACCACCATCACAAAAACATCCAATATTGAGGTTCATATCAGCCGAATTATTATAATAGTTGTTGTTACTGTTAATCTCGCAGATACACTTACAATTCCAAGAAATATTCCATGCGCCACTACTATAGGCATCTACGGAGAAACATACAGAATCAATAGAATTTGTGAAACATATAGAATCCTCTTGCTCCTCCAAGTATGAGGCAACCTCGGGTGGGAAAGCGGGACAACGGTATTCCACGCATGATGCAAAAGAAAAAGTAATTGCACATGCAACAATAATGTTACGAATCATTTTTTTCATTGTTTTGTAGATTTAGTGATTAATAAAATTGATTCTTTTTTGATATTTGAATAATGATTTTTCCTATTTAAATAATTAAAATATCGATACTTGACAGCTTCTTTGTCTATTTTTAGACACTGCAAACATACAATTTTATTTCCATATCACAAAATTTATCTTGTTAAAAGTTTCGGGCGGAAAGCCCCGCCGCCCCGAGGCGGCACGGTGGTCGAACGTCGAAGTCGGAGGCTGCCAGAAACGTTTTGGGGCTCGAACGTCGAAGTCGGAGGCT